>NZ_JANJTL010000038.1 GCF_024711105.1 Brevundimonas sp. | reverse complement strand
GGGACGCAAACACCGAAGACACCTGTGCGCTCTCCGACGACGGCTTCCCGTCAGCGGCGTGGTCACCACTTCCTGTGCGGCCAGCGATCTCAGGCCCGCCGTCTTGGCCTTCTTGGTCGGGACGCGCAGGTTCATCTTCTCGTGGTCGAAGGTGATCACATAGACCTCCAGCGACATGCCGGCGACTTCCTGGGTCTCGATCCCCGCGACCTTGCCGACGCCGTGCGCCGGATAGACGACCGCGTCGCCGACCTTGAATTCCAGACCGCTCTTGCTCATTCCGAACCTCTCGTTTTGAGGCGACATGCTCCGCGCCGCCGACGGCGACGCCCGACCGCGCGTCGCTCCGTCCCCGGAGTTCCGCGCCGCACCGATCTCATCAGGTGAGAAGAGACACTCGACCTCTGCCGAACGCCGCCGTTCAGGCGGCCTTTCAATAAGGCGGGCGGCCCGCGAAATCCGCGACGCCGCCCGTCAGCACAACCCTATATAGCACAAAAACGGCGAAATTCAAACGGGCTAGAGTCGGGCCTTGAGACGTCAACGCCCCTTGCCGGGCTTGTCCGAAAAGTACTTCTCGAACTTGTCGGTTTCGCGCTCGAACTGTTCGGCATCGGCGGGCGGCACGCCCTTGATGGTGATGTTCGGCCAGACCTTGGCGTAGGTGGCGTTGATCTGGAGCCACTTGCCGTCCGGCTCGTCCTCGGTGTCCGGCTTGATGGCGTCGACGGGACATTCCGGCTCGCAGACGCCGCAGTCGATGCATTCGTCCGGGCTGATGACGAGGAAGTTCTCGCCCTCATAGAAGCAGTCGACGGGACAGACCTCGACGCAGTCCATGAACTTGCAGCGCACGCAGGCGTCGGTGACGATGTAGGTCATCGGTGGGCGAATGAACTCATGCGGGAGGCGGGCCGCACATGGGCCCGCGACGGGGCCCTGTCAACTCGCGGGCTCCAGCGCATAGAGACCCCTCGCCTCCTCGGCCGGGCCGCGGCGCGCGCCGCAGGCCAGGATGGTGAGCTCGGTCACCCGCCCGCCAAGCACGAAGACCAGCCGTTCGCCCGGGCGGATGCTGCGGCTGGCCTTGTCGAGCCGAACCTCCGAGCCGGAGCGGATGAGACGGACGCGACCCTCCTCGACGAAGCGGGCGGCGAGGCCGCGGGTCTTGAAGAAGCGGGCTCGCCAGAGCCAGACATCGATGCGGCAGGTCTCGTCCATCCATCAGCAGAATGCGCGAGGCCGGGCCCCGGCGCCATGGTCAGGCGCCGGACCGGTGCGCGGCGACGCGGAACAGGCCTCCGGCCAGCAGCCAGCCGATCGAGAGCACGACCGTGGCGCCGATGGCGTCCATCGGCCAGTTGGGGTCTTCGGCCCCGACGTTCCCGATCACCGCCCAGGCGCCGATGGCGACCTGGGCCAGGGCGGCGGCGAACATGACGAGCATCAGGACGCGGGCGCGGAACATGCCGGCGACCGCCCAGATGGCCACCAGCAGGGGAATGCCGAGGAACCAGAGGTTGGCGGGATTGTCCTCCGAGCCGATGATCCCGACGGCGCCGCTCACCCAGATCAGGACGAAGCTCGTGCCCAGGGCGAATATGACCCCGCCCAGATAGGCCAGGCTCGGCGCGCGCCACAGGGCGAGTTCGAACACCGCCAGCGAGCCGAACAGCATCCCGCCGGCGAAGACGAAGTCGAAGGCGGTCCATTGGACCTCGTCGGAATATTGCATGGCGATGAGCGGCACGAGCAGCAGGCCGGCCGCGCCGAGCCACAGGATGAAGCTGAGGCGGCGCATGCGGCGGATGAGATCGGTCTGGTCGGTCACGGCGGGCTCCCTTGAGCGCATTTCGAGGTCGCCAGTCTGGCCCGGGCGCCCGGTGAGCGGCATGAGCAAATCCTGAGGTCCCGCTGAAATCGTCCGGGCGAAGGGCGCCGAAGGCGGGCCCCGTTGCCAGCCCGGCGAGGGCGGGGCATCACAGGACGGTCATCCACCTCGGGAAACCGGCTGAACACGTGGCGTCCGGCGGCTATCGCTTCGACAGGTTCCGGCTGGACCCGGAGGACCGGACGCTGACGCGGGACGGCGTTCCGGTCGAGCTGAACGCCCGGTACCTGGACGCCCTGATCCTGCTGGTTCGCGAACAGGGGCGGCTGGTCACCAAGGACAGGTTCCTGGACGAGGTCTGGAGGGGCGTGCCGGTCACCGACGAGGCCCTGACCCAGTGCGTCCGGACGCTGAGGGCCCGGCTCGGCGACAGCGCCACCAGTCCCCGCTTCATCGAGACGGCCCCCAAGCACGGCTATCGCTTCATCGCCCCGGTCAGCCGGGACGGCGAGGCGGAGGCGGGCCGCGACGCGCCCGGGCGGAAGGCGGACTGGGGCGGGCGTCTGTGGCTGGCCGGCGCGGCGGCGGCCGGCGGCGGCTTCGCGGGCATGCTCGGTGGGCTTTTCTACGGGCTGGCGGGCGTGTCGGAGGCGGCGGGGCCCGGCATGGGCGCGACCTCGGTCGTGACGGTCCTGATCATCCTGACACTGGTCATCGGCCTGGTCGGCGGAGCGGCGGTGGGGCTGGGCGTGGCCCTGGCCGGCCGTGACGGACGCCCCGGGCCGTGGGGGATCCTGGGTGGGGCGGTCGCGGGCATGATCGTGGGCGGCCTGGCCCGGCTGGTCGGCTCGGACGCCTTCAGCCTGCTGTTCGGCCAGCCGCCCGGCGACATCACGGGCGCGGGTGAAGGCATCGTGCTGGGCGCGGCCGTCGGGCTGGGGGCCTGGATCGCGGGCCTGGCCGGAGAGCGGCTGTCGCTCAGGATCGGCGTGGCGTCCGGCGGGCTAGCCGGCCTGGCGGCGGGCGCGGCCATCGCGCTGATGGGCGGCCGGCTGATGGCCGGGTCGCTGGCCGAACTGGCCCAGCGTTTCCCGCAGTCGCGCCTGGACCTGGACCAGATGGGCGGCGTCGCCGGAGAGGCCGGATTCGGCCCGGTCACCCAGGTCGCCGTCGGCGCCGTGGAGGGCCTGCTGTTCGTCGCCTGCGTGGTCGGGGCGATGGTTCTGGCGGGGCGGCGGGGGCGATAGCCTCCTGAACCTGCAGTCTGGAAAATGACTGCAACTGCAGCACTGCCATCAGGACGGGGTTTCGTCCTCGGGGCCGGTCGGGGCCGTCATGGCGCGGATGTAGCTCGCCCTGAGATGGTCTTCGGGACGGTAGGGGCCGTCGCGCGGGTCGCGCACCGGCTGGGCGTGGTCGAGCAGGCGCTGGACCCTGAGCCAGGCCGCCGTCTCTGCGGGCTTGTACAGCGCCGCCGCCTCGCAGGCGCGGCGGAAGGCGAAGCCGCGCAGGTCCTCGGCGTCGGGCGAGAACAGCAGATTGAAGGCGTCGTTGTCCCGCGCCGCCTGGATCTCGGCGAACTCCGGCCGGTCGGCGATGACGTCGACCGCGTCCTGGTAGTGGTGATGGCTCCACGCCGGCGGTCCGTCGTTGATCGAGGCCTCCACATCGGTCCGGCGCCAGCCCTCGCGCGCGGCGCGGCCGTAGAAGGTCCGCTGCGACAGCTGATACCGCTCGCACACCACCCGCGCGGTGTCCCCGCCCAGATAGTCCTGGCGCGCGCGGCGCCAGAGCTCTTCGGAGGAAGGGCGCTGGGTGAAGGGCGGGAGGGGCTCGGCGGGGGGGAGGCGTGGGCGTGTCCATGCGCCTATTGGAACATGGGCTGAGGGGGCGGGGGGTTTAGGACCACAAATTTGGAGCAAGTGATTGAAAGCGTTTCGCGGTGAGACGCGCAATACGGGAACGAGTTCGGCTCTTTCCACATAAAGTCAGCTTCACGAGGTCCCGATTCGCTTAGAAAGTGCCGTAATGCCGCGCCCTCTCAGCAACGACGACCTTGGAGAGAAGGGGGAAAAGCGTTTTGGCGAACTGTGCGCAGATGCTGGTTTGACGGCCAACGCTGTCACGCGTGATCGCGCCGGCTTCGATTACATCGTCGATTTCCGCTTCGACGACTCCACAAAGAACCTAGACAGTCGGCCGCCCCCGCCGTCGGTACGGGTTCAGGTTAAGACCCATTGGGCAGACGGCGATGAAGTCCGCCTCAGGCTGTCGGCTGCGGAGCAGCTAATCAAGCACCCAGGACCAAGTTTCATTTGCGCCCTTGCCGTCAATTCCAACGCGGACCTCCAGTTCTCGCGGATGAACGTCATCCATTGCCGTGGCGAGATTGTAGAACGGGTATTAAGGCGTCTGCGCGAGGCTGAGGTCAGAGGCGAAAAGCCAAACAAGATCTGGCTGAGAGTCAAACCTTCCGATTTCTCGTCCGACCGGCCAGTGCACCACGCTGAGCTTCGGAGATGCCTCGAAGATGCGTGCGCACTTAGCCCCTTGGCCTATCTCAAGGAGAAGGACCGGGAACTTAACACTGTAGGCTTTGCACCTGGCGCTAGGGAACTGAAGGTCGACTTCAGTGGCACGCCGGACGACATCACGGATGCCTTCCTGGGTCTACGTCCCATAGACGTGAGCGCAGTGTCTGAGTCTCTGACGCGGTTCGGGATCACCCTGCCTCTTGCAGACGCACCAACCGGTCCGGGCGTTATGCGATTTCAGCCCGCCCCCGAAAAATGCGAAGTCTCCGTTCACACGGACAGCAGTATTTATAATTTTCGGGCCAAGATATTCCGAGCGCCCGCGTATGTTGGTTCGACATTTGGGAAATATAAGGCGCTCATCCGCGCCGGAATTCTACAGATAAAGCTGGCTTTTCATGGCCACGTGTTGAACGCTACGATTTCCCGTGACGAAGCCGCGCCGTTAGACGACGCGCACAAAATTCAAGAATGGTGCGACTTGTATGCGATGCTCGCAGCCATGACCGAAGGCGGCGCTCATTTCACTGTGAAGACGGCTAAGGCGAAACCGCTGGAGTTTCACGCGCACGACCCCGAGTCTGAAGCACGCGAAGACTGGCAAAAGCTTGCTCGCCTCACCAATGCTGCAGCAACCGTTTTCGAACGTGCCGGCGCGCCTAATGCCAAAGCCTCTCTAGAGCACCTTTGGGTTGCGGGTAACGAGTTGACCACGCTGGCTGCTCTGATCCGCGAGCCCGGCCAAGCAGCCAAGGTCACATTCACAACCGACGCCGATGTGCCACTGCCCCGCCCTGGCCCACTCGACATGCTGCTGGGCCATGTCTTCCAGGTAGGCACACATGTTATCGCCTATGGAGCAAAAATCGTAGTTTCTGGCGCTCAGAGTGATGACGGCGTCGAATGGATCTCGACCTCGATGGAGTTACTTGGCGTTGCCCGCGTCAAATCGGAGCGCGGCTTCATGAGCTTCATGCGTCGCCTGCCGCGACAGCCATACGCGGTTTTTACAGGTTTCTACGAAGCTCACTCCCCAACAATTTTCGCTGCCGCAGACATTGGGTCGAGACCAGGAAAGTAGCCCGACCCAACCGTCACTTACGCAGCCTGCGTCCGCATCGGGTCGCCCTCTGAGGACTTGGCCTGCGTTTTAGCGGGCCTAAGCTCGACGGCCCGTGCGGCGGGTAGGCGCTGCGTTGTGAGCGAGACCCGCCAGCGCGGCAAACGGCGAGTCCTTCACGACCTTCACCACCCGCTCCGCCTTGGCCGGCTTGGGCGCGTCCTTCTTCAGGGCGGCGGCGACGGTCTTGGCCTGGTCGGCCGTCCAGCCAAGTTCAGCCAGCGCTTCCTCCCCCAGCGGGCCGCCCTTCGCCTCGCGGCGGGCCTCGGCGAAGCGTTCGAGGGTGAGGACGGGCATGGGGTGGCCGGCGACGAGGCGCAGGCCGTGGGCGGCGAGGCTGTGGGCGTCGTCGCGGGGGAGGCCGGCGGCGTAGGCGAGGAGCAGGGACCGGGCGCGGCGAGCCTGGAGGTGGGGGAGCCAGACGGTGTGGGCGCCGATGCGCAGGCCGAGTTCACGCAGGGCGCGGCGCTCGACCTTGGAGAGCTGGGCGAGGTCGGCCTCGACGGCGTCGCGCGGCAGGAGGCCCCAGGCCTCGGACAGACGCCAGGCGACGCCGCGGGCCAGGCCCTTGAGCCGGCCGTCGGCGAGCGCCTCGTCGAGGCGCTTCAGCGGGCCGAGACGGTGGGCGGCCTGCGCCGACAGCCAGGCCTCGATGCGGCGGGCGGCGCGCTCACGCGCCGGGAGCGGGCCGAGTTCTCCGAACAGGCGGACGCGCGGCGCGAACGGCCGGGCCTGGGGCGTCAGGGCTGCGACCGCCGAGCCGTGCCAGGTGATCGAACCGTCGGGGTGGATGGCAAAGGCCTTGTCGTCGTCGGCGGCGAGCGCGCCGAGGCGGCGGATGACCTCGGGCTCGACCGCCCGACGGGCGGCGGCGCGCAGCGTGCGGGACTCGATGTCCGAGCCGCCCTTGTCGCCCGTGAAGGCCAGGCCGGTCAGATGGCCGACCGTCTCGCCCTCGACCGTGACCAGGCCCTGGTCGGAGACCTGGGCGTAGACCGAGGAGTCCTTGAGCGCGCGCATCAGGACCGAGGTGCGGCGGTCGACGAAGCGGGCCTTTAGCCGTTCGTGCAGGGCGTCGGACAGGCGCTCCTCCAGCGCCTGCAGCTGGCCGCGCCAGGCTTCCGCGGACGCCAGCCAGCCGGAGCGGTTGGCGACATAGGCCAGGGTGCGGGCCTGAGCGAGGCGGCCGGCGAGGACGTCGATCTCGCCAGAGGTGGAGTCGAGCACGGCGAACTGGGGCGCGATCCAGTCCTCGCCCAGCCGGCCGCGCGGGCCGGTGACCGCCTCGAACACCTCGCGCGTCAGGCGGACGTGCTCCTCAAGCGTGGTCTTGCGGAAGTCGGGGATCTGGCAGGCGTCCCACAGGCGGATCAGCTTTGACCGGTCGCGCGCGGCGTAGGCGATCTCGTCCTCGGCGGCGAGGCGGCGCAGGGTGGTCTCGTCGAGCGCCTGGTCGGCGAGCTTGAGGCCCGGGCGCTGGGGCGGCTGGGCGAGCGAGGCCATCAGGGACGGCAGGTTGGTGAAGTCGAGCGCGCCGTTGCGCCACTCCGCCGCCGGGATGGGCTCGAAGTCGTGGGACTCCACCGCGTGGACGAGGTCCTCGTCCATCTCCTCGCACTCGCCCGTCACCCCGAAGGTCCCGTCGCGGGTGAAGCGGCCGGCGCGGCCGGCGATCTGGCCGACCTCGGGCGGGGTCAGCCAGCGGGTGCGCTTGCCGTCGAACTTGCGCAGCGCGCCGAAGGCGACGTGGCCGACGTCCATGTTCAGGCCCATGCCTATGGCGTCGGTGGCGACCAGGAAGTCGACCTCGCCGGACTGGTACATGGCGACCTGGGCGTTGCGGGTCCGGGGGCTGAGGCTGCCCATGACGACGGCGGCGCCGCCCCGCTGGCGGCGGATCAGCTCGGCGATGGCGTAGACGGCCTCGGCCGAGAAGGCGACGATGGCGGTCCTCGGCGGCAGGCGGGTCAGCTTCTTCGGCCCCGCGTAGGAGAGCACCGAGAAGCGGTCGCGGGTGGTGATCTCGGCCTCGGGCAGCAGCCGCCGGATCAGCGGCGCCATCATCGAAGAGCCGAGGAACATGGTCTCGGACCGGCCGCGCGCGTTCAGCAGCCGGTGGGTGAAGATGTGGCCCCGCGAGGGATCGGCGCAGAGCTGGATCTCGTCGACGGCCAGGAACTCGACCGTCCGCTCCAGCGGCATGGCTTCGACCGTGCAGACGAAATAGTCCGGCCGGGCGGGGACGATCTTCTCCTCGCCGGTGATCAGGGCGACGGCGGCCTTGCCCTTCATCAGGACGACGCGGTCGTAGATCTCGCGCGCTAGCAGCCTGAGCGGCAGGCCGATCATGCCCGAGGCGTGGCCGCACATGCGCTCCACCGCCAGGTGGGTCTTGCCCGTGTTGGTGGGGCCCAGCACCGCCGTGACGCGCGACGGCGCCTGGCCGGTCGACCGGTCGCTCATGGTGCGAAGGTGGAGGGTCGGGCCCTCGCGGGCAAGCGTGGCGGCTAGTGGACCGCGTGCTCCAGCGGGCTCCAGGCCGCCGGCGGCTGGATGCCGGCGGGGAAGGTCAGGCGGATGACTGCGAGGTCGCCGTCGCCCTCGATCTCCAGCCGGCCGCGCAGCTGGGTGGCGACGGCTTCGAGGAAAAGCAGGCCGTGGGTCGGCTGGGCGGCGGGCAGGGTCTCTTCGACCGCCATGCCGAAGGCGACGTCGCCGCCCTGCAGACCGATGTCGACGGCGGCCAAGCCGCGCGAGGCGTTCAGCCGGTCGAGCAGGACGACGCCGAGCGCGGTGGCATGCTCCAGCGGCAGGTCGACGCCGTCGCCTCGCACCTCGACCCGGCGGCCCGACCCGCCGACCGAGGCCGCGGCGAGCCGGCGGGCGAAGGCGGGGAAGTCGATAGTCCGGTCCGCGTCGCCGGCGAACTCGCGGTGCATGCGCGAGATCAGCAGGGTGCGCGAGGCGGCGTTGGTGAGCAGGCGCGACGCGTCCGGCCCCGTCTCCTCACCCGCCCGGTGCTCGAGGATGGCGGCGATGAGCTGGAGGTGATTGGTGACCCGCTCGGCGTGGTCGCGGAACAGGCCGGCCTGACTGAGCACCAGGGCCTCGGTCCGGTCGTTGGCCTCGGCCAGCCGGGTCAGCTGGGCGCGGATGGTGCTGAGCAGATAGATGGCCAGGCCCGAGGTGATGGCGAAGAAGACCAGCGACACCCAGCCGCGCGCATCGATCGACAGGGGCTGGCCGGCCAGGAAGCCGAATACAGCGACCGTCGACAGCAGGGCCGTGAGAACCGCCGGCCGTGCGCCCAGCCAGTAGGCGGCCAGGATCACGGCCGGATAGAAGACCGTCATGCCGTAGCCGCTGGCGATGGCCGGCGCGAGCGCCACGCGGACGGCCAGGGCCACGAGGAACAGCAGAATCGCCCCGGCGTAGCGGGCCCGGGCGCTGCGCTGGACCAGCGTCCGGAGCGATGCGGCGAAGACGGCCCCCTCGGTCACCCGCCTACTTCGGCGCCAGGATCATGATCATCTGGCGGCCTTCCATGCGAGGCTCGTACTCGACCTTGGTGACCTCCTCGAAGTCGGCCTTGACCTTCTCGAGCAGCTTCATGCCCAGCTCGGGGTGCGCCATTTCGCGGCCGCGGAAGCGCAGGGTCACCTTGACCTTGTCGCCCTCCTCGAAGAAGCGGCGCATGGCCTTGGCCTTCACCTCGTAGTCGTGGGTGTCAATGTTGGGCCGGAGCTTGATTTCCTTGAGCTCGACGACCTTCTGGCGCTTGCGCGCCTCGTTCTTCTTCTTCTGCTCCTGGAAGCGGAACTTGCCGTAATCCAGGATCTTGCAGACCGGCGGATTGGCGTTTGGCACGATCTCGACGAGGTCCAGGCCCACTTCCTCGGCGGCCTCCAGGGCGGCGGAGATGGGCATTTCCCCCTGCTTTTCGCCGTTCTGGTCGATCAGAAGGACGCGGGGAACGCGGATGTCTTGGTTCGTGCGCGGCCCGTCCTTGACGGGGGGCGCCTGCATGGGGCGGCGAATAGGCTGGTCTCCTGGAGCCGTTTAAGTTCGCATGCGGGCGCACCGGCGCGCCGGGGCGTTCCGCAAGCCTGTCTATATGGCCGTGGCGCCGGAAACTGGCAAGCGCGGCCGGGGCGCGGCCGAACGAAGGATGTCAGCTGTGGCCTCCAGGACCTGGGTCACGGTGACGCCGTCCATCTGGCATTCGGTCTCGCTGACGGTGCGGGAGGTTGCGCCAAACTCGAACCGGGCGTGCGGATCGCGCACGATCCGGTGCTCGACGGCCCAGGGGCCGTAGAGCCGCTCGTCGGTCGGGCCGAACAGGGCGACCACCGGCGTATTCATCGCCGCCGCCAGGTGCATCAGGCCGGAATCGTTGCCGACGAAGAGGTCGGACTGGCCGAGCAGGGCCGCCGTCGGCAACAGCGCCTCGCCGGTGAAGTCGAGGATGCGCCGGTCGGGCAGCGCGGTCTGGAGCCGGCGCGCAGCCGGGGCGTCCTCGAGCCCTCCGAGGATCGCCACCGACCAGCCGGACAGGGGCCCGCCGATGCGGGTCGCGGCGTTCAGATAGTCGGCGAAGCGGTCGATCGGCCAGGTCTTGCCGACACGGTTGGCCGACGGCGCCAGGGCCAGCAGCCGGCCTTCGGGCAGGCGGGCGCGGACCCGGACGCGGGTGATGTCGGAGACGTGGATGACCGGCTTGGCCTCCGCGATCGAAGCGCGCACGACCGAAGCCGCCTGCTCGGCCTTGTGGCGGCGGTCGTCGCGGGTCGTGGTCCGCACGTGATGCTTCCGAGCCGCGAGCAGACGCGACACGCCCGACCCGCGCATGTCGGCGATCACCGACCAGTTCACGCCGGCCAGCTGGAGCCAGAGCCGTAGCCAGTGGCCGCTGAAGCGCGTCTTCCTGAGCGGGATGACGCGCTCGACATAGGGCGTCTCGGCGAACAGGGGCGCGGCGACCGGGCCCGCGACGACCGTGAACCGAAGTCCCGGGTGGCGGCGATGCAGCGCCGCGAGCGCTCCGGTGGTGAGGATGGTGTCCCCGATCCGGGTATTGGTGATGAAGAGGCCCCGGCCCGGGTCAGCCATGGGACTTTTCCTCGACGATCGCCGAGCCGGCGGCGACGCTGAGCGCGCGCCTCAGTGCGGCGCGCTCGTCGTTCCTGAGGTAGACCTGCCGGGCCAGCGCCACGAACTCGGCGTCGAAACGCCCCTCCCGCTCGTGGCGGCGCTTGGCGTCCTCGATGTCCCACAGGACGGCGTTCAGGGCCTGAAGCCGGGCGGTGAGATCGGCGAACTCGGGCGTCTGCGGCAGGTCGTCAGCCAGCGCCTCAAGACGGGACAGCTCGCGGCCGACGTTGGCGAGCTTGACCGGATCGGTCAGCCGTTCGGCCTTGAGGCGCAGGATGGTGATCTTGTCGATCAGCTCCCCCACCGAGATGGGCGCGAGAATTTCCATGCTCAGCCGCCGCCCTGACGCCTCTCCGACACGGCCGACAGGCTAGCGCGCGAGGACCGCGCGCTCCAGCACATCCCGATAGACGGCGAAGGTGGCCTCGATCATGGCGTCGAGCGAATAGAGCCGCCGGGCGCGGGCCAGGCCCGCCTGCCCCATGGCGCCGCGGCCCTGTTCCCCCGCCTCGATGGCCTGGGCCATGCGATCGGCCAGGGCTCCGGCGTCGCCGGGCGGGAAGCGCCAGCCAGTCTCGCCGTCGAGGACCGTCTCCAGGGGGGCTCCATGGCCGGCGACGATGACGGGACGGCCCATCAGCTGGGGCTCGACGGCCGTGCGGCCGAAGGCCTCGGGCTCCAGCGACGGCGCGACGGCCACGTCGGCCGCGAGCCAGGCCGCGGGCATGTCGTCGAAGTGGCCGGCTAGTCGAACCTGCGGGCTCAGGCCCGCGCGGCCGATCATGGCCTCGATCTCGGCGCGGTAGGCGGTGCGTCCCTGATCGTCGCCGATCATGACCACAACGAAGTCGTCGCGCCCTTGCGCCTTCAGCCGGTCGGCGGCCTCGACCAGGAGGCCCTGACCCTTCCAGCGGGTCAGGCGTCCGGCCAGGAGGAACAGGGTGCGGCCGTCGTCCGGGCCCACCCCCCAGGCGGCCCGGGCGGCGGCGATACGGTCGGGCGAGACGGCGGCTGGATCGAAACGGGCCAGGTCCGAGCCGCGCGCCACCGCTGTGATCCGCTCGGGCGGCAGGTCGTAGGCGTCGAGAACGTGGCGGCGGGTGTAGTCTGAGTTGGCGATGACGTGATCGGCCCGCGTCATCACCCCGTTGTACCAACGCTTCAGGTCGCTGCGGGCGTTGTAGACGCCGTGATAGGTCGAGATCGACGGAACCCCGCAACGGCGCGCGGCGCGCAGGGCGCTGAAGGCCGGGGCGCGCGAGCGGACGTGGACCAGGCTGACGGTCTCCGCCCGGATCAGCCGCTTCAGCCGGCCGATGTTGGACCAGATGGTCAGGGGATTCTTGGAGGCGACCGGCAGGCGGACAAGTTCGCCGCCGCCGTCGGCCAGCTCGCCTTCGAACCGTCCGCCCTCCGACGCCACGAGTGAACGGCCGCCCGCCTCGACCACCGCGCGGCTGATGTCGACGGTGGTGCGCTCGACGCCGCCGGCGTCCAGGCGCGGGACCACTTGCAGCAGGGTGAAGTTCGGGGGAAGCGTCGCCACCGCCCCGCTCTAGAGGAATGCGACCGTGACCGAAACCTCAGGCTTCTTCGAGCGACCCGATGGGGAGCGCCTCGCCTGGCGGCGCACCGGCGGCCGACAGCCGACCGTGGCCTGGGTCGGGGGCTGGCGTTCGGACATGGGCGGGACCAAGGCCGAGGCCCTGGCGCAGGCCGCCTCCGAGCGGGGCTGGGATTACCTTCGTTATGACCATTTCGCCCACGGCGCCTCGTCCGGCGAATGGCGCAGGGCGACCATCGGGCGCTGGCGCGAGGACCTGATCGCCCTGATCGACGAGGTGATCCAGGGACCGGTGGTGCTGGTCGGATCGTCCATGGGCGGCTGGGTGTCGTGCCTGGCGGCCGTGGCGCGGCCGGAGCGGATCGGGGCCATGGTGCTGATCGCGCCGGCCGCGGATTTCGCTCACGACCTGATGTGGCCATCCCTGACCGACGAGGCGCGCCGCGAGATCCTGGAGCAGGGATTTCACACCGTGACCGACTTCGAGGGGACGCACGATCTGACGCGCGACTTCTTCGAGGAGGCGCGGGGCTGGACCCTGCTCAATGGACCGGTGGCGATCAGCGCACCCGTGCGCATCCTTCAGGGCGCCGAGGACGAGCCGGTGCCGTGGCGGCACGCGCTGAAGCTGGCCGAACGGATCGAGAGCCGGGACCTGGTCTTCAGCCTGATCAAGGACGGCGACCATCGCCTCAGCCGGCCGCAGGACCTGGCGCGGCTGGTGGCGACGGTGGAGGAGGCGCGCGGCCTGGTCCCGTAATCTACCGCTCATCCCGGCGAAGGCCGGGATCCAGATCGAATGGCTCGGGCGTGGCAAGGACGCGCCGCAGGCACCTGAAGCAGCGCCAGCGCTATGTCATCCGGGCCCCGGCATTCGCCGGGGTGAGCGGAATAGGGATCAGCCCTGGGCGGGTCGCAGCTCTGCGACGGCGGCCTGCTGAACCGCGCCACCGCCCTGACGCTCGGCGATCATGGCGTCGATGCGGGCACGCTGGGCCTGGAAGGCGGCCAGTTCGCGGCCGGTGAGGATGGTGCCCTGGGGCACGCGGGCGCCGCGCGGGTTCACGCGCTGGCCGTGGCGCCAGAGTTCATAGTGAAGGTGCGGGCCGGTCGAGGCGCCAGTCGAGCCGACGTAAGCGATGATCTGGCCCTGCTGGACGCGCTGACCGGCGCGGATGCCTGAGCCGTAGCGCGACAGGTGGGCGTAGCCGGTCTCCCAGCCGTCCGAGTGGCGGATGCGCACCCAGTTGCCGTAGCCGCCCCAGCGGCGGGCCTCGACGACCACGCCGTCGGCCGCGGCCACGACCGGCGTGCCGTAGCCGGCCGCGAAGTCGATACCCTGGTGCATCCGGCGATAGCCGGCGATCGGGTGGCGACGCATGCCGTAGTTGGAACTGATGCGGGCGCCGTCGATCGGCGTCTGCAGCAGGAAGCCGCGGATGTTCTTGCCCTCTTCGTCGAAATACTGGGCCTGGGACGCGCCGGCCGGCTGGTAGCGGTAGAAGCGCACGCCCTTCAGCTCGGCGTAAAGCAGCTCACCCGTGTCAACGGTGACGCCGCTCTCGGTGACGGTGCGCTCGAACACCATGGTGAAGGGGTCGCCGGCGCGAATGTCGCGCGAGAAGTCGAGGCGGTGGGCGAAGAGCTGGACGACGCGGGCCACCACCGAGGAGTCGGCTCCAAGCGCGACGGCGGACTGGTGCAGCGATCCGTGGATTTCGCCCGAGGCGACGGTGGTCTCCTGGGTGACTTGCTCGGCCAGTTCGCGGACGCGCAGGGCGCCATCGAAGTTACGGGTCACGGTCAGCTGGGTGGCCGGACCGGTGCGGAGCGTCAGGCCGATCAGGCGGGCGGAGCCGCCGCCCGAGCGCGGACGCGCCACCGCCGTCTCGAAGCGCAGACCGGCGCGGATGTTCACGACATCGAAGCCGTCGGCCAGGCTGCGGACCACGGCGCGCGCCTCGTTGGCGTCGACGCCGGTGCGCTGGACGGCCTGTTCGAGCGTCTCGCCGGAGCGGACCTCGACCGGAACGATTTCGGGATTGGTCAGGCCGTCGGGCGCGGACGCCGCGGCGAAGGCCTGGGATTCGAGCTGGGCCAGCTGGACCGGGGTCAGGCCGGCGGCCTGGGCGGCGGTCTCCAGCGGCTGATAGACGCGCCAGACAAGGGCGGCGACGGCGACGGCGGCGCAGACGGTGAACAGATGCGGAGACACACGCACCGGCTGGCGTCGCGGATCGAACTGAGCCATCGGCCCCCCATTCGTTTCGCGGCGCCGTCAAGAGGCGCCGGGCCACACCCTCGGCCCAAAAAACTCAAGCGGCGCTATACCCTGTCGCGTCGCCGGTGGAAAGTTCGGGACCCTGAGACGCGAATCCCCGGCTTTTCAAGCCTTAGAGGCGGAATCGGAGGATTCCTGGCCTCTACAGCATCAATATGCCGCACCGGATTCGACCATAAGATTAACAAGCTGGAGTGTCCCCACGGTCACGGTTGCGCGTTGGTGTCGTGCAAGAGGGGCGCCGCCTTGCCCGCTTGCGCATTAGGCGCTTGATGTCGCCCTCAGTGATTGGTGAGCGGGCCGGTTGACCCAGAACGAGACGACGACGGCCGCACGCCCTGTTCCTCCGCCGAGGCGCGGACGCCGCCGGCTGCCCCGCGCCGTGATGGCCGCGGGGGCGATCGTCGGCCTGCTGCTGGCGCTGCTGGTCATCGCCTACGCGGCCCGGCGCGAGGCCGCCCGGCAGGTATTGACCGACTGGCTGGAGGATCGCGGAGTCGAGGCCGAGGTCCAGTTCCAGGAGCTGGACTTCGACGGGCTGGTGGCTTCGCTCAGGGCCGGCCCGGCGGACGATCCGGACCTGGTCGTGGAGCGGATCGAGGTCGACTATGCTCTGGGGGCGCCCTGGGCGGGGGGGTTTTCGGTGACGCCGAGCCGCATCCGGGTCGTGCGCCCGCAGGTGAAGGCGACGCTGACGGATGGAGAGATCAGCTTCGGCTCGCTCGATCCGGTCATCGAGGAGTTTCTCGACCGGCCTCCGTCCGACGAGGAAGGCGGGCCGCTGATCCTGATCGAGGACGCGACCGCCCGGTTGATCACGCGTGGCGGCGACCTGAGGGCCACCGGCGACGCGCGGCTCGACGACGGTCGGCTGGTTCGCGCGGACATCGTCCTTCCAGCGGCGCGCCTGCGCGACGAGGCGATCGACCTGGATCTGACGAGCGGCCGGCTGACCGCGCGAGCGGAGGGGGACCGTCTCGTCCTCAACGGCTCAGCCGAGGTCGAAGCGATCCGCGGGCTCGGCATGACCGGGCGCGCGGCGGAGCTTGGTTTCGTGCTGAACTCGCCCTATCCGGACACCCGGCTGCGGCGCGCGGACGGAACGGTTCGGGCCAGGATGGAGCTGTCCGCCGCCGAGGCCGGCTGGGACGGCGGCGAGGCCGACGCCCTGCAAGCCGACCTGACCTTCGACGGCCAGGCCGAGGGGTGGCTGGACGTCTTTTCGCTGGACGGCCGGCTCGACGGTACGGCGGGCGCCGGGGGGCTGAACAGCGGCGATCTCAGCCTCAGCCGCGTCCGCGCCGACCTCAATGGCGAGCGTTTCCGGATCGGGCGCGGGGAGGCGCTCACCTGGCGTTATGACGGCGCGGCGCGGGTGGCGGCAGGGGGGCTTCGGCGCGGCGACATCGCGGCCGAGGGGCTGATGCTCTCCCTGTCGGAAGCCGTTGCGGGCGGTGGCCCGAACGGCACGGAGCTGACGGCCGACGCGGGCCTGACGGCCGTCCGCTTCAGCCAGGATGAGCTGAGCCTGCTGGGCGTCACCGGCGCCTTCGATCTGGACGCCACCTTCACCGGCGCCAGCCTGGTCACATTGCGCGGCGGCGTGCGCTCGCGGGGCGGCAGCTGGCCCATTCTGGGGGCGCCGCGCGCCGAGGACATTCCGGAGCAGGCGGACCTCAAGCGCGCCTTCGGCGCGTTCGCGCTGGATGCGCCCGGCCTGACCCTGCGCACGGGCAGCCCTGGCACGACCCTGTTCCTGACCCGGCCCGCCCGCGTCACCCCGGCGTCCGGCGGCCAGGTGGTGATCGAGACCCGCGAGGGGCAGCCTCTCTACGCCGCCCGGCCCGGCGAAAGCGGCGGCGGGGCCTTCGCCCTGACGGCCACGGGCGGCGGCCTTCCGGACGCGCAGGTCCAGGTGATCCGCTACGACATGGGGCGCGGGATCACAGCCAGGATCGACGGCCGAGCCGAACTGGACTTCGTCCTGGCCCGCGACGTGTCCCTGACGACGGCCGGACGGCTGGAGATCGGCGGCGGGCGGACCGACTACTTCGCCGGGGGCTGCGCGCCCTTCACGGCCGCACTGCTGGAGTTGGGCGAGAACGACGTCCACAACCTGTCGGCCAGCCTGTGTCCGCCGGACGGGCCGATGCTGACCATCGCCGACGGCTGGCGCTTCCGCAGCCAGGCCCGCGAGGTGTGGGCCGAGGCGCCGTTCCTGGGAATGGGCGTGACGGAGGCGACGGGCCTGATCACGGCGGCGGACCGCGGCTCGGGCCTGACCGCCACCGCGGACGTGGCGAGCGCCATCATCTACGACACCCAGGAGCCGACGCGGTTCAATCCGATGCGCGGGACGGGCCGGGTGACCCTGGCGAACGAGGTCTGGGACGGCGCCTTCGAGATCGCTGACCGTGTCCACGGGGCGGATGTCGCCGACCTGACCCTGCGCCACGATGGGCGCAGCGGCGCGGGCGGCCTGATCATCGACGCGCGCGGCGTGACCTTCGCGCCCGAAGGCCTGCAGCCCGCCGATCTGAGCCCGTTCGCCGAACGTGTCGCTCAGTCGCAGGCGTCGGGCGCTGTCGATTTTACCGGCGGTTTCCGCTGGAACGCAGACGGAGCGACCAGTTCGGGCGTGCTGAGCACCGAGGGCCTCGACTTCGTCAGCCCCGCCGGACCGGTAACGCGGCTGAGGGGCGAGGTCGAGTTCATCAGCCTGGCGCCCCTGACCACCGCGCCGGCCCAGCGGCTGAGGGTCGAGCGGATCGACGCCTTCCTGCCGCTGCTGTCGGCGGAGGTGGAGTTCGACCTCAACGCCGACCGGTTGAGGCTGGCCGACGGACGGGTCGAGACCGCAGGCGGTTCGGTCAGCATCGAGCCCCTGGAAATCCCGCTGGACGCCTCCGAGGCCTACGAGGGCGTACTGATCCTCGAGAACGTCCAGCTGGGCGAGCTGATCGGGCGCTCGGGCTTCGCCGACCGGGTCCAGCTGGACGCGGTGGTGTCGGGCCGGCTGCCGTTCGTCATGGGTCCCGATGGCGTCACCTTCATCGAGGGCCGGATCACCGCCGTCCAGCCGGGCCGTCTGGCGATCGGACGCGAAGCGCTGACCGGCCTGCAGGCCGAGGGCGGCGGCGAGGCCGTGCCGCCGAACGCGGTGCAGGATTTCGCCTACCAGGCCATGGAGAACCTGAGCTTCGACACCCTGGACGCCACCATCAACAGCCTGCCGCAGGGCCGGCTGGGGGTGCTCTTCACCATCCATGGCCGCCACGACCCGCCACAGCACCAGGAAATCCGCCTGACCCTGTCGGAGCTGATCCAGCGCGAGTTCATGAACCGGCAGTTGCCCCTGCCGTCCGGCACGGAGATCAATCTGACGCTGGACACGTCGCTGAACCTGGATCAGTTCATCTCCGACCTAATGGAGCTTCAGCGCGCACGCAACGGCGACCGATGAGCGTTCAGAAACGGTTCAGCCGCCCCCGCGTTTGATGGACGGCGAAGGAGACGGAGAAGGCCGATGAAGAGACTCGAAGCCGCGATCCTGGCCGCGATGGCCGCGTTCAGCGTCGCCGTCGCCTGCACGCCCACCATCCGGGTCCAGGTGGACCCGATCAACATCTACGCCAAGCTGGATGCGGACGTCCGCATCCGGCTGGACCAGGAAGTGCGCGACCTGATCGCGCAGAATCCTGACCTGTTCTGAGGGGGATAGGACCATGACCATGCGCAAATCCACCCTGATGGCCCTGATCGGCGCCGGCCTGGCCGCCGCCGCCCTGGCCGCCCCGGCGGTCGTGTCGGCCGCTTCGGCGGCGGTGACCCGTCAGGACGCCCGGACGATCATCAACCAGGCCAAGACGGCCGGGATCGTCGGCGAGATGGCCGACGGCTACCTCGGCGTCCGGGTCGAGGCCCAGATGACCGCCCAGATCCGCGCCGCCATGGCCGAGATCAACGGCGGCCGGGCCGAGCTCTACCGCCAGGCAGCGGTGGCGGCCGGCGCCGGCGACATCGCTACGGGAACCGCGGCGGCGGGAGCCTCGTCCTTCCAGCAGCGCTTCGGCTCCATACCGGCCGGCCAGTGGTATCGCGACTCCGGCGGAGTGTGGCGGCAGAAGTAGGCGCTAGGCCGCGGCCTTCTTCGAACGGCCCAGCAGCGGGAGCAGCAGTCCGTCGGACAGCGCCCGCACGACGGGGACGGCGACCCCGTCCCCGGCCAGCTTGAGAGCACCCCCGGTCGACCCTGGAACCGCGTAGGCGTCCGGAACGCCCATCAGCCGGAGAGCCTCCCGAGCGGTGAGCAGACGAGCCCGAACCTCGCCGTTTTCAACCACGATCACGAACTGGCGTGACGACCCGCCCGCTGGCGTCCGGAGGCACCCGGCCAGCCCGTCGAAACGCGCCTCCAGCCTCTGGGTGCGGACGCCGGCTTCGCGCCGGACCCGCCGGTAGGCGGCGCCGACGCGGCGCTCTCCAGTCGCCAACAGTCCGTCCAGCCGGGCGCGGTGCAACGGCGCCATAAGGTCCAGCAGCCGCTGGGTGCGCGCCGCATCGAACCAGCCCGCGTCTAGGTCGGTCTCGAGCACGGCGGCGAGGTTGGTGTTCCTGAGCGATGGGGTCGGCAGGCGCCACCATCGCCAGGCCGCCCGCGCGGGCTCCGAGAGCCGCTCCCAGGCCGCAACCACACCCCTCGAATGGAACGGACCGCAGGGCCCGGACGCTGCGGGGCCGCCCTCGTCGCGGGTCGCGACGACGAACAGGCGCGGGCGGGACTGGGGCAGCCAGTGCGCCGCATCCATTTCAAGCGCGCCGAACCGCCAGCCGCGCGACGCCAGGAGGTCGCACAGGCCATGGAAATCCTCGCCGCCGCGGGAGGTCAGCAGGCCCACGACATTTTCGATGACGATCAGGCGCGGCGCGCGTCCTTCGGCGTCGAGCGCCTCGATCAGCCGCCAGAATCCCCAGAAGGCGCCGGACCGCCGGGCCGACAGGCCGCCGCGCGCGCCGGCGAGGCTGAGGTCCTGACACGGGGAGGATGCCCATGCCAGATCCGCGACTTCGGCTGGAAGGTCTTCAACACCAAGGGACCAGATGTCCGCCTGAACAAGGCGATCCGGACCGAAGTTGGCGGCATAGGCGCGCGCCTTCACTGGATCGATGTCGTTGGCGAAGCACGTGCGCCAGCCTTCCAGCCCCAGGCGGGCCAGGCCGCCGCCGGCGAAGAACTCCAGGACCGAGGGCGCGTTCATGGCCTGATGGTAGCCGACTCGCCTTGACGGGAAAGGCCCGGGGCGGGCCTATGTTCGGCAAAGCTTTCGCAGAGGTCTTCCCATGCGCCGTTTCCTCATCGCCGCCCCTGCCCTGCTGGCCCTGTCGCTCGCCGCCTGCGAGCCGACGGACAACGGCGACGGCGGCGGTACGACGCCGCCCCCGCCGCCCTCGCTGGAGCTGGGCGGAGTGGACCTGGCCGGTGACGTGAACCTGCTGGGCACCGAGCCCTTCTGGGGCGTGGAGATCACCGGCGGCCAGATCCGCCTGGCGGGCGTCGACCGGCCCGAGATGACCGCGCCGCGCACCACGCCGGTGATCCAGGGCACCACCGGGACCTGGACCTCGACCACCGACGACGGCCAGCCGCTGGTCATCACGGTGATCGACACGGATTGCTCCGACGGCATGAGCGACCGGACCTATCCGCTGACCGCACGGGTGCAGATCGGCATGGAGACCTTGAACGGCTGCGGCGCGTCCTCGGACTTCATCCGCAACACCGACGAGCGCGGCAATCCGCGGCCGAGCGCCACCGCCGAGGACGCGGCTTCGACCGCGGACGGCGAAGCGGCGGCGGAAGGCGATACGCCCGCCGGTTGAGGCCGGTCGGGCGCGGGGCTAAGGAAACCCCATGCCCGACATCACCGACAAACAGTACTTCACCGAGGACGAGGCGCTGGATTTCCACCGGCTGCCCAGGCCGGGGAAGATCGGCGTGCAGCCGACCAAGCCGATGGCGACCCAGCGCGACCTGTCGCTGGCCTATTCGCCGGGCGTGGCGGTGCCGGTCCTGCGCATCGCCGAGGATGAGGACCTCGCCTACGACTACACGTCCAAGGGCAACATGGTCGCCGTCATCTCGAACGGCACGGCCATCCTGGGGCTGGGCAACCTGGGGGCCATGGCCGCCAAGCCGGTGATGGAGGGCAAGAGCGTCCTGTTCAAACGCTTCGCCGACGTCGACAGCTTCGACGTCGAGGTGCGCACCACCGACCCGGACGAGTTCGTCACCGTGGTGAAGAACATCGGCGACACCTGGGGCGGCATCAATCTGGAGGACATCAAGTCCCCGGAATGCTTCGTCATCGAAAGCCAGCTGCAGGACCTGCTGGACATCCCGGTCTTCCACGACGACCAGCACGGCACGGCCATCATCTCGACCGCCGGGCTGATCAACGCCTGCCACATCGCCGGCAAGCGGCTGGAGGACGTCAAGGTGGTGCTGGTGGGCGCCGGCGCCGCGGGCCTGAGCTCCATCGGCCTGATGAAGGCCGCCGGCGTGCGCGCCGAGAACACCGTGATCATCGACCGCGACGGGGTAGTCTACAAGGGCCGGCCGGGCGTCGACCAGTGGAAGGCCGCCCACGCCACCGACACGCCGCTGCGCACTCTGGAAGAGGCCATGGTCGGCGCCGACGTGGTGCTGGGCCTGGCGGCCAAGGGCGCGATCACCAAGGAGATGGTGGCCTCCATGGCCCCCAATCCGATCATCTTCGCCATGGCCAACCCGGACCCGGAGATCACGCCGGAAGAGGTCCAGTCGGTGCGTTCGGACGCCATCATCGCCACGGGCCGGTCCGACTACGCCAACCAGGTCAACAACGTGCTGGGCTTCCCCTACATCTTCCGGGGCGCGCTCGACGTGCGGGCGCGGCGGGTGAACCACGAGATGAAGGTGGCCTGCGCCCAGGCCCTGGCCCAGCTGGCGCGCGAGGACGTGCCCGACGAGGTGGCCGCAGCCTATCGCGGCCGCCAGCTGAAGTTCGGGCCGGACTACATCATCCCCACCCCCTTCGACCCGCGCCTGATCTGGTACATCCCGCCATTCGTGGCCCAGGCGGCCATGGACACGGGCGTGGCGCGCAAGCCCATCGCGGACATGGACGCCTATCGCGCCCGACTGCGCGAGCGGGTCGATCCGTCCGCCGCCCTGATGCAGCGCATCTCCTCGGCCGTGCGCGCCGCGCCCAACAAGCGGGTCGTCTTCGCCGAGGGCGAGGAGCCGTCGGTCATCCGCGCCGCCTGGGGCTTCAAGCAGGCGCAGCTGGGCACGCCGATCCTGATCGGCCGCGAGGAGCTGATCCGCCAGAATGCGCTGGAAGCCGGGCTGAACTTCGACGAGCTGGGCATCGAGATCGCCAATGCGCGGCTCAGCGGAAAGAACGCGGAATACACCGACTGGCTGTTCGAACGGCTGCAACGGCGCGGCTATCTGAAGCGCGACGTCCAGCGGATGATCAACCAGGACCGCAACTACTTCGGCGCGACCATGTGCGCGCGCGGCGACGCCGACGCCATGGTCACCGGCGTGACCCGCAACTTCAACATGGTGCTGCGCGAGGTCCGGCGGGTCCTGGACATCAAGGATCGGATGATCGGCCTGTCGATCCTGCTGGCAAAGGGCCGGACCATCTTCGTGGCCGACACCTCGATCCATGAGATGCCGAGCGCCGAGGAGCTGGCCGACATCGCCATCAAGGCGGCGGCGACGGTGCGCAAACTGGGCAGGCAGCCGCGCGTGGCCTTCATGAGCTATTCGACCTTCGGCAATCCGCCGGGTGAGCGCGGCGAGAAGGTGCGCGAGGCCATCCGGATCCTCGACCAGCGCGGCGCAGACTTCGAATACGAGGGCGAGATGCCGCCCGAGCTGGCGCTCGATCCGGACCAACGGGCCAACTACCCGTTCATGCGGCTGAGCAAGGACGCCAACGTCCTGATCATGCCGGCCATCCACTCAGCCGCCATCTCGACCCAGCTGGTCCAGGCGCTCGGCGGCGCGACCCTGGTCGGGCCCGTGCTGGTCGGCCTGGAGAAGTCGGTCCAGATCGTGCCGCTGGGCGCCGCGGTGACCGAGATCATCACCGCCGCGACCTTCGCCGCCTACGAGGAAGGCGCGGTCGGGGAAGAGACGGAGGGCTAGGCCCTCCGCCGCCCGGTCAGGAGGGCTAGGCTTCAGCCTCTTCCTCGGCCTGCCGCGCCTTGGCCTCGGCTTCCGCCGCCGGCTGGCGCTTGGCCACATAGAAGGCCAGCCAGATCGCGAACACTCCGATGATGGTCGAATAGAGGAAGAAGGTGACGTAGCCCGCGCCGAGGCCCTCGCGCGTCACGCCGCTGGTGGCCGCGCCGGTGACCAGCGATTCCGGCGACAGGTTCGCGAACAGCCCCTTCAGCGGCGCAAGCGGCCCGCCTGCATCCGCCGACCGTGCCGAGGCCTCGACGATACGGCCGGACTGCGAGGCGATGATTTTGCCCGGCAAGGCGTATAGCGAACTGAACAGGGCGTACTGGGTCGCGGTGAAGCCGATCGACGTCAGGCTGGACATGTAGGCGATCAGCGCCGTGCCCGCGAAGCCGGTCGCCACGTTGTCGATGCCGATGGCGATGAACAGCGCGCCGAGGTCATGGCCCTGGGTGGCCAGCCAGGCGAAGACCAGGTTCGACACCGGGCTCATGAAGGCCCCGATCACCATGGTCCGGATCAGGCCGAAGCGGGCGACGGACCAGCCGCCTACGATGACCCCGGCCGATAACGCGATGACTCCGAAGACCTTCCGGACCTCGGCGATCTCTATCAAGCTGAACCCGAGGTCCTGGTAGAAGGGGTTCATGATGTTGAGGACGAAGTCGGCGAGGCGATAGACGCAGATCAGGGCGAGGATCGGCCCGGCCAGCTTGCCGAAGCGGCCGAAGAAGTCCCTGAGCGGGGCGCCGAACGAGCCCGCCAGATAGGCCCCGGGCCGCGTGGGGAGGCCCGGGATCGGCAGACAGGCCAGGGCCAGCAGCCCCAGGCCGCCCGC
>NZ_JANJTL010000170.1 GCF_024711105.1 Brevundimonas sp. | reverse complement strand
CTACCGCGACGGCTCCAAGCTGAGCCAGCCGCTCAACGCCTCGCTCCTCGCCGACGAGGACGAGGAGGACGAGGACGCCGCCGAAGCCCTGGCCGCGCTCCCGGTCGCCGAGCGCGTCCCGGCCGTGGCCGAAAAGATCGTCGAGCGCGACCGCGAACGCCGCAAACTGCCGGACCGGCGCAAGGGATACATCCAGAAGGCCGCGATCGGCGGCCACAAGGTCTACCTCCACACTGGCGAGTATGAGGAAGGCGAGATCGGCGAGATCTTCATCGACATGCACAAGGAAGGCGCCGCCTTCCGCAGCGTGATGAACAACTTCGCCATCGCAGTCTCGATCGGGCTGCAATACGGGGTGCCGCTTGAAGAGTTCGTCGACGCCTTCGTCGACACTCGTTTCGAGCCGTCGGGGGCGGTCACCGGCAACGACTCGATCCGGTCGGCCAGTTCGATCCTGGACTATGTCTTCCGCGAACTGGCGGTCAGCTATCTCGGCCGTCGGGACCTCGCCCAGACGCCGCCGGACATCGACGCCCGGCCCGCGCCGGAGGAACCCGCGCCGGCCGCCACGCTGATCTCCAAGGGATTTTCGCGTGGCGCCATTCCCGACAACCTGGTGGTCCTGCCCTTCAATGCTAAGCCGCAGGCCGAACCTGCGACGCCCGCCGGGCCGCCGGTGGCTGACGTCTGTCCGGCCTGCGGCGACGCGGCGCTCCAGCACAAGGGCGCGGGCTATGTCTGCGACACCTGCGGGGTCACGCCGTCGATGAGCGGCTGACGGCGCGATTCTTGCTTGGCCCGAGAGGTCGTTCGCTTCGGGACCGCCAGATGAGACCGCACCTTCTGATATTCGCCGCCGCCGTCCTCGTGGCCGCGCCGGCCGCCGCCCAGAACCCGTCGCAGATCGCGTCGGTCCAGCGCGGCGCCAGTTGCCCGGGCTGCAACCTGTTCCAGGCCGACCTGACCGGGCTCGAGGCGCGCGGCCGGAACTTTTCGGGCGCCAGGCTGCAGCAGTCGGACATGACGGCCGTCGTTCTGAACGGCGCGAACTTCAGCAATGCGAACCTCCGCGACGTGATCGCGTATGGCGGCGTCTTTTCGAGCGCCAGCTTCGCCGGCGCTGACATGACGAACTCCAGCTGGGTCGGGACCTATCTGGAAGGAGCCAACTTCGCCGGGGCGAACCTCACGGGGGCCGACTTTTCTGGCGCCCAGATGAGCCGCGCCCGCGGTCTGACCCAGCGGCAACTCGACCAGGCCTGCGGCGATCCGACGACCGAACTGCCGGGTTCGCTGCGGATTTCGAGCTGCTGACGCCCTTTCACCTTACCGCGAATTAAGTGGTGTCCGGCCCCCGGCGAGGTCAAACCGGTCGCATGAGAGCCTCCCCCGCCTCCTTCCTTCGGACCGCCATCGCCGTGACCGCCTCGGTCTGGGCGCTCGCGGCCGCCGCCTCGGCCAGCGCCGATACGGGCATCAGCTTTTCCGTGGGCGACCGGGACGTGTCGCGTGTCGTGTCGTTCGGAGGCGCCTGCGTGCGCTGCGAGCTGTCGGGCCGCAACCTGTCCGGCGCCCAGTTCCACGGCGCCAACTTCACCTCGGCCACCCTGGTCGGCGCAGACCTGCGCGGCGCCACGGTGATCGGCTCGAACTTCGCCTCCAGCGACTTCACCCGGGCCGACCTTCGCCAGGCCGAGCTGGTGGGAACCAGCTTCGCCGGCGCGACCTTCGTGGACGCCCACCTCGGCGGCGTCGAGGCGCAAGGCGCGGTCTTCTCCAGCGCCGACCTGACGGGCGCGAACCTGACCGGAGCCGAGATGATCGGGGCTGATTTCGGCAACGCCTCCCTCGTCAATGCGGACCTCGGCCAGACCGAGATGTTCGGCGCCAACCTCAGCCGGGCGGACGCCACGGGCGCCAGCTTCGCGGACGCCGAGATGACCGGGGCGAACCTGAGCGGCGGCGTGTTCGTGCGCGCCTCGTTCCGCAACGCCGAACTGCATGGAGCGCGGCTGACCGGCGGCGATTTCACCCGCGCCGACTTCACCGGCGCCGAGCTGAACCGGGCCGACATCCGCAACACCGACCTGTCGGGAGCCCGCGGCCTGACCCAGGCCCAGGTGTCCCAGGCCTGCGCCGACGATAACACCCGTCTGCCGTCGGGCCTGAGGGGCAGCCAGTGCCGGGGCCGGATCGGAACCGGCGGCGGCGTGGTCGTGGCGGTTCCCCGTCCGCCCCAGCCGCCGCGCCCCCCGCGGCCCTGGACGATCAGCACCCAGTAGGGGCGCGGCCCCCTTAGCCCTTCAGCGGCAGCGCCAGGCGGATCGCCAGTTCCTTGAGCTGGCGCTCCTGCACCTCGGCCGGTGCGTTCATCAGCAGGTCCTGGCCCTGCTGGTTCAGCGGGAAGGCGATGACCTCGCGGATGGCCGTCTCGCCCGCCAGCAGCATGACGATGCGGTCGATGCCGGGCGCCAGGCCGCCGTGCGGCGGCGCGCCATAGCGGAAGGCGTTCAGCATGCCGCCGAACTGCTCCTCGACCACCTCGGCGCCATAGCCGGCAATCTCGAAGGCCTTGAGCATGATCTCGGGCTTGTGGTTCCGGATCGCGCCCGAGCACAGCTCATAGCCGTTGCAGACGATGTCGTACTGATAGGCCAGGACGTCGAGCGGGTCCTTGGTCTCCAGCGCTTCCAGCTCGCCCTGCGGCATGGAGAAGGGGTTGTGGCTGAAGTCGACGCGCTTCTCGTCCT
Organism: Brevundimonas sp.; assembly: GCF_024711105.1. Taxonomy (GTDB): domain Bacteria; phylum Pseudomonadota; class Alphaproteobacteria; order Caulobacterales; family Caulobacteraceae; genus Brevundimonas. Next base: position 14,478 of record NZ_JANJTL010000170.1, on the reverse strand, counting down.
CGTTCCACTCGAACATCGGGAAGTCGACGATCCAGCAGAAGCGGAAGGCGTCATCCGAGATGAGGCCCAGCTCCTGACCCAGCCGCGTGCGCGCATTGCCCGCGAACTTGTGGAAGCTCTTCGGATCGCCCGCGACGAAGAAGGCGGCGTCGCCCTGGCCTAAGCCGAGCTGGCTCATCAGGGCCGAGGTCTGCTCCTGGCCGAGGTTCTTGGCGATCGGCCCGCCCCAGGCGCCCTGATCGTCCGACCAGAAGATGTAGCCGAGGCCCGGCTGGCCCTCGCCCTGGGCCCAGGAGTTCATGCGGTCGCAGAAGGCGCGCGAGCCGCCCTTGGGTCCCGGAATGGCCCAGACGGCGTTGGACGCCGTCTCGAGGATGCGCGCGAACAGGCCGAAGCCGCCGCCACGGAAATGCTCGGACACGTCCTGCATCTCGATCGGGTTGCGCAGGTCCGGCTTGTCGGTGCCGTACTTGGAGATCGCTTCGCGGTAGGGGATGCGCACGAAGGGGTACGGATCGACCGCCTTGCCGTTCGCGAACTCCTCGAAGACGCCGTGCATCACCGGCTCGATGGCCGCGAAGACGTCCTCCTGGGTGACGAAGCTCATCTCGACGTCAAGCTGGTAGAACTCGAGGCTTCGGTCGGCGCGCAGGTCCTCGTCGCGGAAGCAGGGGGCGATCTGGAAGTAACGGTCGAAGCCGGAGACCATGAGCAGCTGCTTGAACTGCTGCGGCGCCTGCGGGAGCGCATAGAATTTGCCGTGGTGCAGCCGGCTCGGGACCAGGAAGTCGCGGGCGCCTTCAGGCGACGAGGCCGTCAGGATGGGCGTCTGATATTCGAGGAAGCCCTGCTCGACCATCCGCTTGCGGATCGAGTCGATCACCCGCGAGCGCAGCACGATGTTGCGGTGAAGCGTCTCGCGCCGCAGGTCGAGATAGCGGTGCTTGAGGCGGATCTCTTCCGGATATTCCGGCTCGCCGAAAACCGGCAGCGGCAGCTCGGCCGCCTCCGAGAGGACCTCGACCGAGCCCACCCGGACCTCGATCTCGCCGGTCGGCAGGTTCGGGTTCACCGTGCCGGCCTCGCGAGCCACGACCTCGCCGTCGATGCGGATCACGCTCTCGGCGCGTACACGCTCGACGATGTCGAAGCCCGGGGTCTCGGGGTGGAAGACCAGCTGCGTCAGGCCGTAGTGGTCGCGCAGGTCGACGAACAGCAGGCCGCCATGGTCGCGCTTGCGATGCACCCACCCCGACAGCCGGACATTCGAGCCCGCGTCGCTCAGTCGGAGGGCGCCGCAGGTGTGGGAGCGGTAGGCGTGCATGGTCGGTTTCGGGGGTCGGAGTCGGTGAAAAGGGAGGCGCGCTAGGGCGCATCATCCCCCGGCAAAGTCAAGGCGGAGCGGGCTGGGACACGCCCTGGGCGCGCCGCTAGCGCCGAAGCCTGAGCGGATCGTCGCGGTCGACCTTGGGGGCGCCAATGGTCAGCTTCATGAAGTCCGGATCATCGCGCATCTCGGCGTCCATGAGGATGGCCTCGGCGTGGAGGTCCCGCAGGCGATGCATCCGGGCGTAGCTGTCGCGCAGGTAGCGGGCGTCGTCGATGAGGCGGTCGAGGAACTGGTCGAAGCTGAGCTTGCGGGACGGGCGTGGGCGCATGGGCGGCCTTCGGGTGCGTGGGGACGCCTCCGCGCCTTGTGGCTGCGGAGGTTGGGGAGGGCGGCGGAGCGCCGGGCCTTCGCCCGGAGACCGTATGGGGTGTGTGTTTCGGCAAAGGAGACGCTCCGCCGCGGATGTTTTCCCGAAGCCCCTGCTGGGCGCCCTTCGTTAGGGGCTACGCAGCTGTTTTGGCCCCGGACGGCGGGCCTTGGCGCAGCGACCAGGGTCCCGGACCCGACGGGTAATCCGCCCCGCCGCTTCTCCGCTCATCCGCATCCCGCCGCCCGCAGGGTCGCTGGCCATGCGCCCTCCCCGTGCGACGGGACGGAGAAAGTGTGCGCGCGTTTTCGAGGGCGGGGGTTTTTCGACGCCATGCTTCTTCACAGCACCCGCATCTCGACCGTCATGCCCGGGCTTGTCCCGGGCATCCATCACCGCCGCTGCGCCAAGGCCTGCAACGGCTGAGGTGATGGATCACCGGGACAAGCCCGGTGACGACGAGTGGGGCGGCGTCGTGAACACCCGCTTCGATGCGGGACTATTCGACCTTGTCTACCGTCGTGCCGAGGCGCTCGGCGTAGAGCTCGAGCGTGCGGCGCCAGGCGGGGCGGGCGTGGGCGCGGGCGTAGAGGGCGGCGACGTTGGGGTAGCCGGCCATCAGGTCGTCGTGGCGGATCTGGCGGAGCACCGAGGCGAGCAGCAGGTCGGCGACGGTGAAGTCGCCGGTGGCGATCCAGTCGCGGCCTTCGAGGCGGCGATTGAGGTTTCCGAGCACGCGGTGGGTCCAGCTGACCAGAAACTTCCGGGTCTCGCCCGGGTTTCCCATGGCGCCCATGTCCATCAGCTTGAGCGGCTGGATCGGCCCTTCGACGGTGGCGAGCGCGGCGAAGACCCACTGGCGCACATGGGCGCGGCCCTCGGCGTCGTCGGGGATCAGTCGGCCGGATTTTTCGGCCAGGTGGTGCAGGATGGCCCCGGTCTCGGTCAGGACCAGGCGGTCGTCCTCGATCAGCGGGAGCTGGTTGAAGGGGCTGATGGCCGAGAACTCCAGCCCCGTCGTCTCGCCCGCCGTGTGGTCCCAGCCGCGCACCTCATAGGTCAGACCCATCTCCTCCAGCGCCCACTGGACCCGCAGGTCGCGGGTCTCGCCATGCACAAAGGGGTGGACGCGGCCCAAGGCGTGGAGGGTGATCATGGGCCCATATTGATCCTTCTCCCCCTGCGGGAGAAGGTGGCCCGAAGGGCCGGATGAGGGGTCGCGCCGACGTGTCCGAAGAGCGTTTGCAGGGCCTGGCCAAACGCATGCGGCGCGAGCCGGCCCTGTATGAGCGCAAGCTCTGGTCGATCCTGCGGGACCGTCGGCTTGAAGGCCTCAAGTTCCGTCGGCAGGTCGTCCTAGGGCCTTATGTGGCGGATTTCGTCTGCATGCGGCATCGGCTGATCGTCGAGGCGGACGGGCCGTTCCATGACGCGGAGCGGGATGCGGTGCGGGACGGTTGGCTCGGGTCGCAGGGGTTTCGCGTGCTGCGGTTCCCCAACACGCAGATCGAGAACCGCGACTGGGAAGTGGTCGGCGCCATCCTCGAGGCCGTGAAGCCAAGGTGACCCTTCTCCCCTTGCGGGAGAAGGTGGCCGAGCGCAGCGAGGTCGGATGAGGGGTCGACGAGGCCTGTCCACTCCAGACCGTGCCGCCTCAACATCCCTCGAAGCTGAAGCGCCGGCGCGACCCCTCATCCGTCATGCTTCGCATGCCACCTTCTCCCGCAAGGGGAGAAGGGACGCTCACCGACCGTCGTTCGTCGACCCTTGCCCCCGCCCTTCCCGGCGCGCATGATCGGGGTGGCCGGGAGGCGCGCCATGACCGCATTCAACGCCGTACGCTTTCGGGTGAAGCCCGGGCGGGACCAGGAGTTCCTGGACGCTCACAGGGACGTCGGGAGCCAGTGGCCCGGCCTGGTGCGCGCCCACATCATCAAGACCGGCGAAGGGGCCTACTGCCTCGTGGCCGAATGGCGCGACACCGACGCCCTGGCCGAGGCCCGGCCCGCCATGATCGCCACCCTGAACAGCTTTCGCGACACGCTGGAGGAGCTCGGCGAGGGGCGCGGGGTCACGGACGCGGTGTCGGGGCCGGTGGTGATGGGGTTGAGGTAGGTTAGACCGCGGGCGCTACGCCGGTGGAACAGTTTTCACTGCACGAAGAGCGGCGGCCGAGCATCGGAGTCACGGCCGTTTGCCTCGATAAGGTCGCTTGCCCACGGTTGAAGGAATGGTCGAGGTGGGAGGATGATCCAGCCGTCGTCGTCGCCGACGGCGGAATATCGCCCCTCAGCTACGCACAGAGCAGTCATTGCGCACACGATAGCCGCTCGATCATCATGGTTCGTCGCAGCAGAAAAGGGACGACGCAGTTCGCGGCTTGGCAGCAACTCGTTCAGTAGCGCTGTAAGCGCAGTGTCGGCGAGCATCTCGAAGAACGTGTCTGAGCGATCTCCTCGTCGTGCACGCACCTCTTGGGGTTTAGCCAGCAGAACCCCAAGGAAGCTGCTGGGAAACGCCTCCACAATGGCGAACTCGTCGATGGCCACCGAGTGGGCAGCAGGTCGGACGCAGCCGGTGGAGAGCGCTTCTAGAGCACAGAGATTTGCGTTCTCGTTCAATAGCCTTCCAACTGGCGAGCTGGATTGTCCAGGCTTACCTATGAGCGGCTGCAACCGCCTAGTGAGGAGCTTCTCGGCAACTCTGTATCGCCCGATGACGTCCAGCCCTCTCCGCAGCGGTCCGTCGATGGCTACGCACTCGACAGTCCGATCGACGATCCCCCGGACGGCACGCTGCCTATCCTCCAAAGTCGCTCGGAACCGATCAACCTGCCAATCGACAAAGGTGTCGTTCCACTCAAGCATGCATACGGCGCTTGAGCGGCGCGTGGGCGAGCACCCGACATCTATTTCTAGAACTGCTCCCGACATCACAGCGGAATATTATCGTGCTTCTTCCACGGGTTCTCTTGCACCTTCCCCTTCAGGGTCCGTAGCGCCCGGATGAGACGGCGGCGGGTGCCGTGCGGCATGATCACGTCGTCGATGTAGCCCAGCTTGGCGGCGACGAAGGGGTTGGCGAAGCGGTCCTTGTATTCGGCTTCGCGGGCGGCCAGGGCCTCGGGGTCGCCGGCTTCCTTGCGGAAGATGATCTCGACGGCGCCCTTGGCGCCCATGACGGCGATCTCGGCCGACGGCCAGGCGTAGTTGACGTCGCCGCGCAGGTGCTTGGAGCTCATCACGTCATAGGCGCCGCCGTAGGCCTTGCGGGTGATGACGGTCAGCTTGGGCACCGTGGCCTCTGCGTAGGCGAACAGCAGCTTGGCGCCGTGCTTGATGAGGCCGCCGTACTCCTGCTTGGTGCCCGGCATGAAGCCCGGCACGTCGACGAAGGTCACGATCGGGATGCCGAAGGCGTCGCAGAAGCGCACGAAGCGGGCGGCTTTGCGGCTGGAATCGATGTCGAGCACGCCCGCCAGCGCCAGCGGCTGGTTGGCGACCACGCCGACCGGCTGGCCGTCCAGCCGGCCGAAGCCGACGACGATGTTCTTGGCGAAGTCCGGGCTGATCTCGAAGAAGTCGGCCTCGTCCACGACCTTCAGGATCAGCTCCTTGATGTCGTAGGGCTTGTTAGGGTTGGCCGGGACCAGGCTGTCGAGGCTGGGCTCGTCGCGGTCGGCCTCGTCGAAGCTTTCGCGGACCGGGGGCTTTTCGCGGTTCGAGAGCGGCAGGAAGCCGACCAGGCGGCGGACCTCGCACAGGGCCTCGATGTCGTTCTCGAAGGCGCCGTCGGCCACGCCCGACTTGGCCGCGTGCACCCGGGCGCCGCCCAGGTCCTCGTGGCTGACCAGCTCGTTGGTGACGGTCTTCACCACGTCGGGGCCGGTCACGTACATGTAGGAGCTGTCCTTCACCATGAAGATGAAGTCCGTGATCGCGGGCGAATAGACGTCGCCGCCGGCGCAGGGCCCCATGATCACGCTGATCTGGGGGATGACGCCCGAGGCCAGGGTGTTCTGCAGGAAGATGTCGGCGTAGCCGGCCAGGGCCTCGACCCCCTCCTGGATGCGCGCGCCGCCGGCGTCGAACAGGCCGATGATGGGCGCGCCGGTGGTCAGGGCCATCTTCTGCAGCTTGACGATCTTGGCCGCGTGGGCGCCCGAGAGCGAGCCGCCGAAGACGGTGAAATCCTTGGAGAAGACATAGACCAGCCGGCCGTCGATCATGCCGCGGCCGGTGACCACGCCGTCGCCAGGGATGCGCTGCTTGTCCATGCCGAATTCGTGGGAGCGGTGCTCCACGAACATGTCAGTCTCCTCGAAGGTCCCCTCGTCCAGCAGGACCGCGATCCGCTCGCGCGCGGTCAGCTTGCCCTTCTTGTGCTGGGCCGCGATGCGGGCCTCGCCGCCGCCCATCCGGGCGGCCTCGCGCCGGCGTTCGAGCTCTTCGAGGATGTGCTGCATGGGACGCTCCGAAACCTGCGGCGAGGCTTAAGGAGCGCCGCCGCGCGAGGCAAGCGCGGGGCTCTGTCGACGTTCGGACGCAGGAACCGGCGAGCCGCGCTGCTGGTTCTTCCGCCGTGGCCGGATAGCGGCCTGAAAAAACCGAGGAAACGACAATGCCCAACAACAACCAGCGCCAGGAAGAACAGCGCCAGCGCCAGGAGGGCGGCATGGGCCAGCAGCGCCAGGAAGAGCGCCAGGCCCAGGGCGACCGGCAGCGCCAGGACGAGCAGCGCCAGCGGCAGGAAGGCCCGCGCAACAAGCAGGACCAGCGCCAGTAGGTCCTGAGCCCTGACTACCCGGGAAGGGGCCGGCGGAACCGCCGGCCCCTTTTTCGTCTTCCGCAGCCATGGACGAGGCGTTGAGACAGGCGCTGCTGCGCCCCCGGCTGAGGCTGCACGGGACGATCGAGGACGACTGGATCGACCGGCTGATCGAGGTGATCGAGGCCGGCGCCGAGGACGACATCCTGTCGATCGAAGTGATGACCACCGGCGGCGACGCCGAAGTCGGTCGCCGGCTGTCGCTCGAGATCTGCATGGCGCGCGACCGGGGCCGGCGCGTCGCCTTCCTGGGCAAGACCACGGTCTATTCGGCCGGGGCGACCTTCATGGGCTGTTTTCGGACCGAGGAGCGCTGGCTGACGCCCGACTGCTGGCTGCTGATCCACGAGCGGCAGATGCAGGCCGACATTCCCCTGAACGGCGGCTTGCGGGCCTGCCGCGCCCAGTTGCAGAAGGCCATGGCCGAGGTCGAGACCGGCGAGGTGCTGCAGCGCAAGGGCTTCGAGGATCTGGCCGCGGGCTCGAAGCTGAGCGCCGACGAGGTCGAACGCCGCGCGCTCGAGAACTGGTACCTGAAGGCCGACGAAGCGCTGGAGCTGGGGCTCGTGGGCGGGATCTTCGAGGGCTAGACGCGGCGAGGCCGCTGTTTGGCCGAGATCGACTTGATGACCGTCCTGCCTTTTCCGGAGGCCGGCAGGGGCAGCGGAGCATCCGCCAGCGCATCGGCCAACAGCCGCCGGATCGCCGGCTGATCGAGGGATTCGGGTCCGGCCAGGCGCACGAAACGGCCCTGGCGTCCGCTCCCCTGCAGCAGGCCATGGGGATCCGGCAGCCGCGCCCCGTGCAGGAAGTACAGCGCCGGTCCCCGCGTGGTCACGGCCAGGGACACGATGGCTTCCGAAGCCCTATCTCCAGGCCCGTATCCGATCGCGAGCGCGTTGTAGTTGTCGTAGACCAGCTCGGTCGCGGTGGGCAGGCGCGCCTGCAGCGCGGCGCGGCACGCCCGCGCGCGGGCCGCGACGTCCGGCGCGAACTTGGCGATGAAGCCGTCGAGCTGCCGCTCCGTGGCCTCGATGTCGGTCGGCGGGGCGGGCGTCTCCATCCAGAGCCTCCCTTCGGCATCAACCTAGGCCGAAACGGGGCCCGGGACAAAGGAGACGCGGGCGGACGATCAGCCCGAAAAGCCCTGCCCGAGCGTCGGGGCGGTGAGCGCGGCCAGCCGCTGGAGCTCGGCGACATGGCCAGCGAAGGCCTTGCGGCCGGTGGAGGTCAGGCTGATCCAGGTGCGCTGGCGGCCGTTTTCGGCGGCCTTGGACAGCTTGACGTAGCCGGCCTCCTCCAGCTGCTTCAGGTGCTTGGACATCACCGAATCCGAGACCTTGATGGCGTCGCGGACCATGGCGAACTCCGCGTCGTCCACGCCCGACAGGATGGCGCAGATCTGCAGGCGGCCCGGCGCGTGGATGACGGCGTCGAAGACGGGCGCCGCGCTCACTGACCGGCCTCCAGGTCCCTGCGGAAGGCGCGCATCCAGATGCGGCCGCCGACACCGCCCGTGACCCAGGCCAGGGCGCCGGCCAGCAGCGGCGCCCACCACGGCCCGTCGTGCAGCCGCGGCGTGAGCGCGACCCACATCAGGCCCACCAAGATCAACGCCATGCCGATGGCCACCCAGCGCGCCCGCGGCGGTCCATAGCCGTTCACCCACCAGCCGACCTTGGCGCGCCACCAGCGGACCATGATGGCGAGAGCGACCATGCTGGCGGCCAGGGCGAACATGCTCCACGGCTGCGGCAGCCCCTGCCCGGCCAGGAGAACGGCCAGGATAAGCCCATAGAGGACGTCCCAGCCGACGGGATAGTCGAGGTCGCGGCCGACCTCCGCGCGGGCGGCCTGAATGGAAGCCAGGGCTTCATGGGGATTGGGGTCTTGGGACATGACGAACACTCACTTTCCGATATGGAAAACGTACCGTCACTTTCCACGATGGCAAGTGTTTATTTTCCAGATTGGAAATTAGTCGCCGGCGGCGGCGTCGCACTGGGCGAAGTGAGCGCGGGCCGCCTCCATGAAGGGGCCAAGCGGCGCGAGCGAAAACTCCAGTTGGGAGTAGAGGTAGCCGGATCTTAGACCCCGGCGCGGGACGTGGAATTCGGCCGTGAAACCGCCGGCGGAGAAAAGGCGCCGATAGACCTCCGCGCCGACATGGTCATCGGTGAAAAGTATGTAGGGTTCGGCGCCGAAGGGCTGATCGACGGTATAGCCGGTGCGGGTGTAAACCGGCCCATCGACACCGCCGGGACCATACCAGTCGCGCCAGTCGTCGGCGGTCAGCCGGACCCGCCAGACTCCAGAATCCTCGTGCTCCGAGGCCGTCACCGGCGCACTTTGTATGGATAGGAGGTCAAGCCGCAGCTCAGGATCGGCCAGATCCAGGCTAGGTGCATCGATATTCAGGTGGAGCCAGCCCCTGGCGGCGTCATTCTCGCGCAAGGACCCCACCGCCGCGTGGACCGTTGAGGGCACGACGAACAGGTCGATCAAATACCGGCCCCCGAAAAGGCTGGAAATCCCGCCCTGAACCGGGCCGCCTCGAACCGCGTAGAAGCCGCCGCTGTCGCAACCGGCTTCTATGGTGGCCTCGTCAGGGGACTGGGCCAAGGCGGCTGCGGGGCTCGACAGGATCGCTACGGCGGCGAGAAGGGACACGCGAAACATGGCCGGCACCCTAGCCGACCAATCGAGCGCCTCGCGACCCCACGAGACCTGACGCTCAGCGCAGGGCGGCGAACCAGCGGTCGAGCAGCTCGGCCTCGGCGCGGCGGGCGGCGGTGCGTTGGGCGGCCTCCTCGTCGACGCCCCACTGGCGCTCCTGCCAGGCCTCGTCGAGGCGGGAGAGCTCGAAGGCCTCGACGCCGGACAGGGCGCCGCGCTGGACGGCCAGCGCCAGCACCGCCGAGCCGAACAGGCCGGTCGCGGTCGCCAGGCCCGTCAGGCTGAAGTCGTCGAGCGCCAGCACCAGCTCACGCCCGTGGCGCAGCACGGCGTCAGGCTGGGCCACGTGGCCGATGCCTTCGGCCTGGCGCAGCGGCAGGCTGAGCTCCCGAGCCGCCCAGTCGAGCCACGGCCGCCAGCGCGCCTCCTGCTCGGCGATCAGCCCCTGGGGACCGTCGGCGAAATAGCAGAGCGCGTCCGAGCCGAGGTAGCGCGTGACCTCTTCGGCCACGCCCTCGCGCGCCTGCGGGATGCGGTCGATGGCGGTCGAGGCCAGTCGCGTCGCGGGCATGGTGGCGGGATCGAGGTGCTCGCCCTGCGCCGCCCACTCCTCGGCCAGCAGAAGCGCCAGGGGTTCGGTCGGCGCGACCAGCGGCGCGGCCGCCGGCGTCTTCGGCGATCGGCCATCCAGAAGGACCCGCCAACCGCCCTCGCCCTCCCCCACGGTCACGTCCTTCCAGAAGCGCTTGATGCGCTCCTCCGGCTCGCGGAAACCCCTGCGGGCGGCGACGTTCGGATCGAGCGGCGGAATATGCGGCATGGCGGTTGATATAGGCGGCTCCGGGCGGGGGCGCGACTAGGCCGGAACCACGTCGAAGGCGAAGGTCAGGCGCGTGTCGTCGCCGGTGAATGGCACGGTGCCGTGCCACATGTAGCTGGGAAAAAGCACCAGCTTGCCCGCCTCGGGCCGGACAAACCGCTCGGGCGGCAGGGCGGGCCGGGTCGCCACGCCGGGCTCGCCGAACTTGATCCAGCCGTCGTGGCCGCTGTCCAAGGCGGTGTCCGGCACATGAACGTAAAAGGCCGAGGACAGCCAGCCGGCCGGGTGGACGTGGTCGACGTGGCGACCGCCGGCGCGCTGGAGCACGGCCCAGGCGCCGCTGAACGCCCAGCGGCCGGTGTTTCGGCTGCGGAGCAGATCCTGGCCTGTTCCCAGGCCATCGACGTGAGCCTGGACGAGGCGGCCGAGCTCGCCCAGCAGGGCGTCGATCACGGGGTCCTTCAGGCCGATCAGGTCCTGGGTCGTCTGGCCGGAGTCGCGGAGCGACTGGTCGAAGGGGGGAGCAGCGAACCCGATCAACTCGGTGAGGCGGACGGACAGGTCGGCGAGGAAACCCTGACGGGAGGACCAGCCCGGCGGCGCCTCGATGAAGGCCTCCCTGACGAAGGCGCCGTAGTCATAGACCTCGGCGTAGCGGGGATCATCGGTCAGCCGCCAGGCGGTGGCCTCGAGCGCGGCGGCGAGCTGGTCCAGCGGCCGGCGGCGGCGCAGCTCCACGGCGCTCTGGGCCGCGCCGGACCCGTCGCCGACGGCCAGACGCGCGATGGTCAGCACGTGCAGGACGGACTCGTCGTCGCCGGCGATCCGGCGTGCGGCTTCAGCGCTGGCGAGCGCCTTTTCGCCCTGGCCGGCCTCGGCGGCCAGGCGCGCGACATCCACCAGCGCCGGGGCCGATCCGACGAAACGCGCAGCCGCGGCCTCGGCCAGTTCGAGCGCGGCCTCCGGCCCCTCGGCGAACAGGGTCGACCGCACCAGCAGCCGCCAGGCGGCCGGATCGTCGAGCCGCTGATCGCGATGAACGCGGATGGCGGCCAGGGATGACGCCGCATCGCCGCTGCGCATCCAGTCGAGCTGGGCCAGTTCATAGAGCGCCGTGGGCTGACCGGGCTCGACCTCCAGCACCCGCCGAAACGCGTCCGCAGCCTCGTCGAAGCGGCCGAGATAAAACCTCGTCTTGCCGAGCAATAGCCGGACGGCCGCGCCATCGACGCCCGCCGCAACAGCGCGATCCAGAACAGCCTCGGCCTCGGCGTAGCGCCTGGCCTGATGCAGGAGCGTGCCCAGTTCGGCGAGTTCGCCCGGCTGCAGGCGGGGCGCGGCAAGCCCCTCCGCGATGGCTTCGGCCTCGCGTGCGCACAGGGCGAGGGCACGCATCCGCAGGGCGCGGAACGGCTCGGGGTCCTCGTCCGTCACCGTCAGGACGTCGGCCCAGCGGCCACGCTCCGCCAGTCCGGCGGCAAGCTGGGCGCGGGCGCCCCGGTGGTCCGGACGGGCCTCCACCACCGCCGCCAGCAGGGGCAGGGCCGCATCAGCACGCCCATCGGCCAGCAGCACGCGGGCGAGGTTCAGGCGGCTGCCATGATCGTCCGGGCGCAAGGAGAGGACGCGCCGGAACGCCGCTTCGGCCTCGGCGAACCGCCCGAGCGACGCCAGGGCCAGGGCCAGACCGCGCTGGGCGTCGAAATGTCCCGGCTGGCTGGCAACGATAGGCTCGAGCAAGCGAAGGGCGTGGTCGGCGCGTCCGGACTGAAGCGCCTCGGCCGCTTCACGCAGGGCGGCGGCGTCGTTCATGCCGGGACCACGTCGAAGGCGATCGTCAGGCGCGGTTGGTCGCCGCCGAACGGCACGGTGCCGTGCCACATGTAGCTGGGGAAGAGGACCAGCATCCCGGGCTCAGGCTTGACGAAATATTCGGGGCCCAGGGGCGGATCGGATTTCACCCCCGGCTCACCGAACTTGATCCAGCCTTCGCGGCCGCCGGCGTCCACGGCGGGCGGCAGGTCCACATAGAAGGCCGATGAGAGCCAGCCCTGCGGGTGCAGGTGATCCTCATGAAAGCCGTTGGGCTGGAGCCGCACCGACCAGATGCCCGATATCCGATAGTTGAAGGTGTTGCGCCGGCGCAGGGGGTCGCGCCCCTCCCCCAGCGCCTTCATGTGACGACGGATAGGACCGTCGATGGCCTCGAAGAAGGCGCGGATCGCGGGATCGCTGGAGACGGTCAGGTCTTCGTGCGTCTGGGTGCCCTTGCGCAGCGACTGGCCGATCGGGTGGGCCTTGAGGGTGTGCATGCGCAGGAGCGCCGCCTTCAGGTCGGCGAGGTAGGCGGACAGGCTCGGCCAGCCCTGGGGCGTGTCGATGGTCCAGCCGCGGACCATCGTCTCGAAATCATAGAGCCGCGAATAGTCGGGATCGCTCAGCTGACGCAGCGCCGTCGCCTTGAGGGCCAGGGCATGCTGGTCGGCCGGGTCCTCGGCGAGCAGGGCGTCGGCCTGTGACAGGGCTTCGTCGGCATGACCGTTGGCCACCAGGAGGTCGACGAGCGCGCTGCGCACGACATGGCTTTCAGGCTGGAGATGCATGGCGCGCCTGGCGTGGGCCAGGGCCTTCGCCCTATCGAACCGCATCGCCGCCTGCGCCGCCGTGACCTCGATGTCGGCGCTGTCGCGCGGAGCGCCGGCCTCGGTCAGGACGCGGTAGCCGCCCTCGGGATCGCCGGCGTATTCGTGAATCTTGGCCTTCAGGACGCGGAAGCCCGCGGCGCGCGGATAGCGGGCGATGGCGGGATCATAGAGCGCCGCCGTACCGGGCAGGTCCGCGGTGCGCATCCACACCACGTGGCCCAGCTCGCGCCAGGCCTCCATGTGCAGCGGGGACCGCGCGATCACCTGGCGCAGCGCGTCCTCGCAGTCCGCGAAGCGGCCAAGGTTCAGGTAGGCGCCAGCCAACAGCCACCAGGTCTCGGGATGCTGGGAGCCCAGCGCGAGCGCGCGGCGAAGTTCGGCGGCGGCCGCCTCATGGCGCTTGAGGTCCGCCAGGGCCGAGCCGACATTGTGCGCGGCCAGAGCGTCGTTCGGCTGGCGTTGGGCGATGGCGCGGCGCACCTCAAGCGCCTCGTCGAGACGCGCCAGGCCGCTGAGAGCACGGGCATGCTCCCAGAGCACCGGAACGTCCGCGCGGGCATGATCTGCGCAAAGCGCCGTGGTGGTCTTGATGGCCTCGCCGAACCGCCTCTGATCGTTCAGCAGCCGCGCCAGCATGCCGACGACGAAGGGCTGGCGCCGGTCCAGCGACAGCGATTTCGCCAGCGCCTTCTCCGCCTCCTCCGGACGCTCCGTCCGGGCGAGCAGATCCCCCAGGGCGGCGAGCGCGCGAGGGTCCTTGCGGTCCGCCGTGGTGGCGGCGCGCAACGCGGCCTCGGATCCAGCCAGATCGCCGAGCGGCTGGAGCGCGCCGCCAAGCAGCAGCAGGGCGTCCGCGTTTCGCGGCTCCTGGTCGGTCAGGCGGCGCAGCAAGGCGGCGGCCTCGGCGTTTCGGCCCTGCTGCATCAGCCCGCGGGCGGCGGCGAGCGCCTGTTGCGAGGCGGGACTGGAGCGCGCGGTCATCGGCGACGTCCCTGGCCGAACGGCTCGGTCTCGGCCTCGTGCTCGTCGAAACCGAAGCGGTCGAAGCCGGCCTGCATCTCGGGGCTGAGGGGAGCCTCGACGATCAGCTTGCCGCCCGAGGGGTGATCGAGCTCGATCCGACGGGCGTGGAGCAGGAGACGCAAGCCCTCGCCGAGCGCGTCTGAGACCTCGTTTCCGTACTTGGGATCGCCGACGATGGGGTGGCCGAGCGCGCGCATGTGGGCCCTGAGCTGGTGGGTGCGGCCGGTCTGGGGCCTCAGCGCCATCCAGGCGGCGCGCTGGGCGGCGCGCGAGACGGTGACGTATTCGGTGACGGCGGGCTCGGCGCCCGGCTCCTTCGGGTCGGCGGGGCGGACCATCTCGCGATCGCCGACGCCCGACTTGATCAAGGGCATGTCGATGATCCCGGCGGGCGGCTTGGGCGAGCCCGCCACGACGGCCCAGTAGGTCTTCTTCGCCTTGCGCCGCGCGAAGGCGCCGGCCAGCTTCGCCGCCGCGCCCGGGCTCTTGGCGAGCAGCAGGACGCCGGAGGTGTCGCGGTCCAGCCGGTGAACCAGGCGGGGCCGCTCGATACCTTCACCCCAGGCGGACAGCAGCCGGTCGACGTGCCTCGTGGTCTGTGTGCCGCCCTGGACGGCGAGGCCCGACGGCTTGTTCAGCGCCAGCACCTCGTCGTCCTCGTAGAGCACCAGGCCCCGCACGAAGCGGACGGCCTGGTCCGATAGCGGGGGCGGGCCCGCCGGCCGCTCGCCCGGCTCCGGCAGGGGCGGAACGCGGACCTGGCTCCCGGCCGACAGGCGGGTGTCGGCCT
>NZ_JANJTL010000145.1 GCF_024711105.1 Brevundimonas sp. | reverse complement strand
GAAGGCGTGCCGCAGCACGTGCGGGCTGACGCGGGCGGGGTCGAGTCCGGCCTTGAACGCCGCGTCCCTCAGGAGCTGGTCGAACCGGCGGGGGGTCAGCCGGCCGGTCGCGCCGCGCGACGGGAAGAGCCAGGGCGACTCCATAGGCTCGCGCAAGGGCAGCCAGGCCTTGATCGCCTCGCGGGCGGGGCCGTTGAGAGGCGCCAGCCGCTCCTTGCCGCCTTTGCCGCGCACGACGAGATAGGCCGGGTCGCGCGCCACGGCCTCCAGCTTCAGCCCAAGCAGTTCGGACACCCGCAGGCCCGACGCGTAGGTCAGCTCCATCAGGCAGACGAGACGGACGCCAGAGGCCCGCTCCTCGGCGCCCGCCGCCTGGAGCAGCGCCTCCATCTCTTCGCGCGTTAGCACGCGCGGCAGCGGCCGGCCTCGGCGCGGCGCTTCCAGCCGGCGCGAGGGATCGTCGGCCCGCCAGCCCTCCTCCAGCGCGAAACGGTAGAACTGGCGGACCGCCGAGCGCCGCCGAGAGGCGGTCGCGGCGGACAGGCCGCGCCGGGACAGGTCGGCGTACCAGGCCTCGACCGCCGCTTCATCCGCGCCCATGAGGCCGCCGGCGATGAGCCCTTCCGCGTCGGCGAGGTCGCGGGCGTAGGCCGAAAGCGTGTGGGGCGAGGCGTCGCGTTCGACCGCCATCATCTCCAAGAAGGCCTCGACCTGCGGCGTGCTCATGGCCGGGCGAGCGCCAGCAGGCCCTCCATGGCGATGGCGCGGGCGTCCTCCTCCAGGCCCGCCTGGCGCAGGGCCGAGACGATCGCGGCGCGGTCGGCGAGGGTGATCCCGTCGGGCTGCTGACGCACGATCGACAGGGCGAGCAAGGCCGTCTCGCCGGCGTGCCCGTCCTGTCCGGCCAGGGCGAGCGCGGTCAGGCGCGCCGGCGTCGTTCGAGGGCGGGGAACATCGAAAGTCGCGAACTGGGCCCGGGCCTCCGGCGTCATCCGCGCCCCGAGCGCTGACAGGATAAGCGCCGCGCCTTGCGCCGGGGCCGACCCGGCCGCACCGCGCTCCACCAGTCGGTCCAGGGTCGAGCCGCCCTGCCGGGCGTCGGAGGCCGCGACGATGGCCTCCATCAGGGCGAAACGGGTCGCATCCCAGCCGCCTTCGGTCCGAACAGCGCGTGAAAACAAGGCCCGTGCCGCCTCGGGCTCGCCGGCCACCGCCGCCGCCTGGGCCAGGAGCGCCGGATCGGCTCCGGCCGGCACCTCCCTGGCAAGGGCTACCAACTCAGGCGCCGCAAGCCGCGACAGCGCGACGAAGGCTTCAGCCGACTCCGCTTCGCCCAGAAGGGCCACAAGGGCCCGCCGACGCAGGTCGGCGTCCCGTGTCTCGTGCGCGACCCGGTAGAGGTTCGCCTCGCCGACAACCCCCTCGGGGACCTCGGGCAGCGGCGTCGGCGCCGGATCAGCCAGGGCGTCCGGAGACAGGGCTTCCGCCGGCGCGGACGGTCCGGGGGGCAGGGCCCGCGCCAGGTAGGCGGCGCGCACCGTCCCAACGTCGACCAGGCCGAGCCGCAGGGCCCGGCTTACCGCCGCCAGGTCCTCGCCATCGGCTCCCCGCGCCGCGATCACCGGCCGGCGGGACGCGGCTGGCGCGGGCAAATCGAGCTCCAGGCGCCGGGACAGGGCCCAGCCAAGGCCGTCGGAGGCGTCCGCCGGACCTTCACCCTCCCCGAGAAGCGCCTGGCTCAACAGGCGGGCGAACCCGTCCGCCTCGTCGCCGCTCTCCCGCCAGAGGCCGAAACTCACCTGGGCGGCGCGCTCATTGCCGGAGACGAGTTCGCAATAGGCCCGTAGCCTTAGCCAGAACAGATCGGCTCGATCCTGGACGGTGTCCCCGAGCGCACAGGCGCGCGCGTCGTCGCCCAACCAAAGCGCGGACTCGGCGGCCGTGCGGGCGATGGCCGGCTGGACCTCCAGTCTCGGGGTCCGGCGGCCAATCTCGGCGGCCGCTTCCAGATCGCCCAGACCGATCAGCGTCAGGCTTCTCAGCGCCGCTAGTGTGGGCGGGGCGCCCTCCGGCGATCGGCCCGCCGTAGCGAGAATGCGGCGCGCCAATGCCGCCTCGGCGACGCTCAGCCGCTGGTCCGCCAGCGGCCCGAGCACGGTTTCGGCCAGTTCGGCGGACGTCCCCCGCCACAGGTCAGAGTCCAGCCCGGTCTCGCGT
Organism: Brevundimonas sp.; assembly: GCF_024711105.1. GTDB lineage: Bacteria > Pseudomonadota > Alphaproteobacteria > Caulobacterales > Caulobacteraceae > Brevundimonas. The sequence continues at coordinate 10,916 of NZ_JANJTL010000145.1, read as the reverse complement.
CCCGCCGCCGACCACAGATCCAGGCCCTGAATGGCGCCGCCGGTCACCTCGCCCGGCGGCGGCGTCTGGGCCAGGGCCGCCGGGGCTCCAAGCGTCGCCGCGCTGGCGAGCACCGCCAAGGCTCGTGTAAACCCGGACATCCGCATGAACGACACTCCCGACATTCGCCGCCGCACCATAGCCCTAGTCGGCCTCATGGGAGTGGGCAAATCCTCGGTCGGCCGACGCCTCGCCGCCACGCTGGGCATGCCTTTCTGCGACGCCGACGCCGAGATCGAGGCGGCTGCGGGCCGGTCCGTGAGCGACATCTTCGCGGATCTCGGCGAGGCGGAGTTCCGCGCCGGCGAACACCGTGTCATCCGCCGCATCCTGGAGGGCCCGCCCTGCGTGCTCGCGACCGGCGGCGGAGCCTTCGTCCACGACGGCACGCGCGCGCTGCTGAAGGACAAGGCCGTGACCGTCTGGCTGAAGGCGGAACTCGAGGTTCTGGTCGATCGGGCGACCCGCCGTGACACCCGACCTCTGCTGCGAGGCAAGGATCCGATGCAGGTGCTCTCGGCGCTCGCGGAGGCGCGCTATCCCTTCTACGGCCAGGCCGACATAACGGTCCACACTGGCCAAGGCGCCCACCGCGACGCCGTGCGCGGCGTCATCTCGGCGCTGAACGCCTTCTATGCGAAAGGCGCGGCATGAAGACGATCCGTGTGACCGGCTCCGGCGTCGTCCCGTATGAGGTACGGGTCGGGCGGGGCCTTCTGGCCGGCGCAGTCGGGCATATCGCGCCCCTGCTGACCCATCGACGGATCACCATCGTCACAGACGAGACGGTCGCGGCCCTTCACGGACAGGCGCTGGCCCAGTCCCTGCGCGACCAGGGCCTGTCCGCCGCCGTCCTCGCCGTGCCGCCGGGCGAATCGTCCAAATCCTTCGCCGGCCTGGAGGACCTGATGGGCCGCCTGCTGGACCAGCGGCTGGACCGGAAGGACCTGATCCTCGCGCTCGGCGGCGGGGTCATCGGCGACCTGACCGGCCTGGCTGCGGCGCTCTACATGCGCGGCATCGGCTTCATCCAGGCGCCGACGACGCTCCTGGCGCAGGTCGACTCGTCGGTGGGCGGCAAGACAGCGATCGACGCGCCCCAGGGCAAGAACCTTATCGGCGCGTTCCACCATCCGAGGCTCGTGCTGGCGGACCTCGCGGTCCTCGACACCCTGCCGGACCGGCAGATGAAGTCGGGCATGGCCGAGATTCTGAAGGCCGGGATGCTGGGCGATCCGACCTTCTTCGGCTGGCTGGAGACGAAGGCTCCCGCCGTGCTGGCTCGCGAGCCGCAGGCCCTGGAGCGGGCGGTCGCCCGCGCCATCGAGATCAAGGCCGCCATCGTCGCCGAGGACCCGACCGAGCAGGGCCGCCGCGCCCTCTTGAACCTCGGCCACACCTTCGCCCACGCCTTCGAGGCCGAGGCCGGCTACGACGAGGGCGCCCTGATGCACGGCGAGGCCGTCGCGCTCGGCTGCGCCCTGGCCTTCCGCCTGTCCGCACGGCTCGGCCTGTGCGGTCCAGAGGACTTGGCGCGGGTGGAGCGCGCCGTGGCCGCCTCAGGCCTCCCGACCGAGGTCGCCCAGGTCGGCGACTTCGATCCGGACCGTCTGCTGGCCCGCATGGCAGGGGACAAGAAGGCCGAGGGCGGCCAGCTCAACTTCGTCCTGGCCCGCGGGATCGGCCAGGCCGAGGTCGTCCGCGGCGTCGATCCGGTCGAGGTGCGCAGGGTGCTGGCGTGAGGCTCGGTGCGCCGATCCTTGAGAACCGCTGGGTCCGGCTCGAGCCCCTGTCGGACGCCATCCGCGAGGAGGTCCGCGCCGCCATCAGCGTCGACGAGGCCGCTTGGTCCATCATGGTCTCCAACGGCTACGGCGCCGCCTTCGACGGCTGGTTCGACGGCCGGGCCGGACACATGGCCAGGGGCGGCGGCCCCGCCTACGCCGTGCGCGACCAGGCGTCCAGCCGCATCGTCGGCACGTCCAGCCTGCACGACCTCGTGCCCGAGCACCGCCGTGTGGAGCTGGGCTCCACCGTCTTCCATCCCGACGCGCGCGGCACGGCGATCAATCCGGCGTCCAAGCGCCTGTTGCTGCAGCACGCCTTCGACAGCGGGATTATCCGCGTCGAGATCATCACCGACGCCGTCAACGCCCGCAGCCAGGCGGCCATCGCCAAGCTGGGCGCGCGGCGCGAGGCGGTGCTGCGCCGGCACAAGATCACCTGGACCGGCCGGGTGCGCGACACGGTGATGTTCGCCATCACCGACGAGGACTGGCCCGAGGTGCGCGACCGCCTCGACGACCGGCTGGCGGCCTTCGCCTAGCCGATCGCCCGGCAGGTGGTCTCCTCGCGGCCGGCGGCGCGCCAGGTCGCGTCGGCCCCGGACCCACGGAGTTCGTAGCGATCCGCCCGATACCAGATGCCATCCGCCGCGCGTTCCTGGCGCAGGTCGATAGCTGTTCCGTCGAGCATCCGCACCGTCGCCATCTCTCGCGGATTGTCGAACACCACCGAGAGCCGCTCGCCGTTCAGGCAGGCGTATTCGGCGCGGACGATGCGGTTCGTCATCTGCTCCTGGATCTCGGCGCCGGTGCGGGTGTGGGCGACGCGGGCGTCCACCGCGCGCTCGCGCGCCTCGGCGCCCGTCTGAGGCATGTCATCGGGCGGTCCCCGGTCGCAGGCCGCCAGGGACAGGCCGGTCGCCAATGCGAAGGTGAGCCAGGGACGCATCGCCCCTGAACGCCGCGCCTAGGCGCTCGTTCCTTTGGCGCGCCGCGCGCGGAAGAAGCCCTTGAGCAGGCGCGACGCCTCTTCGGCCAGCACGCCGCCCTCGAAGGCGGGCCGCCAGTGGCAGGTCGGATGGTCGAACACCCGCGCCCCATGGACCACGCCGCCGCCTTTTGGGTCGTCTGCCCCCCAGACGACCCGTCCGAGGCGCGCATGGCTGATGGCCCCGGCGCACATGGCGCAGGGCTCCAGCGTCACGAACAGGGTCAGGCCGGTGAGCCGATAGTTGCCCATGGCCTCGGCGGCCATACGCATGGCGCGGATCTCGGCGTGCGCTGTCGGATCATGCAGCCCGATCGGCGCATTGGCGCCCTCGCCCAGCACCTGACCAGTCGCCGGATCGACGACCACGGCGCCCACTGGGACCTCACCCCGTTCACCGGCCGCCCCGGCGAGTTCCAGCGCGATGCGCATAAAGGCTTCGTCGTCCATGGCCCCGCTTGAACGCGCAATGGACGCCCCCGACAAGTCCGGATCGATTACAGCTTCGCGACAGCCCCTGCGTCCTGTAAGTCGCCCGCCATGCCGAAACCGCCCACCAAACCGCCCCACAAGGGGGCTCCGCGCCCCGGAAAGCCGGGCAAGGACGCCGCCCCCGCCAAGGCCGAGGCCCCCGGCCGCAAGGAGCGCATCGCCAAGCGCCTGGCCCGCGCGGGGGTCGCCTCGCGCCGCGAGGTCGAGCGGCTGATCGGCCTGGGCAGGATCGCGGTGAACGGCCGGGTGCTCGACACCCCCGCGGTGCTGGTCGGCAAGGATGACGTGGTGACCCTGGACGGCCGCCCGGTCGAGCGTCCTGAGGCGACGCGAGTCTGGCGCTTCCACAAGCCTGTCGGGCTGATGACCACCCACAAGGACCCGCAGGGCCGTCCGACCGTGTTCGAGGCCCTTCCCGAGGGCATGCCCCGCGTCATCTCGGTCGGCCGGCTGGACATCAACTCCGAAGGCCTGCTGCTACTGACCAACGACGGCGAGCTGTCGCGCGCCCTGGAGTTGCCGACGACCGGCTGGGTGCGCCGCTATCGCGCCCGCGCGCGGGGCAAGGTCACCCAGGAGCAGCTGGACCGTCTGAAGGACGGCATGACCATCGACGGCGTGCGCTATGGCTCCATCGAGGCGACGCTGGACAAGGCCAAGGAAACGTCCGGCGGCAAGGCGCCGGCCAACCTCTGGATCACCGTGTCCCTGACCGAGGGCAAGAACCGCGAGGTCCGGAAGGTGCTGGAGCACCTCGGCGTCACCGTGAACCGGCTGATCCGGCTGTCGTACGGCCCGTTCCAGCTGGGGACCCTGGCCGAGGGCGAGGTGGCCGAGGTCGGGCCCCGCGTCATTCGCGAGCAGCTGTCCAGTTTGATCCATCCGGAAAGCCTGCCGCAGGGCGACGAGGTCGAGCCCTTGCCGACGGGGGTGCGCAAGGCCTCTCCGCTGGCCGATCCGAAGACCAAACCCAGCCGGGTCCGCGCCGCCCAGGCCAAGCGCGAGGCCATGGCCGCCGAGGCCGGCGAGCGCGCCGCCGCCCGCGAGGCGCGCCAGGAACGCTACGCCTCGAGCGACCGCCCCCGCCGTGACTTCCAGCGGCGCGACGGCGGCCCGGATCGGCCGCGCGGCGACCTGCCTCGCGGACCCTACAAACCTCGCGAAGGCGCAGGCGAGGACCGTCCCCGCCGTCCCTTCAAGCCGCGCGAGGGCGGCGCAGACGACCGTCCCCGCTCCGACCGGCCGCGTGGACCCTACAAGCCCCGCGAAGGCGCCGAGGGCGACCGTCCGCGCCGCCCGTTCAAGCCCCGGGAGGGCGCCGGTGAGGACCGTTCCCGCTCCGACCGGCCGCGCGGTCCCTACAAGCCTCGCGAAGGCGGTGACGGTGACCGTCCCAAGCGCCCCTTCAAGCCCCGCGAGGGCTCTGGCGGCGATCGGCCCCGCTCCGGGGCTCGCCCTGGCGGCAAGCCGGGCGGCCGCCCCGGAGGTCCGCGCTCCGGCGGCCCGCGACGCGGCGGCTCTCGCCCGGGTGGCCCACGCGGCCCCAAGCGCGGCGGCTGATCCATGCGCATCGTCTCGGGTCGTCTGAAAGGCCGGGCGCTGGCCGCGCCTGAGGGCCAGGGAACGCGGCCGACCTCGGATCGCGCGCGGCAGGCCATCTTCAACATCCTGGAGCACGCCGCCTGGGCCGAACCGCTGGACGGCGCCCGGGTCATCGACCTCTATGCGGGCACCGGCGCCCTGGGGTTCGAGGCGATCAGCCGGGGCGCGGCCTTCTGCCTGTTCGTGGAGACCGACGACGCCGCGCGCGGCGCCATCCGGGAGAACGCCGAGAATTTCGGCCTGTTCGGCTGCACCCGCGTGCATCGCAGGAGCGCCACCGACCTGGGCGTGCGCCCGGGCTCGGCAGGTGAGGCCTTCGACCTCGCCTTCCTCGATCCGCCCTACCGCCAGGGGCTGGGCGAGCAGACGCTGGCCCGGCTGGCCGAGGGAAACTGGCTCAAGCCCGGCGCCGTCGTCGTCTTCGAGCGCGGCGCCGACGAGCCGGACATCGAGAGGCCTGGCTACGAGCGGCTGGACGCGCGCGACTGGGGCGCCGCGCGCGTCCTCTTCCTCAGGGCGTCACCAGCCGCGGGCTGAGACGCGGTTGTCGAGCTGGCTGCGCATGCGCGCCAGCCCGTCACGGTTCACGCGATAGGGGCCACCGTCGCGCGAGGCGATCAGCCCCTTGCGCTTCAGCTTGCGCCAGACCGACAGGGTGCAGTCCGATAGCAAGAGGCCGTCGCGGGTGAAGCAGTCGGCCCTCAGCACGCGGCCGTCCGCATCGCGCACGAGCAGGATGCCGCCGCCCTGGGCCAGGCAATGGAGCGTGCGCTGTTCCGCACGGGAGATGTTCATGGATGGATTGTCCGAAAGGCGTGAGCAGACACGCCGACGCAATGCGCGCCGACGGGCGGTTCAGAGGCTCTTCACGACACGCGTGCGGCCTCAGGCCCTTCGCGCAATCTCGGACATAGGCATCCCTGTCGGACGATCCGACGCGCCCATTCTAGCTTCGCTATGGCCTACGCGCCATACCGCCCTTGCCTACCGTCTCCCGGGGGGCCAAGTGGCCCGCATGACCCTCTTCGGATTCACCCTCGGCCCCTGGGGCGCGCTTGCGCTCGCCGGCCTGCTTGAAGTCGCCTGGGCCTCGGGCTTCAAGTTCATCGGCCCGCAGCGGCCGTTCATTTCGGCCGTCGTCGTCGCGGCGATGATCGCCAGCTTCTATTTCCTTTGGGTCGCGACGCAGCGTCTGCCCATCGGCACCGCCTATGCGGTCTGGACCGGCATCGGCGCGGTGGGCGCCGCCACGGTCGGCGTCCTGGCCTATGGCGAGCCGGCCACGGCCGTCCGGATGGTCTGCATCGTGCTGATCGTGGCCGGCATCGTGGGTCTGAAGCTGTTCAGCGGAGCCCCCGCGTGAAGGGCCGGGTCCTCATCATCGCCGGCTCCGATTCCGGCGGCGGGGCCGGGATCCAGGCCGACATCAAGGCGGTCACCGCCCTGAACGCCTACGCCATGACCGCGATCACGGCCCTGACCATCCAGGACACCACCGGCGTCCACGGCGTCTTCCCCGCGCCCGTCGAGATCATCGAGGCCCAGGCCCGCGTCGTGCTGGCCGACATCGGCGCGGATGCCATCAGGACCGGCATGCTCGGAACCGTCGAGGTGGTGGCGGCCGTCGCCCGCCTGCTGAACGAGGCCGATGCGCCCGCCGTGGTCGATCCGGTCATGGTGGCCAAGGGCGGACACGCCCTTCTGCCGGACGAGGCAGTGTCGGCCGTGCGCAGCCTGATGCTGCCCCGCGCCGCCCTGGTCACGCCCAACGCGCCGGAGGCCGAGGCCCTGACGGGGGTCGAGGTTCGAGACCTCGACGGCCAACGTCGCGCGGCCGAACGCCTGCTCGACCTCGGCGCCCGCGCGGCCCTGGTGAAGGGCGGCCACGTGCCGGGCGACACGGTCGTCGACCTGCTCCTGACCCCGTCGGGCGAAACCCTGCTCGAAGGCCCGCGCATCGAGACCCGCTCGACCCACGGCACCGGCTGCACCCTGGCGAGCGCCTGCGCCGCAGGCATCGCCCAGGGCCTGCCCGTCGAACAGGCCGTCGCGCGCGCCTGGGCCTATGTCGCCGAAGCGATCCGCACCGCGCCAGGCTATGGCCGGGGCCACGGCCCGCTCAACCACGCCTGGCCGCTGGACGGCCGCGCCTAGCGCACGCCGTCGGGATCGTCCGGCACGGGCGCATAGCGAATCGGCCGGCCATCGTTGGGGTCGCCATCCAGATCGGCCTCGGCGGGCCGGTCCGACAGACGGCTCTCCTCCATGTCCTCGTCGCGGCTGTAGCCGGGCTCGTCAGGGCGGGGACGATCATTCATTCGCTCTCTCCTCTGATTGCCTGAGGAAAACCCCAGCGACCCGCGAAAGGTCCCTCGCGCGGCCGCCGAACCTCACGCTAGACAGGCGCATGGCCGACCCTCCCCTCGCTGACGACCTCGCTGAGATCCTGCGCGCCAGCCCAGGCGTCATGCAGGTGCTGACCACCGTGCGGGCCTTGCGCCTGCCCGATTGGCGGCTGTTCTCCGGCGCCGTCTATCAGACGGTCTGGAATGCGGTGAGCGGACGCGAGCCCGGCTACGGCCTCAAGGACTACGACATCGGCTTCTTCGACCCCGACACCTCCTGGGACGCCGAGGACGTCTTCATCCGCCGCGTCGCCGACGCCTTCGACGAGCCGCTGAAGAGCCAGGTCGAGGTCCGCAACCAGGCCCGCGTCCACCTCTGGTTCGAGCAGCGCTTCGGCGAGCCCTATTCCCCCCTCTCCCGCACCGACGAGGCGCTGGAGCGCTTCGTCTGCCCGGCCTTCGCCGTCGGCGTGCGGCTGGAGGCCGACGACCGCATCACCGTCGCCGCGCCCTTCGGTCTGGACGACGTCTTCGGCATGGTGCTGAGGCCCAATCCCAACCGGCCGCTCGCCAACGGGTGGGACCGCGTCGTGCAGTCCGCCCTGGCCCGCTGGCCGGAGGCGAAGGTGATCGAGGGCCGATGATGGCTGACGACGACGCCAACCATGCCCGGCTCCTGGCAGCCGCTCCCGGAGGCTCAGCCGTCATCGAATGGTTCGGGTTCGCCCCACGGTTCCACGACGCGAACTTGGCCGAGCTGAAACTGATGAATGGGTCCGCGGAGCTCCGGCTTCGTGCCTTTCGCATGACCGATCAGCTAGACGAGCGTGGATATTTCGTCTGCGATCGCCACGCCCTGGTGACCCTGCGGCTTGAGCGCGTCAGCGGAATCGTTCTGGAAGGCGACGCGGACTCCATCATCGCTGACTTGGTGATCAGCGAGGTTGACGAGCCACAAGCTCTCTCAACCTGCGCCGGACCGGTGCCCGGCGACCTGCAAATCACCATGCGCACAAGCGTCGGCTTGGCTGGCGAAATCTACGGACGCGACCTCAGCTTGGAGCTTGAGCCACAGTGACCATGCGACAATGGACCGTCGACGCCTTCGCGCCGCGCCCGTTCCTCGGCAATCCAGCCTGCGTGGTCGAGCCGTTCGAGGCTTGGCCGGACGACAGCTGGATGCAGGCCCTGGCGCGTGAGAACAACCAGGCGGAGACGGCTTTCCTGCTGGAGACCGGCGATCCGGCCCGCTTTGGCTTGCGCTGGTTCACGCCGGGGATGGAGGTGCCGCTGTGCGGCCACGCCACCCTCGCCTCGGCGCACGTCATGTTCACCGAGCTGGGCCTGGACGCCGAAGCCGTCACCTTCGACAGCCGGTCAGGCCCCCTGATCATGCGCCGTTCCGGCGACGGCTACGCCATGGACTTCCCGGCCGATCCGCCCAAGCGGACCACCGTCCCCGACGGACTGGCCGAGGCCCTGGGCGTGGAGCCCCTCGAGGTCTGGGCCGGCGCCTATCTCATCGCCGTGCTGGACAGCGCCGCGACCGTCCGCGGCCTCGAGCCCGACATCGCCGCCCTGCACCGCATCGCGGGCGAGGCCACCGGCGGCCGGGGCAATATCGTCGTTTCCGCCGACAGCGACGATCCGGCCTTTGATGTCGTCGATCGCTTCTTCGCGCCGGGCTCGGGCGTGGCCGAGGATCCGGCCACGGGCTCGGCCCACTGCATCCTCGCGCCGCTCTACGCCGACCGGCTCGGCCGGCCCGAGGTCCGCTTCCTCCAGGCCTTCCCCACGCGCGGCGGGGTCATCACCACCGAACTGCGCGGCGACCGCGTCATCCTGAACGGACAGGCCTTCACCACCGTCGAGAGCATCCTGCGCGTCTGAGACAAGGAAAACGGCGCGGCCCGTTCGGACCGCGCCGCTCTTCACGCCCTTGGGAAGGCGTCTTCGTTACCAGCGCCGATGATCGCGGTCGCGACGCTCGTAACGGATTTGCCGTGACAGGCGATCGAAGCGCTGGTTCAGGTCGCGGCGCTCCCACTCGTTCAGACCGCCGCGGCTGTAGCGCTGCTCCAGCTGGACCAGGGCCCGGAACTGCATCCGCAGGCTGTAGGCCTCGCGCCGGCTGATCTGGCCGGAGCGGACGCCTTGGTCGATCCGCCGATCAAGGCGCTGGATTCGGTGTTCGATCCGATCCCAGCCGCGATCCCAGCGGTCGTGGCGATCGTAACGGTCGCCGCGGTCATAGCGGCCACCGTAGTCCTGCCCATAGCCGAAGCTGACGCTGATCGTCTGGGCGGCGGCGGGAACGGCGGCGGAGAGGGCGGTCACCGCGGCCAGGGGGAGGATGGCTTTCTTGAACATCTCGGTTCCTTTCGTCTCCGCCGCGGGGAGGTGCGGCGTTGACGTCAAGGAACCACCCGGCGGCTGAGCCGCACCTGAACGGCAGGGTTCAGGTTCGGTTCACCTCGATGAATTCGCCGCAAGGCTTGCAAAGGCGCGCGCGCAAGCGTTGCCTTGCGCCATGAGTCCGCCCCTTCCCACGCGTCCCTTCTTCTCCTCCGGCCCCACCGCCAAGCCGCCCGGCTGGCGGCTCGCGGAGCTGTCCGACGCCATCACGGGCCGCAACATTCGCAGCCCCGAAGTGTTGGCCCGCTTCCGCGAGGCGCGGGACCTGACCCGTCGCGTGCTCCGAATCCCGGAAGACTACGCCCTGGTCTTCACCCCGGCCTCGGACACCGGCGCGGTCGAGGCCGCGCTGTGGAACCTGCTCGGCGCCCGGCCCGTGCAGGTGCTCGCCTACGAGAACTTCGGCAAGACCTGGGCCGCCGACGTCCGCGACCATCTCAAGCTCGACCCCGAGGTGCTCAAGGTCGACTACGGGAAGTTGCCTGACCTGTCCCGCGTTCGGCCCGACCGCGACCTCGTCTTCGCCTGGAACGGCACGACCTCGGGTGTACGCGTGCCGGACGCCGGCTTCATCTCGGCCGATCGCGAGGGGCTGACCATCTGCGACGCGACCTCGGCCGCCTTCGCCATGCCACTGCAGTGGGACCGGTTGGATGCGACCACCTTCTCTTTCCAGAAGGCGCTGGGCGGCGACGCAGGCATCGGGGTGCTGGTCCTGTCGCCGCGCGCCATCGAGCGGCTCGACACTCACGCTCCGGCGTGGCCCGTCCCCAAGGTCCTGCGCCTCTGCGACGCCCGGGGCTTCGACCGCCAGCTGGCCGAGGCCGTGCCGATCAACACCTATTCCATCCTGACGCTAGAGGATTGGATGGCGTGCCTGGCCTGGGCGGAAGGCGTCGGCGGCCTGCCCGCCCTGATCGCCCGCACCCAGGCCAACTTCCGCGTGCTGGCCGACTGGGTCGAGGCCACGCCCTGGATCGACTTCCTCGCCCGCGACCCGGCCACGCGCTCCGAGACTTCGGTCTGCCTGCGCTTCACTGAGATCCGCGGTCAGGCCGACGGCTTCGCCCGGGACGTCGCCGCCTGGCTCAAGGAACAGGGCGCGGCGCTGGACGTGGAGTCCCATCGCGCCGCCCCGCCGGGCCTGCGCATCTGGTGCGGCGCGACAGTGGAACAGGCCGATGTTCAGGCGCTGATGCCCTGGATCGAGTATGCTTTCCAGGCCGGGATCGAGGCGCTGGCGCAAGCCGC
>NZ_JANJTL010000177.1 GCF_024711105.1 Brevundimonas sp. | reverse complement strand
GACAGCTCCATCGGGCAGCGGACGCCCGGCGGGACATAGACGAACGATCCGTCCGAGAATACCGCGCTGTTCAGCGCCGCGAAATAGTTGTCCGACACCGGCACGACCGAGCAAAGGTATTTGCGAACCAGTTCAGGATGTTCGCGGGCGGCCTCGGAAAACGACATGAAGAGCACGCCGACCTTGGCCAGCTCCTCGCGGAAGGTCGTGACGACGCTGACGCTGTCGAAGACGGCGTCCACCGCATACTTCGGCGCGCCCTGGACGCCGGCCAGGACCTCCTGTTCGCGCAAGGGGATGCCCAGCTTCTTGTAGGTTTCCAGGATTTCCGGATCGACCTCGTCCAGCGACTTGGGCCCCTCCTTCGTCTTGGGCGCGGCGTAGTAGTGCAGCGCCTGATAGTCGGCCGGCACGTAGTCAACCTTGGCCCAGGTCGGCTCCTCCATCGCCTGCCAGCGTTCGAGCGCGGCCAGCCGCCATTCGAGCAGCCATTCGGGCTCGCCCTTCTTGGCCGAGATGAAGCGGACCGTATCGGTGCTGAGGCCGACAGGCGCGAACTCCTGTTCGACGTCGGTGACGAAGCCGTGCTTGTAGGCTTCGAGGTCCCGGACGGTCTCGACGGTCTTGGCGACGGCGGCCATCAGGCGGGCTCCATCTCGGGATGGCGCGCGCGCTGTTTGGTCAGGGCCTCGGTCCAGGCCGTGGCGAAGCGCGTCCAGTCGGCTTCGGTGGTGCCCCAGCCACCGGAAACACGGATGGCCGAGGTCGCGAGATCGTCCATGCCCATGGCGACCAGCGCCGTGGACGGCTTAGCCTTGCCCGAAGAGCAGGCGCTGCCGCCCGAGACCATGACGCCCGCCAGGTCGAGGGCCATCAGCTGCTGCATCGAGGCCCAGCCGGGCGTGGCGGCGAACAGGGTGTTGGGCAGGCGCGCGACGCCGTCGCCAGCGACCACCGCTCCCATGGCCTTCATGGCCTGCGCGGCCGCGTCGCGCCAATCGGCATGGTCGTGGCCGGCCTCAAGCTCGGCGCGCGCGCAGGCGGCGGCCGCGCCGAAGCCCGCGATGCCCGGGACGTTCTCGGTGCCGGCGCGTAGGCCGCGTTCCTGGCCTGCGCCGAACAGGGTCTTGTGCACCGTGGCGCGCGGTCCGGCGATCAGGGCGCCGATGCCCTGCGGCCCGCCCAGCTTGTGCGCGGACAGGGTGAGGGTGTCGCAGCCGAGGTCATCCATCCGCGCCGGGATCTTGCCAGCCGACTGGACGGCGTCGACGTGCAGCCAGCCGCCGTGCGCGCGCACCAGGGCGGCGATCTCGGCGATCGGCTGGATGACGCCGGACTCGTTGTTTGCGTGGTGGATGGCGACGAAGGCGGGGCCGCCGGCGTTGAGCGCGGCCTCGATGGCCTCGAGGGAGACGACGCCATGACGATCGACCGGGATAACCGTGACCTCGCGCCCGCTCATGGCCGCGGCCTCGGCGACGCAGGGGTGTTCGGTCGCGCCGATGATCAGCCGCTCGAAGCCGGAGCGCAGGGCGCTGTTCATCGCCTGGGCGTTGGATTCCGTGCCGCCGGAGGAGAAGATCACGCTCGACGGCTCCACCCCGACAAGGGCGGCGACCTCGGCGCGCGCGGTCTCGATGCGCGCCCGCGCCCGGCGACCGGCGGCGTGGACGGCCGAGGGATTGCCGTTGTCAGCCAGCGCTTCGGCGGCGGCCTTCAGGGCCTCCGGGCGGACGAGGCCCGAGGCGTTGTAGTCGAGATAGACGCTCACGCCGCGGCTCCTTCCAGGGCGGCGGCCACGCGCGCGGTGGGGCACTCGCGCGGCGCGATCACGTCGGCCAGCGAGACGCTGGCGAGATAGCGATGGATCTCCTGGCCCAGGCCTTCCCACAGGTCGTGGGTGATGCAGCGTTCGCCGCCGACCATGCAGCCGCGCGGCGAGCCCTGGCCCGAGCAGCGGGTGGCGCGGATGGGCTCGTCCACGGCCAGCACGATGTCGGCCACCCAGGTGTCCGTGGCCGCGTGCGCCAGGCGGTAGCCCCCGCCGGGGCCCCGCACGCTCTTCACCAGGCCCGCACGGCGCAGACGCGCGAACAGCTGTTCGAGATAGGACAGGCTGATCTCCTGACGCGTGGCGATCTCCGCTAGCGACACCGCCCGCTCACCGCCGGCCGTCGAGCTGTTTCGGGCGAGATCGGCCATGGCCATGACCGCATAGCGCCCCTTGGTGGACAGCCGCATGGGCTCCCTCATTCAGAAAATACGCGCGCTCAGCGGGGCCTGTGCTACATACCGCCGCCGCGCGGGCGAGACCGCGCGTCATCTAAGAAATCCGAGCGGGGCAGTCAACTATTGCAGGCGGCTCCGCGCCTGATTTTCATTGGGGTTGTCTATGCCTGAAGTGATCCTGCCCGGGGCCGCCGGACGTATCGAAGGCCGCTATTCGCCGGGCAAGTCCGAGACGGCTCCGATCGCGCTGATCCTGCATCCGCACCCCAAGGCGGGCGGCCACATGAACAATCCTGTGGCGGTCCAGCTCTACCACCTGTTCATGAAGCGCGGCTTCGCCACCCTGCGGTTCAACTTCCGCGGCGTGGGCCGTTCGCAGGGCGAGTTCGACTCCGGCATCGGTGAGCTGGCGGACGCCGCCACCGCGCTCGACTGGCTGCAGGCGCACAATCCGCAGGCCAGCCAGACCTGGGTCGCCGGCTATCAGTTCGGCGCCTACATCGGCATGCAGCTTCTGATGCGCCGGCCCGAGACGGACGGCTTCATCTCGGTCAGCGCCCCGGCCAACATGTACGACTTCTCCTTCCTGGCCCCCTGCCCGGCCTCGGGCCTGTTCCTGCACGGCGCCGCCGACACCATCGTGCCGCCGCCCGAAGTCGAGCGCGTCGTGGCCAAGCTGCGCACCCAAAAAGGCATCGTCATCGACTACGACCTGATCGAGGGCGCCTCCCACTTCTGGGAGAACAACATGGCCGACGTCGAAGGCCACGTGAGCGCCTACCTCGACAAGCGGCTGGAAGCCGAGCCGGCCTAGGCCGGCTCGGCCGGCGCACGCGTGCGCCCAATAGACCAGATCAACCCGAAAGCCCGGATCGCGCCGGTGATTC
>NZ_JANJTL010000132.1 GCF_024711105.1 Brevundimonas sp. | reverse complement strand
CGGCCATGAGCGCGACGGCGCTGCCGCTCGCGGCCCTGTTCCCGGTCCTGGACCTCAAGACCTGGGGGATGATCTCCGGTGTGGCCGGGCTGCTCCTCGTGTGGTTCGGGGGGTACGGCCTGTTCGAAAAGGTCATGACGGCGCTGGTGGGCGTGATGTTCGTCACCGTGGTCGGCCTGGCGGTACTGGTCACGCCGGACCTGCCGCGCCTCCTGACCGGCCTGTGGCCGACGTTGCCGGAAGGGTCATTGTTCTACACCCTCGGCCTGATCGGCGGGGTTGGGGGCACCATCACCATGGCCGCCTACGGCTACTGGCTGAACGCCAAGGGTTGGAAGGGGCCGGACTGGATCGGCGTCATGCGGCTCGACAACCGCGTCGCCTACCTCGTCACGGGCGTCTTCGTCGTGGCCATGCTCATCGTGGGCGCCGAACTGCTGCACGCGGGAGGCGTGGCGCTGGCGAGCGGCGACCGCGGCCTGCTCGACCTGGGCGCGGTGCTCGAGGACCGGTTCGGCCAACCTGTGGCCGTAGCGTTCCTGGTCGGCTTCTGGGCGACGACGTTCTCCAGCCTGATCGGCGTCTGGCAGGGGGTCAGCCTGCTGTTCGGCGACTTCTGGGCCCACATGCGCGGCCGGCCCGAGGAAGACGGCGTGCGCGCCGACGGCGGCCCGGCGTTCCGGGTCTACGCCCTGTGGCTGACCTTCCCGCCGATGCTCCTGCTGTTCATGGATCGGCCCTTCGCCCTGATTGTCGCCTATGGCGCCCTGGGCGCGCTGTTCATGCCGTTTCTGGCCGGGACCCTGCTGTGGCTGCTCAACTCGCCGCGGCTGCCCGCCGAATGGCGCTCTGGCTGGCTGTCGAACACCCTCCTGGCCGCCGCGGCGCTCCTGTTCGCCGCCCTCGCCGGGCGCGAGCTGATCGGCCTGTTCTAGGCCTCGCGCCCGCGAGGCAGCATTTCGGCCACCACGGCGGTCAGGTCGGTCTGCCGGAACGGCTTGGCCAGGCGAGGCAGGCCGGCGGCCTCCGCATCGGTCAGGGTCGCATACCCGGTAATGAGCAGAACCGGCGTGCCGGGTCTGAGCGACCGAGCCTCACGCGCAAGCGACGCGCCCGTCATGCCCGGCATTGCGTAGTCGGTGACCAGCAGGTCGAACACCAAACCGCTGCGGATCATCTGCAGCGCGTGATCGGCGGAAGCCGCCTGGACCACCCGATAGCCGGCCTCGGCCAGCATCTCTCCGGCGCCTGCCCGCACCAGGTCCTCGTCATCGACCAGAAGCACCGTCGCGGAGGTTGGCGCCGCCGTCTCGGTCTCGGCGCGGCCGGGCTCCGCTTCGGCCGAGCCTTCCGCCGCCGGCAGCCAGAGGGTGGCGGTCGTGCCCTTGCCCGGCTCGCTCTCCAGCACAAAGGCGCCGCCTGACTGAACCGCCATTCCGTGCACGGAGGAAAGGCCCAGCCCGGTGCCCCGTCCGACACCCTTGGTGGTGAAGAAGGGCTCCACCGCACGGGCCAGGGTGGCCCGGTCCATGCCCGTGCCGGTGTCGGTCACGGTCAGCTTCAGATAGCGTCCTTCGGCCAGGTCCGGCGGGGCGCCGTCGGCCTGCACCGCGATGTCGAGTGAGCCCCCGTCGGGCATGGCGTCGCGGCCGTTGACCGCCAGGTTCAGCACCGCGAGTTCGAGCTGGTTGGGATCGATAAGGGCCGGCGCCAGGCTTTCCTCGGCCCGGACCGTCAGGGCGACCTGCGGCCCGAGCGAGCGGCTGATCAGGTCCTCCATGCCCCGCAAGAGTGCGCCGACATCGACCGGGCGGGGCTGCAGGTGCTGGCGGCGGGAAAAGGCGAGCAGGCGCTGCACCAGGGTTCGCGCCCGATCGGCGGCCTGGAGCGCGCCGTCGGTCAGGCGGATGGCGCGCTCATCGTCGCCCAGCCGGCGCCTCAGCAGGTCCAGCGCCCCCACGATGGGGGTCAGCAGGTTGTTGAAGTCGTGGGCCACCCCGCCCGTCAGCTGGCCGATTGTCTCCATCTTCTGGGACTGGACCAGCGCCTCCTCGGCCCGCAGCCGCTGGGCGACCTCCGCCTCGACGCGGGCCTCCAGGGTGGCGTTCAGCGCCTGCAACTCGGCTTCGGCCTTCTGGCGCTGCCGGATCTCGGCCTGGGCCGACTGGAACAGCCGCGCATTGTCGATCGCGACGGCCGCCTGGCCTGCCAGCCCTGCCAGCCCGCGCTCGGCGTCCTTGCCGAAGACCGCGGGTTGTGGGTGTCCGAAGAACAGACCGCCCAGCACTTCGCCTGTGCGCGACCGCACCGGTACGGCCAGATAGGAGCGCACCGGCAGGTGCCCTTCAGGCATGCCGCTGTGCGGCGAATTCCTTCCGTAGCGGGGGTCCTGGGTGATGTCGTCGGACCGCACGATCCCTTCGCCCGCGAAGGTGGGGGCGAAGACCTCCGTGTTCCGCGGCATCGGAAAGCGCGAGAACGCCTCAACCGGCACGCCCGAGACCGAATACAGCATGTAGCTGCCGCCCTCGTCGTCGAGCACGTTGTAGAAGAAGGCCCCGAACTGGGCGCCGGTGAGGGCCACGCCCGCGTCGGTGATGCGCTGGACCACCGCGGCCAGATCCATGTCGGCGGCGACCACCGCGCCCGCCTCGTTGAGGATCTCCAGCGCCCGCTTCTCGGCGATCAGGGCCTGCTCGGCCCGCCTGCGTTCGACCGCAGATCGGGTGACGTTGGCGACCTCGCGGATGAGGCTGAGCTCCTCCGGCGTCCAGTCCCTCCGGTCTCCGTGGTTGAGGTAGAGCAGGGCGACGAAGGAGCCCTCCTCGGTCACCGGCATGTTCACGATCGATCGGGCGTTGATGGCCTCCAGCGCCGCAGCCGTATCGCGCGTTCGCGGATCCTCCCGCGCATC
Organism: Brevundimonas sp.; assembly: GCF_024711105.1. GTDB lineage: Bacteria > Pseudomonadota > Alphaproteobacteria > Caulobacterales > Caulobacteraceae > Brevundimonas. The sequence goes on along the minus strand of NZ_JANJTL010000132.1, from coordinate 1,725 downwards.
GGCGAACACCACCGTCTCGCCGCGCTTCAGGTCCTCGATGTAGGAGCCGTAGTCCCGGAAGTTCAGAACGCCAGCCAGACTCTGCACGCCGGGCGCGTTCCAGTCCCGCTCTATGGTGATGGTTTCGCGTCGCGGATCGATCAGGCCATAGCCGGCGCGGTCCACGCCCATGGCGCGCGCCAGGATCTCCGCGGCCGCGAAGGAGATCTCCTCCGGGTCGCTCAATTCGGCGATGCGCGCGTTCACCTCCAGAAGCACGGCGTTGCGCGCCTCGCGTTCGCGCCCGGCCGACTCGGCGGCCTTCAGCTCGTCGATGTCGGTGGCCGTGCCGTACCAGCGCACGATTTCGCCGTCGTCGCCGCGCGCGCACTCGGCCCGGCTGACGTGCCAGGCCCAGCCGCCGTCTCTCAGGGCCAGCCGATGCTCGCAGGCGTAGGGCTCGCCGCTCGCGCGCGAGGCCTCCCAGGCCGCGGCGGTGCGCTCCAGATCGTCTGGATGCACCATCGGGGCCCAGTCGAAGCCCGCTTCCGCATCCCCGCCCAGCCCGGCATATCGCTCACGGCGGGCATTGTAATAGTCGACCCGGCCGTCTGGCCCGGCGGTCCAGACAAGCTGCGGCATGGCTTCGGCCAGCTCGCGAAAGCGGCCTTCGCTTTCCCTCAGCGCCGCCTCCGCGCGCCGTGCGGCGCTCAGGTCCACGACCAGGGCGAAAAAGCCCTCGATCTTGCCGTCGGGCCGGATGTCCGGGGTGTATTCGGCGCGGATGTGGCGCGTGCCGCCGTCGCGATAGGCGACCGGTCCCTCGAAATGGGTCGGTTCGCCGCGCAGGGCCGCTTCGATGCGGGGTTTCAGCGACTCATAGGCCTCGGAGCCCAGCACCTCGGCCATCGTGCGGCCCAGCAACTGGTCGCGCGGCTTTCCGAACCAGGTCTCGTAGGCCTGATTCACAAAGCGGTATCGGGTGTCCGCGCCAATCCTCGAAACCAGAACGGGCATGGCGTCAGCCAGCCGCTCAAGCTCGCGCAAGCGGTCACCGCCTTCAGAAATCGCCTCACCGTCGCTTGCCAATCACGCCCCCATGGTCCGCGCGCGGACCGGCCCGAACGGCTGCAACGCGCGGCGGGGTGGTTGGTTGCGCGCTTTAGCTGTCCAGGAAGCTCCGCAGCTTCCGCGACCGGCTCGGGTGCTTCAACTTCCGCAGGGCCTTGGCCTCGATTTGGCGGATGCGCTCACGCGTCACCGAGAACTGCTGGCCGACCTCTTCCAGGGTGTGGTCGGTGTTCATGCCGATGCCGAAGCGCATGCGCAGCACCCGCTCCTCGCGCGGCGTCAGCGACGCCAGCACGCGGGTCGTCGTCTCGCGCAGGTTCGACTGGATGGCCGCGTCGATCGGCAGGACGGCGTTCTTGTCCTCGATGAAGTCCCCGAGGTGGCTGTCCTCCTCGTCCCCGATGGGGGTTTCGAGCGAGATCGGCTCCTTGGCGATCTTGAGGACCTTGCGGACCTTCTCCAGCGGCATGGCCAGGCGTTCGGCCAGCTCCTCCGGGGTCGCCTCGCGGCCGATCTCGTGCAGCATCTGGCGCTGGGTGCGGACGATCTTGTTGATCGTCTCGATCATGTGGACCGGGATGTGGATGGTCCGCGCCTGGTCGGCGATCGAGCGGGTGATGGCCTGGCGGATCCACCACGTCGCATAGGTCGAGAACTTGTAGCCGCGGCGGTACT
>NZ_JANJTL010000125.1 GCF_024711105.1 Brevundimonas sp. | reverse complement strand
GGGCCGACGATGGCGACCTCGGGGTGGTTGATGATCGGCGTGTGGACGACGCCTCCCAGCGTGCCGAGCGAGGTGATGGTGATGGTCGAGCCGGACAGCTCCTCGCGCTTGGCCGAGCCGTCCTTGGCCGCGCCCGAGACGCGCGCGATCTCGAGCGCGGTGTCATAGGGGTCGCGGGCCTCAGCGTGGCGGACGACCGGGACCATCAGGCCGTTCGGCGTCTGGGCGGCGATGCCCAGGTGCACGGCGTTGTGCGTGGTCAGCACCCCGGCCTCGTCATCGTAGTGCGAGTTGATCTTCGGCTGGTCGCGCAGGGCCACGACGATGGCGCGGGCGATGAACGGCAGGACGTTCAGCTTGGGCTTGCCGGTCTGCTTGGCCTGGGCGTTCAGGTGGGCGCGAAGCTCCTCCAGCGCCGTGACGTCGATCTCCTCGACATAGGTGATGTGCGGGATGCGCCGCACGCTCTCGGCCATCTTCTCGGCGATCTTGCGCCGGACCCCGATGACGCGGGTCTCGGTCACGCCCTCGGCCTGGGCGTACATCGAGCCGCCGCCGGATGGCGCGGCCGAGCCCCGGCCGCCGGAGGCGACGTAGCCGTCCAGGTCCTCGTGGGTGATCCGGCCCGCCGGACCCGAGCCCGGCACGAACTGCAGCTCGATGCCCAGCTCGCGCGCGCGCTTCCTCACCGCCGGCGAGGCCAGCGGGCGTTCGCCCGCGATGCGCGTGGTGAAGGCTTCGGCGGCGGCCTTGGCCGGAGCCGCCTTGGGCGTGTCTGTCTTGGCAGGCGCAGGCTTGGCCTCGGCCTTGGCGGGCTCAGCCGCCTTCGGCGCGGGCGCCGGAGCCGGCGCGGCCTCGGCCTTCACATTGCCGGCGCCCTCGACCTTGAAGCTGACCAGGGGGCCGCCGACGGCCTGGGCCACGCCCGGCTCGCCGTGCAGGGCCACCACGACGCCGCTCACCGGGCTGGTGATCTCGACGGTCGCCTTGTCGGTCATGACGTCGGCGAGGATCTGGTCCTCGGAGACCGTGTCGCCGACATTGACGTGCCAGCCAACCAGCTCGGCCTCGGCCGTGCCCTCGCCCACGTCAGGCAGCTTGAAGACGTAATTGGCGCCCGAAGCGGCCGGAGCCGGCGCGGCGGCGGGCGCCGGCGCGGGTTCAGCGGACTTGACCGGCTCGGCCTTCGGAGCCGGAGCGGCGGCGGGCGCAGGCTCGGCCTCGGACGCGTTCCCTGCCCCCTCGACCTCCAACTCGGCCAGCGGCGCGCGGACGACCAGCATGGAGCCTGGCTCGCCATGGAGCGCGGTGACCTTGCCGGCCACCGGGCTGGTCAGCTCGACCGTCGCCTTGTCGGTCATGACGTCGGCGATGATCTGGTCCTCGGCGACGGTGTCGCCGATCTTGACGTGCCAGGCGACCAGTTCGGCCTCGGCGGTGCCTTCGCCCACGTCGGGCAGCTTGAAGACGAAACGACCCATCCCGATCAGCCCTCCATGGTCCGCTTGAGCGCGTCGGCCACCCGTTCGGGGCCGGGGAAATATTCCCACTCGAAGGCGTGCGGGTACGGGATGTCCCAGCCGCACACCCGCGCCACCGGCGCCTCCAGGTGGTAGAAGCAGCGCTCCTGCACCAGCGCGCTGAGCTCGGCGCCGTAGCCGCTCGTCTTGGGCGCCTCGTGCACCACCACGCAGCGGCCGGTCTTCTTCACGCTGGCCTCGATGGCTTCGATGTCGAGCGGCACCAGCGAGCGCAGGTCGATGACCTCGGCGTCGACGCCCGCGTGCTCGGCGGCCGCCAGGCTGACCCAGACCATGGTCCCATAGGCCAGAATGGTGACATCCGAGCCCTCGCGCATGATCCGCGCCTTGCCCAGCGGCTCGACGTACTTGCCGGTCGGGACCTGGGCCAGCTTCTGGGCCTTCCAGGGCTGGACGGGGTTCTGGTGCCAGCCGTCGAACGGGCCGTTGTAGAGGCGCTTGGGCTCGAAGAAGACGACCGGGTCGTCGTCCTCGATCGAGGCGATCAGCAGGCCCTTGGCGTCGTAGGGGTTGGACGGAATGACGACCTTCAGCCCCGCGATATGGGTGAACAGGCTCTCGGGGCTCTGGCTGTGCGTCTGGCCGCCGAAGATGCCGCCGCCGTAGGGGCTGCGGACTGTGATCGGCACGGTGAACTCGCCGCCCGAGCGATAGCGGATCTTGGCGGCCTCGGAGACCAGCTGGTCGTAGGCCGGATAGATGTAGTCCGCGAACTGCATCTCGATCACGGGGCGCAGGCCATAGACCGCCATGCCGATGCCGGCCGCGGCGATGCCGTTCTCCGAGATTGGGGCGTCGAAGCTGCGGGTCAGGCCGTGCTTCTGCTGCAGGTGGTCCGTGACGCGGAAGACGCCGCCGAAGTACCCGGCGTCCTCGCCGAACGACAGGACGTTGGGGTCCTCGGCCATCTTCACGTCGAGCGCCGAGTTCAGCGCCTGGATCATGTTCATGGCGGCGACCGACGGACGCTCCGGCGCGTCGGAGGCCGGCGGGTTTTTGGCGTCCACGGCGTCCGGCGCGATGCCGTCGGTGCGGTCGGCTTCGGTGAAGGTCGTTTGCTCAACCATGGATCAGACCCCCACTTCGCGGCGCTGTTCGACCAGGCGCCAGTCCTCGGAGGCGAACACCTCCTCGAACATGGTCTTCACGCTGGGCCGCGACTGGCCGAGCGTGCCGATGGCCTCGGACTCCTTGCCGGCGGCGCGGACCTGTTCGACGGCCTCGTCTTCAGCGGCCTTGTGCTGGTCGTCAGACCATTCGCCCAGGCCGATCAGGTGCTGCTTCAGCCGCTCGATGGGATCGCCCAGCGGCCAGTGCTCGCCCTCGTCGGCGGGCCGATAGCGGCTGGGGTCGTCCGAGGTCGAGTGCGGCGCGTGGCGGTAGGTCAGCATCTCGATGACCGTCGCGCCCAGGTTCGAGCGCGCCCGCTCCGCCGCCCACTGGCTGGCGGCCCAGACGGCCAGGAAGTCGTTGCCGTCGACCCTGAGGCACGGCAGGCCGTAGCCGATGGCCTTGGAGGCGAAGGTCGTCTCGAGCCCGCCGGCGATACCCTGGAAGGACGAGATGGCCCACTGGTTGTTGACGATGTTCAGCACCACCGGCGCGCGATAGACCGCGGCGAAGGTCAGGGCGGAGTGGAAGTCGCCTTCCGCCGTCGCCCCGTCGCCGATCCAGGCCACGGCGACCTTGTCGTCGCCCTTGTAGGCGCTGGCCATCGCCCAGCCCACGGCCTGCGGATACTGGGTGCCCAGGTTGCCCGAGATGGTGAAGAAGCCGAACGACTTGTCCGAGTACATGATCGGGAGCTGGCGGCCTTTGATCGGGTCCGCCGCGTTCGAATAGATCTGGTTCATCATGCTCGCGAGCCGATAGCCGCGAACGATCAGCAGGCCCTGCTGGCGGTAGGTCGGAAAGCCCATGTCCTCGGGGCTGAAGACCAGCCCCTGGGCGCAGGCGATGGCCTCCTCGCCGGTGCACTTCATGTAGAAGCTGGTCTTCCCCTGGCGGTGGGCGCGGTGCATCCGGTCATCAAAGGCGCGGGTCAGGATCATGGCTTTGAGGCCCCGCCGCATCGTGTCGGCGTCAAGCCGCGGGTTCCACGGGCCGACCGCCTGGCCGTCGTCGTCCAGCACGCGGATCAGCCTGAAGGCGTGGTCGCGCATCTCTTCCGGCGTCGCGGTGATGTCCGGGCGCGCGACCGCGCCGGCGGGGTCCATCGGGACGTGGGAGAAATCGGCCTTGCCGCCCGGTCGCGCCGGCGGTTCCGGCACGCGCAGGGACAGCGGTTGCGTGTTCTTCTTCATGCCTCGCCCTTGAACGGCGTTTCCTTTCGAAGCTGCCCCAAGGGGCGGCTCCGTCCTGAGGCGCGCTCAATAGCACGTCGGCCCGCCCTGTCACCCGGACGGGCCTTTCGATTGCCCAAGTCGCACGGCCAAGGCTAGGCTCAGCCGTTCTCGGAGTTTGCCGATGGTCCGCCGCCCTCTCCTCGCCGCCCTGGCGCTTGCGCCGCTGCTGGCCGCCTGCGGCTTTCTCGGCGGGCCGGACGACCCGGGGCCCGAGATTCCGGTGGTCACGGTCGAGACCACCCCCGAGGGCATGACCGTCCTGGCCCGCAGCCCGGCTGAGCCGCTGCTGCTGGAAAGCGTCGCCTTCGGCGCCGACGGGCGACTGCTGGTCTCGTCGATCCACAGGGCCGGCGTCTTCCGTCTCGGCCAGGACGGGACGCTGGAGCGCTTCACGACCGAAGGCGCGACCCACGGCGTCTTCGGCATGGTCGCCGACCGGGAGCGCGGCCATCTCTGGGTCACGACCTCCAACACCGAATACGACACGATCGAGGGCGCGACCGGGACGGCCCTGATCCGCATGGCGCTGTCGGACGGCGAGGTTCAGGCTGTCTACGCCCTGCCGGGCGAAGGCCGCCGGCTGTCCGACCTGGCGCTAGGGCCGGACGGCTCGGTCTTCGTCAGCGATTCGACCGGCGGGGGCATCTACATGCTGGCGCCGGGATCGGGCCGGCTGGAGCACCTCGCCGACGCGCCGGCCCGCGCTTCGCCCCAGGGACTGGTGGTGTCGGACGACGGCCGCTGGGTGATCTTCGCCAACTACGGGACGGGTCTGCACCGGGTGGTGGTCTCCACCGGCGCCATGCAGCAGGTCCGCGTACCGGAAGGCGTGGAGGTGCGCGGCCTCGACGGCCTGGCCCGTCGCGGCAATCGCATCATCGCTGTCCAGAACGGCACCCAGACGCCGCGCATCCTGGCGCTCACCCTGTCGCCCGACTGGACCAGCGTGGTCGAACGTCAGGCCCTGTTCGAAGGGGCGCCCTTGTCGGAGCCGACCACCGGCTTCATCTCCGGCGACAACTTCGTCTTCATGGCCCGCAGCCAGTGGACCGACTTCGGCCAGGACGGCGCGCCCGAGACCCCGACCCCCGACCCGGCCGTTATCGGCCGGATCGCGCTGAACTAGGAGCCCGTCATGATCGAGATGGTGATC
>NZ_JANJTL010000102.1 GCF_024711105.1 Brevundimonas sp. | reverse complement strand
TCGAGCGCCAGGAGCCGACGGTTAAGCTGTTCGGCACGGCGGGCGGCGACCCCGCCATGAACGGGCTCTACACCTACATCGCGTTTTTCGAGAACCCGGGCTCCGGCTGGCGCGTGTTCCGGCTTGGCGACTTCCTGGAGTACCGCATCCTCGGCGAGCGCGAGAACCGCGTCGACCTGGAGATGGACTACAGCATCATGGACCCCCACTCGGGCGAGATCCGGTCGGACACCCGCCGGGTCATCGTCACCTGGACGCCAGGCGCCGACGGTGAGGGCCCGGCCGCGATCACGGTGACAGGCGCGGAGTGAGGCCGTCATCCCGGACGCGCCTCGGCGCGATCCGGGACCTAAACGCTGTCGACGCCGAGCTTGGGCCCCGGATGGCCGCCTCGCGTCCTCCGGGGTGACGTGACAAGGTGAGGCCGGCCCGCTAATCCCGCCTGCTTGAACTCTCACGGTTGGAGGGCCGCATGGCCATCGACGCCGCGACGGTGCGCCGGGTGGCGCATCTCGCCCGCATCAAGACGCCGGAAGACCGGCTCGAGCACCTGGCGCAGGAGTTGAACGGCATCCTGGCCTGGATCGAGCAGCTGGACGAGGTCGACATCGAAGGCGTCGAGCCGATGACCTCGAACGTGTCCCAGCCGCTGCGCCTGCGCGACGATGTGGTGACCGACGGCGGAAACGTCGCGGCGGTGCTGTCCAACGCCCCCAAGGCCGCCGACGGCTTCTTCGTCGTGCCCAAGGTGGTCGAATAGAATGACCGACCTCACCAAGCTGACCCTCAAGGCCGCGGTCGATGGCCTGCGCGACAAGGCCTTCTCGTCGGAGGAGATCACCCGCGCCTTCGTCGGAACGATCGAAGCGGCCAACCCGGCCCTGAACGCCTATGTCGTCCAGACCCCGGAGAAGGCGCTGGAGATGGCCCGCGCCTCGGACGGCCGCATTGCGCGCGGCGAGGCCGGCCCGCTGGAAGGCGCACCGCTGGGGATCAAGGACCTGTTCTGCACTGACGGGGTCCAGACCACCGCCGGCTCCAACATGCTGCGCGGCTTCGTCCCGCCCTATGAGTCCACCGTTACCGCCAACCTGTGGCGCGACGGGGCGGTGATGCTGGGCAAGCTGAACATGGACGAGTTCGCCATGGGCTCGTCCAACGAGACCTCGGCCTATGGGCCCGTGGTCAATCCGTGGAAGTCCAAGATCTCCAACGCCGACCTGACGCCGGGCGGCTCCTCGGGCGGCTCGGCCAGCGCGGTCGCGGCCGACCTGTGCCTGGCCGCCACGGCCTCGGACACCGGCGGTTCGATCCGCCAGCCGGCGGCCTTCACCGGCACGGTCGGGATCAAGCCGACCTACGGCCGCGCCAGCCGCTACGGCATGGTCGCCTTCGCCTCCTCGCTGGACCAGGCCGGGCCGATCACCAAGACGGTCGAGGACGCGGCCCTGATGCTGCGCTCGATGTGCTCCTTCGATCCGAGGGACTCGACCAGCCTCGACGTCGAGACGCCGGACTGGACCGCCAGCGTCGGCAAGCCGGTCAAGGGCCTGCGCATCGGCGTGCCGCGCGAATACGTCGTCGACGGCATGCCCGCCGAGATCCAGGCGCTGTGGGACAAGGGCGTCGACTGGCTGAAGGCGAAGGGCTGCGAGATCGTCGAGATCAGCCTGCCGCACACGAAATACGCCCTGCCGACCTACTACATCGTGGCGCCCGCCGAGGCGTCCTCGAACCTGGCCCGCTACGACGGCATGCGCTTCGGCCACCGCGCCGACAAGGCGTCGAGCCTGACCGACCTCTACGAGACCACCCGCGCCGAGGGCTTCGGCAAGGAGGTCCAACGCCGCCTGACCATCGGCGCCTATGTCCTCTCGGCCGGCTTCTATGACGCCTATTATGTGAAGGCCCTGAAGGTGCGCCGCCGCATCGCCCAGGACTTCGACAACGTCTGGGACAAGGTCGACGCGGTGCTGACGCCGTCGACCCCGTCGGCCGCCTTCGCGCTGGGCGACAAGCAGATCGACCCGGTGACGATGTACCTCAACGACGTTTTCACGGTGACCGCGAACCTCGCCGGCCTGCCCGGCATCTCGGTGCCAGCCGGCCTCGACTCCGGCGGCCTGCCGCTAGGCCTGCAGGTCATCGGCAAGGCGCTCGACGAGGCCACGGTCTTCCAGGTCGGCGCGGCGCTGGAAGAGGCCGCCGGGTTCACCGCGCGGCCGGAGAAGTGGTGGTGATGGCTGTTCAACTAGCGATGTGAGATCATCTCGCCTATCCATGTCCGATCACCGTCGAGGGGACGATGGTCGAGATACTTTCCCTGGTTGTCGCGCTCGTGTCGGCGCTACTCGCCTACTTCGCGTTGCCCGAGCCGACTAGGCAAAGGCTGCTCCAGCGTGTGCGCGGAGCCCCCGAGGAGGATAAACCAAGTCTTGCTGAGATAGTAATCCATGAATTGCAGCCAACGCAGCATGATGTAGATGCTGTCAGGGACACATATGAGCTCCGACAACTTTGGCAGATAGATAACGACAGCTATCAGGATTTCAGCATAGACTTCGATACATTTGTCAGTTGGTGGCGGGCGTTTCCAAGTGGCCTCGTAGCAGCACGGGATTCCGGGGGCGAGATCATCGGAGGCATAGGTACTTGGCCAGTTCCTCGTCGATGGACTGAACGATTGACCAACGATTGCAACCCGGAATCATTGATAAGTGAAGATTCGATAAGGGCCTGCTTATCGAGCAGAGGACGACCTGATTGGTATATTTCGGGGATCGTCCTGAGCAATTTTAAATCAAATTTTTCGGGTAAGCGTATGTTGCCGCTGATGTTCCAGCGCGCCGTGCTTCAAATAAGCATGCACCCCCGTTTCCATCTCAACAGCACTTTGTACGCTATGCCCATAAGTGAAGAAGGCGCACGCCTGCTCCGGAGATTCCATTTCACAGAATATGCCGGTTTAGCGTGTGAACCGCCGCTATACTATCGCCAATGCAGCGCGGAATTTCTAAGCTTGCTTAACGGCCTAAAGCCGAAAGAATCATGATCCTTGTTAACTCCAGACGCTGGCAACAGTTCGAGCCGCTTGTCGCGGCACTCTCGCCCGATCTAGGCCGATACTTCCGGGCATCAATGCGGTGCTGGTGCGGCCTAGAGGTCCGCCCGTACCCGCTCGCCGATTGGCACGTTTGGATCGCAGAAGACGACGGGAGGCCAGTTGGGGTCACGGGGCTGTATCGCGAAGTTGGCGCCCCAGAGACGCTAGGCTGGATCGGCTGGTTTGGTGTGCTGCCGGAAATGCGCGGCTCCGGTTTCGGCACCAGTATTCTGCAGCTCACCGAGGAGCGAGCCGTCGGACTTGGTCTCGACTGCATTCAGGTTTACACCGACACGGGCGCCGAGGGAGCCTCCGGCTTCTATCTGAGCAATGGCTATTCTGAAAGGCGCGGTCCGGGGCAGATTGGGCGACAGAGGTCTGCCTCTGCTGCGAGTATGGTCTTGAGCAAGCGTCTCCTCTGACACTGCCCTCGCCCATCTTCGCTATGCAGTGGATATGGAGCTATGGCAGTTGGGCGGTACGCGCTGAGATTCAGCAATGACGAAGCCCTGACGCAGCTCTCGCGAGTTCTGGAAGCGATCCGGGTTCAGCTTCGCCCGGTGAGGACGTAACCCCTCACCCTCCCGCTCCCTGCGCGACCTGGCCCCTCCCTCTCCCAACGGGAGAGGGGTTTGACGCGCCAGCCGCTCCGCCCTGTCAGGCCAGACCAAGGACTCCCAAGAGCACCAGGACGATTCCCGCCATGCCGACGCCCCACGCCGCGGCGCGCAGCCAGGGGACGCCGGCCAGATAGAGCACCGCATGCGCCACGCGGCTCCAGAAGAACAGCTGGGCGCCCAGGATCGTCAGACGGGTCGAGATGTCCATGACGGCGGCGACCAGAACGAGCGGGGCGAACATCAGCAGCCCCTCCCGATGATTGTCGACGGTCCGGCTGGCGCGGCCGTGGAATGTCTGCACCGGCGGCAGGTTGTCGCGTGGCCCCGCCTGGGTCGCCAGCCCATTGGCCCGGATCCCGGCCAAGGCCTGGATCAAGACCAGCACGATCAGCAATGCCGTGGCGTAGACCAGCATGGTCAGTTCGACGCTCATGTCACCCTCCCGAGAGAACATCGTTCCGCTTAACTTGCGCCGCCGGCAGACACGGTCAAGCCTCGTCGCCGCGCGTGTTGAGGCCGGCGACGGCTCCGCGCTATAGCCTCCGCATGACCGAGACCGTCGCCGCCAATCCGAAGCACATCCAGGGCCGCACCGGGCCGTGGGAGATCGTCATGGGCCTGGAGATCCACGCCCAGGTGTCCTCGCGCGCCAAGCTGTTCTCGGGCGCGGCGGTCGGCTTCGGCGCGGGGCCGAACGAGCAGGTCTCGCTGGTCGACGCGGGCTTCCCCGGCATGCTGCCGGTTCTGAACCGCTTCTGCGTCGAACAGGCCGTGCGAACAGGCCTCGGCCTCAAGGCGAAGATCAATCGCTTCAGCCAGTTTGACCGGAAGAACTATTTCTATCCCGACCTGCCGACCGGCTATCAGATCAGCCAGCTCTACCACCCCATCGTCGGCGAGGGCGTGGTCGAGGTCGAGCGCGAGGACGGCACCTTCTTCGAAGTCGGCATCGAGAGGCTCCACCTGGAGCAGGACGCCGGCAAGCTGATCCACGACCTGTCGCCGACCGAGAGCTACGTCGACCTGAACCGGGCGGGCACGGCGCTTATGGAGATCGTCTCGCGTCCCGACCTGCGCACGCCGGAGGAGGCGGTCGCCTACGTCAAGAAGATCCGGACCATCCTGATCTATCTCGGCACCTGCGACGGGGACATGGAGAAGGGCAATCTGCGCGCCGACGTGAACGTCTCGGTGCGCCGCCCGGGCGAGCCGTTCGGCACGCGCTGCGAGATCAAGAACGTCAACTCGTTCCGCTTCATCAGCCAGGCGATCAATTACGAGGCGCGCCGCCAGATCGAGATCCTCGAGGACGGCGGCTCGATCCTGCAGGAAACCCGCCTGTACGATCCGGGCGCGGGCGAGACGCGCTCGATGCGGTCCAAGGAAGAGGCGATGGACTATCGCTACTTCCCCGACCCCGATCTGCTGCCCCTGGAACTGGAGGAGGCCTGGATCGAGGACATCCGCCGCTCCCTGCCCGAACTGCCGGACGAGAAGCGCCGCCGCTTCATGAGCGACTACGGCCTGTCCCAGTACGACGCGGGCGTGCTGATCTCCGAACAGGCCAAGGCCGACTATTTCGAGGCCGCAGCCAAGGGCCGGGACGCCAAGCTGGTGGCCAACTGGGTCACGAACGAACTGTCGGCGCGCCTCGCGGCGGACGGCAAGGACTTCGACGAATGTCCCCTGCCCGCCGGCCACGTGGCCGAGCTGGTCGAGCTGATCGAGACGAACGTCATCTCCTCCAAGATCGCCAAGGAGGTGTTCGACCACGTCTGGAACGGCGAGGGCTCCCCGTCCGAGGTCGTCGAGAAGCGTGGCCTGAAGCAGGTCACCGACACCGGGGCCATCGAAACGGCTGTCGACGAGATCATCGCCGCCAACCCGGACAAGGTCGCTGCGGTCAAGGACAAGCCCCAGGCGCTGGGCTGGTTCGTCGGCCAGGTCATGAAGGCCACCGGCGGCAAGGCCAATCCGGCGGCGGTCAACGACATCCTGAAGGCCAAGCTGGGGCTCTGAGCGCACAGACAGTCCACACCCACGGCCGGTTTGTCCCCGGTCATGTCGGAACCGACGCGCAACCGTCGCGGACGGGTGGTTATTGTTCGAGCATGGCCGCCGCCCTGAAGCTGCACGCCGCCCAGATGCGCTTTCCGCTCCGCCGCGAGACGCGGACGGATCGCGCCGCCTTCGTGCTGGGCGACAGCAACCGCGCCGCCGCCGAGGCTCTTGACGCCTGGCCCGACGCCAGCGCGCCCGTGCTAGCCATCGTTGGCCCCGCTGGGGCAGGCAAATCGCACTTGGGCGCGGTCTGGGCCGAACGGACGGGGGCCGCCTCCCTGAAGGGCGCGGAAGCAGCCCTGGTCGATCTCCCGGCGCTTGAGGCCCGGCCCGTCTTCCTCGACGACGCCGATCAGGCCGACGACGAAACCCTGTTTCACCTGATCAACCTCGCCCATGCCTCCGGCGGGGCCCTCCTGCTCGCGTCGCGCGAGCCGCCGGCCCTCTGGGAGACCCCCCTGCCCGATCTGCGCTCGCGCCTGGACGCCATGCGGGTCGTGCGCGTCGAGGCTCCCGACGACGCCGTGCTGGGGGCGGTGCTGCGCCGACTGTTCGCCGAGCGCGCCATCACGCCGGGCGACGACCTGATCGACTATCTCCTGCGCCGGATCGAGCGCTCGGTTCCGGCGGCTCGCGACGTGGTGGAACGGCTGGATCAGGAGTCCGGCGCCCGGCCGATCAATCGGCTCCTGGCGCGCGACATTCTCGATCGCGACGCGGCGACCGGCGAGCTGTTCGGCTAGGTCAGCCCCCGCCCAGCGACGACTTGGCGGCCTCCTCGGACCACGGGGTGCTCGGATGGGTCGCGCGGTACCAGAGCCCGGCCGCTATCGCGAGCAACAGGATCACCGCGAACGGGACGTAGCGCTTCATATCGCCCGATTAATGCCGCGCCCCGCCGGGGGCAAGAACGTGCGCCGGCGCGCGTCCGAGTATCGTCCGTGGGCGGATGATGACGTTCCCTGAAGCCTTGCAGAACCCTTGCGCGCCAAAGCGTGAGCGGCCAGAAGGCGGTCATGGTCGACGCCGCCGCCAGCCTGCCGGAAGCGCCCTCGTCACGGGCCGAGCCGCTGAAGCTGAACGAGGCGCTGCTGGCGTCGCCGGAGCGCTTTTTCAACCGCGAACTGTCGTGGCTGGCCTTCAACCGGCGCGTACTGGAAGAGGCCGCCAACCCGGCGCACCCGCTGCTGGAACGCCTTCGGTTCCTGGCCATCTCGGCCAACAACCTCGATGAGTTCTACATGGTGCGCGTGGCCGGCGTGAAGGGCCAGGTCCGTGAGCGCGTCCGCGTCGTCAGCCAGGACGGCCTGACCCCGCAGGAAACGCTGGAGCGGGTCAACATCGCCGCCGGCGCCCTGATGGCCGACCAGCAAAAGCGCTGGCGAAAGCTGCGCAGGGAGCTCGCCGCGGCAGGCATCGAGGTGGTCGACCCCCAGCAGGTGTCCAAGACCGAGCGCGAGCGGCTGGAGCCCGAGTTCCTGAGCCAGCTCTTCGCCGTGCTGACGCCGATGGCCATCGACCCGGCCCACCCCTTCCCCTTCCTGCCGAACCTGGGCTTCTCCCTGGCGCTCAAGCTGCGTCGCCGCAGCGACGGCCGCAGCCTCTACGCCCTGGCGCCGGTGCCGACGCAGGTTCGACGCTTTTGGCCCCTGCCGACCGACGGCCGCTCGGCCAAGGGCAAGCGGCGCTATATTTCGCTCGAGAACCTGGTCCTGCTCTTCATCGACCACCTGTTCCCGGGTTGCGACGTCGAGGCGAAAGGCGTCTTCCGCCTGATCCGGGACAGCGACATAGAGATCGAGGAAGAGGCCGAGGACCTGGTCCGGGAGTTCGAGGCCATCCTGAAGCAGCGACGCCTGGGCGGCGTGGTTCGGGTCAAGATCGAGTCCTCCATGCCGGAGGATCTCCGTGAGTTCATCATCGATCAGCTGGACGCCGCGCCTGAGGACGTTGTGCTCGTCGACGGCATGCTGGGCCTCGCCCAGATGGACCAGTTGATCACGCGCGAACGGCCTGAGCTCAAGTTCAAGGCCTATGAGCCACGCTTTCCGGAGCGCATCCGCGAGCACGGCGGCGACTGCTTCGCGGCCATCCGGGAGAAGGACATCCTGGTCCACCACCCGTTCGAGAGCTTCGACGTGGTGGTCCAGTTCCTGCGTCAGGCGGCGCGCGACCCGAACGTCATCGCCATCAAGCAGACGCTCTACCGCACCTCCAACGACAGCCCCATCGTCGCGGCCCTGATCGAGGCGGCTGAGAACGGCAAAAACGTCACGGCGCTGGTGGAGATCAAGGCGCGCTTCGACGAGGAGGCGAATCTGCGCTGGGCGCGCGCCATGGAGCGCGCCGGGGTCCACGTCGTCTTCGGCTTCGTCGAGTGGAAGACCCACGCCAAGCTGAGCGCCGTCGTCCGGCGCGAGGGCGAAACGCTGCGCACCTACTGTCACTTCGGCACTGGCAACTATCACCCGGTGACGGCTCGAGTTTACACCGATCTCAGCCTGTTCACCTCCGCGCCGGAGTTCGGACGGGACGCCGCGAAAATCTTCAACTTCATCACCGGCTACGCCGAGCCCGATGACCTTGAGCGGGTGGAGATCTCGCCCCTCACCATGAAGTCTCGGCTGATCGGCCTCATCGAACGCGAAGCCGAGAACGCCCAGCGTGGCAGGCCCGCGGCCATCTGGGCGAAGATGAACTCGCTGGTGCATCCCGAGATCATCGACGCCCTCTATCGCGCAAGCCAGGCCGGGGTCCGCGTCGAGCTCGTGGTGCGCGGGGTCTGCTGCCTGCGTCCCGGCGTGAAGGGTCTGTCGGAGAACATTCGGGTCAAATCGATTGTCGGCCGCTTCCTGGAGCACTCGCGGATCGTCTGCTTCGCCAACGGCCAGGACCTTCCGAGCGACCGGGCGCTGGTCTTCATCTCGTCGGCCGACTGGATGCAGCGCAACCTTGACCGGCGCGTCGAGGCGATGGTCCCGGTGGTCAACGCCACGGTCCATGACCAGGCGATGGACCAGATCATGGTGGCGAACCTGAAGGACGAGGCCCAGAGCTGGGAGCTGTCCCCTGACGGCGTCTATTCGCGCGTGAAACCAAAACACCCCGACAAGGCGTTCTCCGCGCACGACTATTTCATGACCAACCCTAGCCTGTCGGGACGTGGGCGGCGCGTGAAGGATCGGCCGCGGGCGATCTCCCTGTGACGGCGCCGGACCTCCGCTCGCGCGACGCGGCCGTCATCGACATCGGCTCCAACTCGGTGCGCCTGGTCTTTTATCGGATCGAGGGCCGCGCCATCTGGACCGGCCACAACGAAAAGGTGCTGGCCGGCCTGGGTCGCGAGGTGACCAGCACGGGCAAGCTTTCCCGTGCTGGCGTCGAGGCCGCGCGGACCGCGCTGAAGCGCTTTCGCGTCCTGCTCGACGCAATCGCGCCCGCCGAGGTTCACGTGGTCGCCACCGCAGCGGTTCGCGAAGCCGAGGACGGGCCGGACTTCTGCGATCGCGTGGCCGCGGACACAGGTCTCAAGATCCGTGTGCTGACTGGGGAGGAGGAGGCGCGGTACGCGGCGCTTGGCGTCCTGGCCGGCTCGCCGCTGGCGGAGGGCCTGGCCGCCGACCTCGGGGGATCAAGCCTGGAGCTCGTGCCGGTGGGCGGGGGGCGTGTCGGCCACGGCCTCACCCTGCCGCTCGGTCCTTTCTCGGTTAAGGACGCCGCCGATCCCGCCGGTCTTCTGGGTGAAACTCTCGGGAGCAGGTCGGAACTGCGTGCTCCCATGATCCACGCCGTGGGCGGCGCATGGCGGGCGCTGGCTCTGCTTCACATGCGCCAGACGCGGCACCGACTTGAGATCGTGCATCAGTATGAGATGTCCCGGCGGGATATCTCGGACCTCTCGCGGCTGCTGTCGCTCCAGTCCGAGGACTCGCTGAACCGCCTCGCCAAGCTGGCGAAGCAGCGCGCGGCCACCCTGCCCCACGCCGCCAGGGTGCTGACGGCGCTGTGCGAGCGCGCCGGCGCAGACCGTGTCTCGTTTTCGGCCTACGGCATCCGCGAGGGTCTGCTGCTCGACACGATGCCCGAGGCCGTGCGCGGGCTGGATCCGCTCGTCGAGGGATGCCGGGCTCTGGGCGCGCGCGCCGCGCTGTCCGAAGGCTTCGATCGCAGCCTGGCGGCCTGGTTGAAGGGCGCGCTCGAGGGCCAGAAGACCCACTTCCCGCCGGAACGCGCCGCGCGCCTTGTGGAGGCCGGATCGGCGCTGGCCGATGTGGGCGCGCGCCTGCATCCCGACCATCGGGCCAATGTCGCCTTTGAGCAGGTTCTGCGGGCGCCAGTTCCCGGCATGGACCACCTCGAACGCGCCTTCCTCGCGGTGGCGGTCCACGCCCGCTACGGCGGCGGGAGCCTGCCCGAGGAGGTCCTGGCCACGCGCCTGCTGGGCCGCGAGGGCTTGGACCGCGCCCGCATTCTCGGCCTGGCGCTGCGCCTCGGCAGCGACCTGTCCGGCCGGGCGCCCAGCCTGCTCAACGCCACCCGCCTGACCCGCGAAGGCGAGGTTCTGGTGCTTCGCGCCGCCCGTCCCCAGGCCGACCTGCTGCTCGGCGAAAAGGTCGCGAAGCGCCTCGGCGCGCTGGCACAGGCGCTTGGGCTGACCGCCCGGCTGGAAGCCGCCTGAGGTGAAGGTTTCCGACTTCGACTTCGACCTGCCCAACGACCGGATCGCGCTGCGCCCCGTCAGTCCGCGCGACTCCGCCCGCCTGCTCGTGGTTCGCCCCGGCGACAGTCTCGAGGACCGGATCGTGCGGGACCTTCCCGACCTGCTCCGGCCCGGCGACGCGCTCGTCTTCAACGACACCCGGGTGATCCCTGCGCGGCTGTCGGGCGTGCGCGACCGGGACGGCCTGACAGTCGCGGTGGAGGCGACCCTGCACAAGCGCGAGGGGCCCGACCGCTGGTCCGCCTTCATGAAGCCCGGCAAGCGGCTGAAAGCCGGCGACCGCGTCCGCTTCGGTCAGGGCTCGGACGCCGCCTGTCTCACGGGCCGGCTGGACGCCACCGTGGTCGGGAAGTCCGATGACGGCCTGGTCACCCTCGCCTTCGACCTGTCGGGCCCCGTGCTCGACGACGCCATCCGCGAGGCCGGCGTCATGCCGCTCCCGCCCTATATCGCGGCTCAGCGCCCCGAGGATGATCGCGACCGCTCCGACTATCAGACCGTCTTCGCGCGTGAGGACGGCTCGGTCGCCGCGCCCACGGCGGGCCTGCACTTCACGCCCGAGCTGCTGGAGCGGCTGGCCGCCCGCGGCGTCTCGACCCATGCGGTCACGCTCCACGTCGGCGCAGGCACCTTCCTGCCGGTCAAGGTGGAAGACACCGCCGACCACCGAATGCACGCCGAGACCGGCGAGGTCTCCGCCGAGACGGCCCAGGCCCTGAACGCCGTCCGCGCTGGTGGCGGCCGCATCGTCTGCGTCGGCACCACCAGCCTGCGCCTGCTCGAGAGCGCCGCGGACGAGGACGGGACCGTCCGCCCCTGGCGCGGCGACACAGCCATTTTCATCACCCCGGGCTACCGCTTCCGCGCCGCCGACCTGCTGATGACCAACTTCCACCTGCCGAAATCGACCCTGTTCATGCTGGTCAGCGCGTTCTCGGGCCTCGACACCATGCGTGCGGCCTACGCCCACGCCATCGAGACAGGGTATCGGTTCTATTCCTATGGGGATGGGTCGCTGCTATTCCGCGCCGCCTGATGGCCGCCTTCCCCTTCGACATCTCCGCCACCGACGGCTCCGCGCGCACGGGCGTGCTGCGAACCCCACGCGGCGACATCCGCACGCCCGCTTTCATGCCGGTGGGCACGGCCGCCACGGTCAAGGCGCTGACGGTCGATCAGGTGAAGCAGACCGGCGCCGACATCATCCTGGGCAACACCTATCACCTGATGCTCCGCCCCGGGGCCGAGCGGGTGAAGCGGCTCGGCGGCCTGCACCGCTTCATGCGCTGGGATGGTCCGATCCTGACCGATTCCGGCGGCTTTCAGGTCATGAGCCTGTCGGACATCTCCAAGGTGAAGGAGGACGCCGTCACCTTCGCCAGCCACATCGACGGCTCGAAGCACGTGCTGTCGCCAGAGCGCTCCATCGAAATCCAGGCCGATCTGCTCGGCTCCGACATCGTCATGCAGCTGGACGAATGCGTCGCCTGGCCCGCAGAGGAAGCCCGCGCCCGCGAGGGCATGGAGCTGTCCGCCCGCTGGGCGAAGCGTTCCAAGGCCGCCTTCGGGACGCGCGACACCCAGGCCCTGTTCGGCATCCAGCAGGGCTCAACCTTCGAGCACCTGCGCCGCGAGAGCTCCGAGCGCCTGACCGAGATCGGCTTCGACGGTTACGCCATCGGCGGCCTGGCCGTCGGCGAAGGCCACCAGGCCATGTGCGACACGCTGGACTACGCCGCCGGCATGCTGCCGTCCGACCGGCCGCGCTACCTCATGGGCGTCGGCAAGCCGATCGACCTGGTCGAGGCGGTGGCGCGTGGCGTGGACATGTTCGACTGCGTCCTGCCTACCCGTTCGGGCCGCCACGGCCAGGCCTGGACCTGGGACGGCCCCATCAACCTCAAGGCCGCCCGCTTCGCCGAGATGGACGAGCCGCTCGATCCGGACAGCGATTGCCCGGCCAGCCGCGACTACTCCAAGGCCTACCTGCACCACCTGGTCCGCGCCGAGGAGATCCTCGGCCAGGTCCTGCTGAGCTGGCACAACATCGCCTTCTTCCAGGCGCTAACGGCCGCCATGCGCAGCGCGATCGCCGAAGGCCGCTTCGAACAGTTCCGCCACGACTTCCGCGCGCGGCATCTGGCGTCAGACTAGCCCCAAGGCCAGCGCAGGCCTTCTCGCCGCGGAGGGCGGGGGCGGAACCAGCTTGGCGCAGCGGGCGGGGCGCAGTTCTGGCGCATGCCCCAGCCCTTGAGGAAGGCGCGGCGCGCCCTCCCCGCCTGGATGGCGGCCTGGACCTGGCGGCTGTGGCGCTCGGCGCCGGACAGTCGCCGGACCCAATCGCGCAGGGGGATGAAGTCGGTCGTCTCGCTGCGTACGGCGTCGACGGCGGCGTCGGCGAGCGCCTGTACCGCCTGCTCCGACAGGCCTCGATCGGGCGGGGGCGGTTCATCGGTGTCGGGACCCAGGGCCTCGTTCAGCGTGCGGACCTCAAGCGCGATCGGCATGCACTCGTCGAGCCCGTGCGTCGCATAGGGCGCGGCCAGGGCCCGCATCAGCACCGGCGGGATGGCGTCGCGCCGCAGGTTGAGATCCTCCAACGGCTGTAGGGCCGCGTCCCCGAGATTGCGGCCGAACCGGGTGCCCGCGCCGTTCGAGGCGCAGCC
>NZ_JANJTL010000173.1 GCF_024711105.1 Brevundimonas sp. | reverse complement strand
GGGAACATGCCGTTGCACAGCGAGGTGACGCCCGGCAGGTCCCACCAGTTGCGCAGCTTCAGCATGAAGGGGCAGCGCTCCTCGGCGAAGGACCATTCGGCGTAGATCTCGGCGAAGGCGGCCTCGATGGTGGCGACGTTGCCGCCGTGGCCGTTCAGGAAATAGATCCGCTCGAACCCATGCCGCGTCAGCGACGACACCCAGTCTGAGATCGCCGCCATGAAGGTCGAGGGGCGCAGGGTGATGGTGCCCGGGAAGGCCAGGTGGTGCTGGGCCATGCCGATGTTGAAGGTCGGGGCCACGACCAGGCTTTCGTCCTGCTTCTCGGCGGCGTGGGAGATGATCTCCGGGCACAGCCAGTCGGTGCCGAGCAGGCCGGTGGGGCCGTGCTGCTCGTTGGAGCCGATGGGGATGACGACCGTCTTGGTCTGGTTCAGCCGGGCCTCGATCTCGGGCCAGGAGGACAGATGGATGAGCATGGGGACTTGGGGCTTCGCCGGCTGGGCGGCTTGGAATCGGATGGCCGTCCCCATACTGAATGCGCGACGGTTCCGCGACCTTTACCGACGGAACGCCGTTTCCGGAGCCCGCCATGAGTGACCGCGAACTGTTTCCCGTCAGCGAAGACCAACAGGCCCGCGCCTCCATGGACGCCCGGGCGCTGGAGTCCGAGCGGGCGCTGGCGCAGCGCGACCCCGACATCTTCTGGCGCATGGTCGGTCAGCGGCTGGATTGGATCGAGCCCTTTTCGAAGGTGAAAGACGTCTCCTTCCGGCGCGAGGAATTCCGCATCCGCTGGTTCGAGGACGGGGTGCTGAATGTCTCGGTCAACTGTCTGGACCGGCACCTGGCCGAACGCGCCGAACAGGTCGCCATCCTGTGGGAGGGCGACGACCCCTCCGAGAGCCGCGCCTTCACCTATCGCGAGGCCCACGCCGAAGTCTGCCGGATGGCCAATGTGCTGAAGACGCACGGCGTCCAGAAGGGCGACCGGGTGACCATCTATCTGCCGATGATTCCCGAGGCGGCCTGGGCCATGCTGGCCTGCGCCCGCATCGGCGCGGTCCATTCGGTGGTGTTCGGAGGCTTCTCGCCCGACAGCTTGGCGGGCCGGATCGAGGACTGCGGCTCGACAGTCGTCATTACCGCCGACGAAGGCCGGCGCGGCGGCCGCACCATTCCCCTCAAGGCTAACGTCGACGAAGCCCTGGAAAAGGCCGCCGGCGTGGCCTCGGTGCTCGTCGTCCGCAACACCGGGGCCAAGGTGGCGATGCGCCCGGGCCGGGACCACGACTATGGCCTGGAGCGGGACCGCGTCCCCGACGACTGTCCGCCCGAGCCGATGGGCGCGGAGGATCCGCTGTTCATCCTCTACACCTCGGGCTCGACGGGTAAGCCGAAGGGCGTGTTGCACACGACCGGCGGCTACCTGGCCTGGGCCAGCTACACCCATGAGCGGGTCTTCGACTGCCGTCCGGGCGAGGTTTACTGGTGCACCGCCGACGTGGGCTGGGTTACCGGCCACAGCTACATCGTCTATGGGCCGCTCGCGAACGGGGCCACGACCCTGATGTTCGAAGGCGTGCCGACCTGGCCGGACGCCGGCCGCTTCTGGCAGGTCATCGACAAGCACCAGGTCAATGTCTTCTACACGGCCCCCACCGCCATCCGTTCCCTGATGCGCGAGGGCGACGGGCCCGTGAAGGCGGCGAGCCGCCGGTCGCTGCGGCTGCTGGGCTCGGTCGGCGAACCGATCAATCCCGAGGCCTGGCTCTGGTACCACGACGTGGTCGGGGAGGGGCGCTGCCCCATCGTCGACACCTGGTGGCAGACCGAGACCGGCGGCGTCCTCATCTCGCCCGTCTATGGCGCGACCGACCTCAAGCCGGGCTCGGCGACCCTGCCGCTGCCGGGCGTCTTCCCGGCCATCGTGACGGCCGAGGGCGAGGCGATCGAGGGGCCCGCCGAAGGTCCCCTGACCCTGACCGATTCCTGGCCCGGCCAGATGAGGACCGTCTACGGCGACCACGAGCGGTTTCTGGACACCTATTTCTCGACCTTCCCCGGCCAGTATTTCACCGGCGACGGCGCCCGGCGCGACGCCGACGGCTACTACTGGATCACCGGCCGGATCGATGACGTGCTAAACGTCTCGGGCCACCGGCTCGGCACCGCCGAGGTGGAGAGCGCCCTGGTCGCCCATCCGGCCGTGGCCGAGGCCGCGGTCGTCGGCTATCCGCACGACATCAAGGGGCAGGGGGTCTGGGCCTACGTCACCCTCAAGGCCGACGAGACGCCTTCGGAAGACCTGAGAAAGGCGCTGGTCGCCACGGTCCGCCACGAGATCGGTCCGATCGCCTCGCCCGATGTCATCCAGTGGGCTCCGGGCCTGCCCAAGACGCGCTCCGGCAAGATCATGCGGCGCATCCTCAGGAAGATCGCCGAGGGCGACACCTCCAACCTCGGGGACACCTCGACCCTGGCCGATCCGTCGGTGGTGGAGGACCTGGTGCGGAATCGGGCGGGGTGAGCCGACTGCGCTGGCCGCCTGACGAGGACCGGGTCGAGGAGATCTTCTCGCGCCTGGCCGGCGTCATGCCCGAGCCAAAGACCGAACTCGTCTTCCAGGATCCCTTCACCCTGGTCGTGGCCGTCGCCCTGTCCGCCCAGGCCACCGACGTCTCGGTCAACAAGGCCACCGAGAAGTTGTTCGCCGTCGCGGATACGCCCGAGAAGATGCTGGCGCTGGGGGAGGCGGGGCTGATCCCGTACATCGCCTCCATCGGGCTCTATCGAAACAAGGCGAAGAACGTCATCGCGCTATCGCGACTGATCCTGGAGAAGCACGGCGGCCAGGTCCCCCTGAACCGCGCCGACCTCCAGTCGCTGCCGGGCGTCGGGCGCAAGACCGCCAGCGTGGTCCTCAATGAACTCGGGATCGAGCCGGCCATCGCCGTCGACACCCACGTCTTCCGTGTCTCGCACCGCCTGGGCCTGGCCAACGCCGCGACGCCCAACAAGGTCGAGGACCAGCTCCATCGCGTGGTGCCCGAGGCCTGGCTGCCCAAGGCGCACCACGGGCTGATCCTGCACGGCCGCTACACCTGCACGGCGCGCAAGCCCAACTGTCCCGCCTGCGTGCTGCGCGACATCTGTCCCGCCCGGGCTGGGCTGGAGGCCAGCCACGCCGCGACGCCACCGAAAGTCGGTAACCGAAAGGCCTAGCCGGCCTTGGCGAAGCGGCCGCCGGCGTGGGCGTAGGCCTGGGTGCCGCGGGTATAGACCCTGTCCGACGGCAGGATGGTCTCGATAGGGATCTCGCCGGCGTTCTTGAGCCGGTCGTAGATGGGGCCGAAGTCCTTGGTGGTCTCGGCCAGCAGGGCGTCCAGCGACGGGATGACGAAATAGACCTGCTGGAAGTCGTCGATCCGGTAGAGCGTGCGCATCACCCGCTCCAGGTC
The DNA here is from genome assembly GCF_024711105.1 of Brevundimonas sp. Taxonomy (GTDB): domain Bacteria; phylum Pseudomonadota; class Alphaproteobacteria; order Caulobacterales; family Caulobacteraceae; genus Brevundimonas. The sequence goes on along the minus strand of NZ_JANJTL010000173.1, from coordinate 6,140 downwards.
GAAGCCCAGCCGGTTGGGCGACGGATCCTCGAGGCTGAAGACGCTCTCGGTCCGCGAGGAGACGATGCCCGCGCCATAGATGCGCAGGCCCTCGGGCGTCTCCATCAGGCCGAACTCGACCGTGTACCAGTAGAGCCGCGCCAGGTTCTGGAGCATGCCCAGCTCGGCGGCGCGCTGGCCGCCCTTGCCGTAGGCCTCCATGTAGTCGGCGAAGGTCGGGTCGGTCAGCATCGGCACGTGGCCGAAGACGTCGTGGAAGATGTCCGGCTCCTGCAGGTAGTCCAGCTGGTCCGGCTTGCGGATGAACTGGCCCGAGGGAAAGCGGCGGTTGGCAAGGTGGTCGAAGAAGACCTCGTCCGGCACCAGCCCCGGGACGGCCACGACCGTCCAGCCGGTCAGGGCCTTCAGCTTCTCGTTCATCACCCGGAAGTCGGGGATGCCCTCGCCGTGCAAGTCCAGCGCGTCGAGGCCGCGCAGAAAGGCGTCGCAGGCGCGGCCGGGCAGGATGCCCATCTGCCGCTCATAGAGGGTGACCCAGGTCTGGTGCTCGACCTCGCTGTACCGGTCCCATGCCTGATCGATCGTCCAGTCGGCGTTCGCCCCGGGAGGCGGCTCGGTGAAGACGTGTTCGAAATCGGCCATGGCCAGCGGGTCCCTGTCCTGCGCGCGCATGTTTAACGCGCGAGGTCTTAACGAGGAACCGCCTAGTGCAGCATGCTGGTCCGCAGGCGGTAGCGTCCGTCCGCGAAGCCGGAGAAGACCCGGGCCGCCGCGGGATTGCTGACCGGCGCGCCGTCGGTGTCCGGCTCGAGGTTCTGCTCGGAAATATAGGCCGCCTGGACGTCGTCGAGGCCCTCGGCCAGCACGTGGTAGAAGGGCTGGTCGCGCGCCGGGCGCTCGGCCTCGGGAATGGCCTGCCACCAGTTGTCGCCGTGGTTGAATTCGCTGTCGACGTCGATCACGACGCCGCGCAGCGGGAAACTCTTGTGCTTCACCAGCTGGCCGATGCTGAACTTGGCGGTTCGCGTGTTCATGCCCTGCATTGTGCAGATCGCGCCTGACGCCAACCTGAACGGCGTGTGCGGATCACTGGACAGGTTCGCGGGCGCCGCTAGGCTGGATGCGAAAACGAGCGCGGGGCGCTGGGTCCCACAGCTCCGATGCAGGTTCGGGCCATGCCTGGGACTTCCGACGCGCCCTCCGGGGCCGCGCCAACCCTTTCTTCCGCCGTGGGCGGGCGCCTGGAGCAGCCGTGCTACGCGGCGCTGGACCTGGGCACCAACAACTGCCGTCTGCTGATCGCCCGCAAGGCCGGCTCCGGCTTTCGCATCATCGACGCCTTCTCGCGCATCGTGCGCCTCGGTGAGGGACTGAGCCAGAGCGGAGAGTTGTCGCAGGCCGCCCAGGACCGGGCCATCGCGGCGCTCAAGGTCTGCGCCGACAAGATCGCGCGGCGCAAGGCGGTGAAGGTGCGAGCCGTGGCCACACAAGCCTGCCGCGGCGCAGCCAATGGAGAGGCGTTCCTCGAGCGCGCCGAGCGCGAGACCGGTTTGCGGCTGGAAATCATTCCGCCTGAGGAAGAGGCCCGGCTTTCCGTCGCCGGCTGTTCGGACCTCATCGACCGGCGCTTCACCTCTGCGATCATCCTCGATGTCGGTGGGGGCTCGACCGAGATGTCCTGGGTCCGTCGGCGAGGCGGCGATGGCCGTCCGCCGGAGCTGCTGACCTGGATGTCGGCGCCGATCGGTGTGGTCACCCTGGCCGAACGGTTTCCCGAACCTGAAACGCCGACGCTGGAATGGTTCGAGGCCATGGTCGGCGCGATCGCGGACCGGATCGCCGCCTTCGATGGCGCGGACGGGCACCGCGAGGCCTTTTCGGACGGACGCGCCCAACTGATCGGCACCTCCGGCGCGATCACCAGCCTGGCGGGGCTGCACCTCGGTCTTCAGCGCTACGAACGCGCAAAGGTCGACGGCCTGCGCATGCAGGCGCACGAGTGCCGGGCCGTGGCTGATCGGCTGCTGGGAACCGACCGTGCGGGGCGGGCGAGCGAGGCCTGTATTGGTCCGGACCGCGCGGACCTCGTCCTTGCCGGAGCCGCCATCCTCGAGGCCGTCCAGCGGCAGTGGCCATGCCAGCACGTGCGCGTGGCCGACCGCGGCCTGCGCGAAGGCATGTTGCTGTCCCTGATGCAGTCGAGACGCCGCCGGCGGCGCCGCTGAAGCTCAGAAGGTCTCGGCCGGCAGGTCGATGTCGCAGATCGAGAAGTCCGCGCCCCGTTCCCCGCGCACCCGCGCCACAAGCGCGGCGAAGGCTTCCGACTCGGGCGCGAGAACCCGCACACGAGGCCTGTCGCCGTCGGCTATGTCCGAGGCCACCCGCACCTGGGTCATGACGTCGGGCTCGGGCACCGCACCCGATGGATCCGTCCCGTATTGCAGCGACCGCACCACATCGAGCCCGGTCACCACGCGGCCCCAGACCGTGTAGCGCTTGTCGAGCGCCGGGTAAGCCTGGCGCATCAAGAAAAATTGGCTGTTGGCGCTGTTGTTCTCGTCCCCGCGCGCCATGCCGGCGACGCCGGGGCAATAGAGACCCCAGGCGTGGACCCGGCCATCCGAGGTCTGGGACATCAGCGCGTCGGGTTGGGTCTGGATCGGCAGGGAGCCGAGAAAGCCGATCACCGCCCCGGCTGGCTGGGCGACCGGCGCGTAGCCCACCTCGGGTCCGCGGCGGAAGGTGAACTCGGCCTCGAGGTCGGGATAGGCGCTCTGGCCTTCGCCCCACAGGGTGCGGTCCGCGCCGCGGCTCAGGGGGTCGCCGGTCTGGGCCATGAACCAGTCGATGACGCGGTGGAACCGCTGGCCGTCATAGAAGCCTTCGCGCGCCAGCCGGCGGATGCGCTCGACGTGGTTCGGCGCCGCCTGCGGAGTCATCTCGACCAAGATGCGGCCCCGGCTGGTGTCGATGACCAGCAGGTTCTCGGCCGGCACCTCGCGCCAGTCGGTGGCGGCGATGACAGCGCCTTCGTCTGGCGGCGGGGGAGGCGGAGGGACGGTCTCCTGGGCCACGGCCGGCGCCGACAGGGCAAGCCCGACGAGGGTGGTGATCAGAAGGCGCAGCATGGTTCCTCCCCGGGGTTCAGTTGGTCACTTCCGAAGGCAGGCTGATGTCACAGATGGAAAAGGAGCCGCCGCGCGCGGCGCGTCGCTCTTCGACCTGCTGGGCAAACCGCGCCGATCGCGGATCGAGCACCCGTACCGCCGGCCGTTCAGCAGCCGGAATGTCTGAGGCGACCCGCACGCGCGTCATGCTGTCCCGCTCCGCCTCCGGCACGCGCCCAGATGTTGGGTCGCCCGAACGCAGCAGCATGACGGTGTCCATGCCGTCCACGACCCGTCCCCAGACGGTGTAGGAGCCGTTGAGGCTGAAGTTCGGGGCGCGCATGATGAAGAACTGGCTGTTTGCGCTGTCGACGCTCTGTCCGCTGCGCGCTGCGCCGACGACACCGGGACAGAACCAGGCCGTGCCGTCGACCCGGCCGTCGCGCGTCACGAACATCTGGCCGTCCGGCTGGGTGGCGACGGGCAGGGCGCCGTAGACGCCGAGCTGGCCGCCCGCCGGTCGCCGATAGGCGGTGTCGGAGCCGGTGACCTCCACATAGGGTTGCTCAGTCCCGCGACGGAAGACGAACTCGCCGCGCACGTCCGGCAGCTCGCTGCCGCCCATGCCGGTGCCGAGCGGATCGCCCGTCTGCGCCATGAAGCCGTCGATCACCCGGTGAAAGGTGATGCCGTCATAGAAGCCCTGACGCGCGAGGGTCCGCACTCGCTCGACGTGAAGCGGGGCCACATCGGGGGCCATTTCGATCAGGATTCGGCCCTTGGTCGTCTCAATAACCAGGAGATTGTCGGGCGCGACCTCACGCCACTCCGGCGTCTGGGCCACCACAGGGCTGGCGACGAGCACGGCGAGGAGGCCGAGCAGCATGGTCAGGCGCATCAGGCGCTCTCCGAAAAGCGAGCGCGCAGGGCCTCGGCCACCGCGGGCGGTACAAATCCGTCGATGTCGCCCTTCAGCCGGGCGATCTCCTTGACCAGGCGAGAGGCGACCGCCTGGTGACGCGGATCGGCCATCAGGAAGACGGTCTCGATCTCGGCGTTCAGCTTCTGGTTCATCGCCGTCATCTGGAACTCGTATTCGAAGTCCGCGACGGCCCTGAGGCCCCGGATGATGATGTTGGCGTTCACGGCCTCGGCGAAGTGCATCAGCAGGCTCTCGAACGGACGCACCTCGATCGAGGCGTCCGGCCAGCGCTCGCGCACCGCGTCCTGCAACATCGCGACCCGTTCGTCGGTCTTGAACAGGGGACCCTTGTCGTCGTTGCGAGCCACGCCGATCACCAGATGGTCGACCAGCTTGATCGCCCGCCCGATGATGTCGCAGTGCCCGTTGGTGACGGGATCGAAGGTCCCCGGATAGAGGCCGATGCGCAAAGAGCGTCCCTCCCGCTGGCGCGTGATTGCCTGTCTAACAGCCGATGTCTTGAGAGCCTAGACAGGCGGACTGTCTTCAACCGCGCTCTTTCGTCCCGGCTTTGCGGGCTTTGGCCTCCAACGTCCGAGCAGCCAGAACAGGATGGCTGGAACGGGCACGGCGAAGAAGATCATCCAGGGGTCTAGCGAGCTGCCCGTCTTCATGAAGCCGGCGCCGAACAGCGCGAAACGCAGCAACTCGAAAAACACTTCGCCGGTCGTCCAGTTGAGCGTGAACTGGCCGACGCCGAAGAACGAAGCCACCATCCAGCCCCACCTCCTGCGCAGCGCAGCGACCACGACAGTAATGAGGCAGAGGATCGGAGCGACCACGGCCGCCGCCAGGATGGCATAGCTCTGGGGAGGCCGACCGCTGAGCGTAAATCTCGCCAGTTCGGCGGCTTCGGGGCTCGCGCTGTTGATGTAGACGCCGTCGATCCGCCACGGTTCGTCCCCACGGCGCACCATGGTTGTCTGCCACAACACGATCCGGTCGGGGTACTCGAACTCTTGCAGGGTTTGATACGCCTGCGTGTCCCCGACTGTCTGCCAGTTCCAGGTCGCGACGCGGGACGATTCAGGTTCGCCTTCCGGCGCGAAGTCGGCCATCCGCCGGAGCGTGGCGTCATCGGCGGTTTCGGCGGAACTGGGGGTCATCTGCCCGCGCAGAGCGTCAAATCGCTCGGCTGCCAAATGTTCGTAGGCAGTGGTCGCCTGCGTCTCTCGCGCCGCGTCCGCCGCAGGGGCGGAACACGCTGCGACGAAGAGCGCGACGAGCAAAAGCAGATAACGCATCATCCAGTCCCCCGACGCAACGCGCCGGCGGCAGCCCTTGGCGCGTGGTCCCTACTCTTCGCCGGAAACCGGCGCTTCGTCACCCCCGGCCTCGTCCTCGCCGCTGTCGGGCAGGCGCTCGACCGAGACGACGCGTTCGCCCTCGGCGGTGCGGAAGATGGTCACCCCCTGGCTCGAGCGGCCCACGATGCGGACCTGGTCGACCGGCGTGCGGATCATCTGCCCGCCCGAGGTGACCATCAGCAGGTCGTCGCTGTCCTCGACGGGGAAGGCCGCCGCCAGCCGGTCGCCGGCGCGTCCGCCCAGGCCGTGGGCCGTCAGGCCCTGGCCGCCGCGTCCGGTGCGCCGGTACTCGTAGGCCGAGGAGCGCTTGCCGAAGCCGGTCTCGGTGACCGTCAGGATGAACTGCTCGGCGGCGCCCAGGGCCGCGATGCGCTCGACTGACAGGACGGCGTCGCCGACGGCCTCCTCGTCCGCGTCCGGCGTCGCCGTGTCTTCTTCGGAGTCTCCGCTGGCGGCGCGGCGCATGGCGTTGGCGTGCTTGACGTAGGCCGCGCGCTCCTCCGGCGTGGCATCCACCCGGCCGAGGATGGCCATGGAGATCACCTCGTCTCCGGGCTGCAGGCGAACGCCGCGCACCCCGGTGGAGTCCCGGCCCTTGAAGACGCGCACATCGTCGGCCTTGAAGCGGATGGCCCGGCCGAGCGCGGTGGTCAGCATGACGTCGTCGTCGGCGGTGCAGAGCGCCACCCCGACCATGGAGTCGCCCTCGTCCAGCTTCATGGCGATCTTGCCGGCGCGGTTCAC
>NZ_JANJTL010000072.1 GCF_024711105.1 Brevundimonas sp. | reverse complement strand
CTTCCGGACCCACCTGCGCTGGTTCAACGGCGGCCTGTTCCACAACCCGCGCGCCTTCCCGATGACGCGCGAGGAGATCGGCGAACTGCTCGCCGCCTCAAAGCATGACTGGCGTTATGTTGAGCCGGCCATCTTCGGGACCTTGGTCGAACAGGCGCTGGACCCGGCCGAGCGCCGCAAGCTCGGCGCCCACTACACGCCCCGCTCCTATGTCGAGCGGCTGGTCGAGGTGACGGTCATGGAGCCGCTGCGCGAGGACTGGCGCGCCGCCCAGCTCAAGGCTGAGGACGCCCGAAACCGCAACGAGCCCAAGGAGGCCGTGGCCGCCGTCCGCGCCTTCCATCATCAGCTCTGCACCACCCGCGTGCTCGACCCCGCCTGCGGCACCGGCAACTTCCTCTACGTCTCGCTGGAGCTGATGAAGCGGCTGGAGGGCGAGGTGCTGGAGGCGCTCGCCGAGCTGGGCGAGATGGAAAGCATCGGCTTCGAGACGGTCGATCCGCACCAGTTCCTCGGCATCGAGCTCAACGTCCGCGCCGCCGCCATCGCCGAACTGGTGCTGTGGATCGGCTACCTCCAGCAGCACTACCGCAACCGCTCCGAACACCCCGCCGAGCCGATCCTCAAGGCCTTCGGCAACATTCAGCAGAAGGATGCGGTCCTGACCTGGGATGGCTATCCGGAGCTGCAGTTCGAGATGCAGGACGGCGTGGCGGTGCAGGTATTCCCGAACGCTCGCCGGCCGGAGTGGCCAGAGGCGGAGTTTATCGTCGGGAACCCGCCGTTCATCGGGAAGGGCGCGATCATGCGGACGGCCTTGGGTGACGGCTACCTCCAAGCGCTGAAGAAGGCGAACGCGCGCGTTGCCGCGTCAGCCGATTTCGTCATGCAGTGGTGGGACCGGGCCGCCGACGTGCTGACGCGCAAGAAGACACGCCTGCGCCGCTTTGGGCTCGTCACGACGAACTCGATGACCCAAAGCTTCAGCCGGCGGGTGATCGAGAAGCATCTCAACGGCAAGAACCCTGTATCGATCCTGTACGCGATCCCGGATCACCCTTGGACGAAGGCGAGCCGCGACGCGGCTGCGGTGCGCATCGCCATGACCGTCGCCCAGGCTGGCAGTGGGCCGGGGCGTTTGCTGCAGAGCGTGGAGGAAGCGGACGTCGATACGGATAGTCCCCAGATCGAACTCTCCGAAGCCGTCGGGCGCATTAACGCCGATCTTTCCGTTGGAGCGGATGCAACTTCAGTGGTCGCGCTGGAGGCCAACGCCGGGCTGTCGTGCAATGGCGTCATGCTCGCCGGCGAGGGCTTCGTCGTCCCCAGGGCGGTGGCAGAACACCTGATCGCGGCCGATCAACCACGCGGCTTCGGCCCGGCCGTGTTTCCTCACATCGGAGGAAGCGAACTCACCCAACGCAACCGAGGCGATTTCGTGATCGACTTCTACGGCCTTTCGGAAGCCGAGGCGCGACAACGCTTTCCCGCAGCCTTCCAGCACGTTCTGGAAGTCGTGAAGCCGGAGCGGGATCGAAACGCGGACCGGGGCTTTCGCGAGAAGTGGTGGCTGTTCGGACGGACCCGTCCCGAAATCCGTCGGGCGAATGAGGGACTCTCGCGGTACGTCGCCACGACGAGGACCGCCAAGCATCGCACCTTCCAGTTTCTTGATGGGAGCGTCACGGCTAACCACGAGACAGTGGTGATCAGCACCGACGACGCTTTCCACCTAGCCGCGCTTTCGTCGAGGCCACATACCCTCTGGGCGCTTCGAGCCGGCGGCACCCTGGAAGATCGGCCTCGTTACAACAAGGCGAGCACGTTCGACCCCTTCCCTTTCCCTGACCCCGACGAGCCCACCCGCGCCCGCCTCCGCGACCTCGGCGAGGAACTGGACGCCACCCGCAAGGCAGTGCAGGCCGAGCATCCCGACCTGACCCTGACCGGCCTCTACAACGTCCTTGAGAAACTCCGCGCCGACGAGCCGCTGACGGAGAAGGACGAGGACGTGAAGGCCCGCGGCCGGGTGTTGATCCTCAGGGACCTGCACGACCAGATCGACCGGGCGACCTGCGACGCCTACGGCTGGCCGCATGACCTGACCGACGAACAGATCCTCGAACGCCTCGTCGCCCTGAACGCCGAACGCGCCGCCGAGGAGGCCGCCGGCCACGTCCGGTGGCTGCGCCCCGACTACCAGATCCCCCGCTTCGCCAAGGGCACCGCCGCGCCCAAGTCCGGCGAACTCGCGTTCGGCGACACGGTGGTCGCCATCGAAAAGCGCCCGCCGAGCTTTCCGAAGGACAAGGGCGAACAGGTCATGGCCATCCGGGCCGTGCTCCAGGCCTCCGCCCGCCCGCTCGACGCCCCGGCGGTCGCCCGCGCCTTCAAGGGCGGCGGCAAGCGCATCGAGCAGCGCGTCCTCCAGGCGCTCTCCACCCTCGTCCGCTATGGCGAAATCACCGCCCTCCCGAACGGCGCCTATGCGGCTAGGCGAGCGGCTTAGGAGGCCTCGCCCCCTCTGGGCGCCGCCTCGAGCATCTGCCGCATGGAGGCCCGGGTGGCCGTGACCAGCTCTTTCGAGCCAGCTCCAGCCAAGCCTCCCTCACCAGACCCAATCCACCCAGGTGGGCTGGCTCATGAGGCGGTTGGGTCCGCGCTCGGAGAGCAGGGTTTCGGTGTCGGTGACGAAGGCCAGGGGGTGGCCGGGATCGCCGGGGCCAGCTCCGGTGTCGCAGACGACGGGCCCAGCCGGCGCGGCCTTGGGACCGATGTCCAGCGGCAGGATGAGCGGGTTGTCCAGGTCGGTCCAGTCGTCCTTGACCGTGTCGGTGTCCGAGCCCAGGCCGCCGCCGAAGCAGATCAGCGGCGCGTCGAACAGCTCCTTGGGACCCATCTCGGCGGGCAGCACCTCCGGCGGCAGTGAGGTGTCCCCGCCGTCATCCAGCCGGGTGTCCGGGCGCTCGCGCAGCAGCCAGCGCAGGCCGTGCGGGTCCCGCCCGCCGAAGGTGTCGAGCGCGTCGGCCCGGGCCTGCAGCATCGCGGGATCCGCGCTCTGCATCCATCGGCCCAGGAAGCCCTGGGTTACCTCTGATTGCACCGCTAGCGGACCGGCGCCGGGCGGCAGGATCAGCGGGTCCAGATCGGTCCAGTCGTCCTCCAGCGTGTCCGCGTCCGTGGCCAGTCCGCCGTCGAACACCGGACAGATGATGGCGTCGTCGTCGGAGAACAGGCCGGGTTTGGCGTCCTGATCGTCCGGCAGCACCTGGGGCCCGGCGTCCTTGGCCGTCTCCAGGAGCGGAGCGGCCGGGGCGACGAACTGGAAGTCGTCGACGTTCAGCTGGGCCTTGGTCACCCCCGTGAGCGTGATCGACAGGCCGCTCCTGGCGATCACCACCCCCCCGGCCGGGTCCGTCGCATGGATGAGCACATCGGCGAAGTCCGCCATCCAGCTGGTCTCCAGCCGGATCCGGTCGCCGATCCCGGCCCCGGCCGAGAAGTCGGTGATGACGTCCGCCCCGAAGCCGCCGGTGAAGACGAAGATGTCATT
>NZ_JANJTL010000069.1 GCF_024711105.1 Brevundimonas sp. | reverse complement strand
AAGGCCGGCAGCATCGCGACCGGCACGAGGACGATCGAATAGACCAGGATCTGCAGCCGGGTCGACTTGGCGCCCCGGGCCACGGGCATCATGGGGATGCCCGCCTTGGCGTAGTCGCCGGCCGAATAGAGCGCCAGCGCCCAGGAGTGCGGCGGCGTCCACAGGAAAATGATCAGGAACAGCAGCCAGGCCTGCCAGGGCGCCTCGCCCGTCGCCGCGGCCCAGCCGATCACCGGCGGAAAGGCGCCCGCGGCCCCGCCGATCACGATGTTCTGGGGCGTGCGCCGCTTGAGCACCAGGGTGTAAAGCCCGGCGTAGTAGACGATGGTCAGGGCCAGCAGCCCGCCTGCCATCCAGTTCACCCCGAGACCCAGCAGGGTCACCGAGACGAACGACAGGATGACGCCATAGGCCAGGGCGTCCCCGCGCGGCACGCGCCCGGCCGCGACCGGGCGGCCCCGCGTGCGCCGCATCAGGGCGTCGGTCTGGCCCTCGAGCGCCATGTTGAGCGCGCCGGCCGCGCCGGCCCCGAGCGCAATGCACAGGACCGAGATGGCGGCCACGAGCGGGTTCATCTCGCCCGGCGCGCACACCAGCCCGGTCAGCGCCGTGAACACCACGAGCGACATCACCCGCGGCTTCAGGAGCTGGATGTAGTCCTGCGGCTCGGCGGCCGGGCGCGGGACAGGAGCGGCTTCGGACATGGCTCTCAATGGACGGCGGGGACGGCGGGCTTTCGCCCCCGTCCCCTCCCCCTTCAGGTTTCCGGTCGGCGGGACAGGCCCGCCGGCCCGCTAGTGATGGTCGTCGTGCTTGATCACCGGCGGGGTGTTGAACTGGTGGAACGGCGGCGGCGAAGGCAGGGTCCACTCCAACGTCGTGGCGCCTTCGCCCCAGGGGTTGGCCTCGCACGGACGGCGGCGGATCATCGCCTCGATCAGCATGATCAGGAAGACGCCGACGCCGACCAGGGTGATGACGTAGCCGATCGACGAGACCTGGTTCCAGAGCGTGTAGGCCTCCGGATAGTCCACGTAGCGGCGCGGCATGCCCTGCAGGCCGAGGAAGTGCTGCGGGAAGAACACCAGGTTCACCCCGATGAACATGATCCAGAAGTGCAGCGCCCCGAGGAACTCGTTGTACTTGATGCCGAACATCTTGCCGAACCAGTAGTAGAAGCCGGCGAAGATGGCGAACACGGCGCCCAGGCTAAGCACGTAGTGGAAGTGGGCCACGACGTAGTAGGTGTCGTGCAGGCTGTAGTCGATGCCGGCATTGGCCAGGACCACGCCCGTCACGCCGCCGACGGTGAACAGGAAGATGAAGCCCATCGCCCACAGCATCGGCGTCTTGAAGTCGATGGACCCGCCCCACATGGTCGCGATCCAGCTGAAGATCTTCACGCCTGTGGGCACGGCGATGATCATGGTCGCGGCCACGAAATAGGCGCGCAGGTTCACGTTCATGCCGACCGTGTACATGTGGTGCGCCCACACGACGAAGCCGATGAAGCCGATGGCGACCATGGCGTAGGCCATGGCGAGATAGCCGAACACGGGCTTGCGGCTGAAGGTCGAGACGATGTGCGAGATCATGCCGAAGCCGGGCAGGATCAGGATGTACACCTCGGGGTGACCGAAGAACCAGAACAGGTGCTGGAACATCACCGGGTCACCGCCGCCCGATGGGTTGAAGAAGGTGGTGCCGAAGTTCCGGTCGGTCAGCAGCATGGTGATGGCGCCGGCCAGGACGGGCAGCGACAGCAGCAGCAGGAAGACGGTGACGAGGATCGACCACACGAACAGCGGCATGCGGTGCAGCGTCATGCCCGGCGCGCGCATGTTGAAGATGGTGGTGATGAAGTTGATCGCGCCGAGGATCGACGAGGCGCCGGCCACGTGCAGCGAGAAGATGGCTAGGTCCATCGCCGGGCCGGAGTGGCCCGTGGTCGACAGCGGCGGATAGATGGTCCAGCCGCCGCCGAAGCCGTGGCCAGGTCCGCCGTCCACGAACATCGAGGTGACCAGCAGCACCCAGGCGACCACCAGCAGCCAGAACGAGATGTTGTTCATGCGCGGGAAGGCCATGTCGGGCGCGCCGATCATGATCGGCACGAACCAGTTGCCGAAGCCGCCGATCATCGCCGGCATGACCATGAAGAAGATCATCACCAGCGCGTGGCCGGTGACGACCACGTTGTAGGCGTGCTTGGCGCGGCTCTCGTCGGCCAGGTCGAACAGGCCGAGCTGGGCCAGCGGGCTGCCCGGCGTGAAGATCTGCAGACCTGGCTCGAACAGCTCCCAGCGGATCAGGCCGGACATCAGGCCGCCCACGATCCCGGCCATGATGGCGAAGATCAGATAGAGCGTTCCGATGTCCTTGTGGTTGGTGGACAGGAACCAGCGGGTCCAGAAGCCCGGCTTGTGATCATGGTCGTGATGGCCGTGATCGGCGTGGGCGTTGGCGGTTTCGGCGGTGGCCATGGGGCTCTTGCCTCGAGGTCTTACTGGGCCGCCGGCGCGGCGGGCGCGGCCGGGGCGGTGGGGAGTCCGGGTTGGGCTTCTTCGTCCGTGCCGACGACGGGCTCGGTCGTTTCGGCCTCAGTCGTTTCGGCGGCGGCGCTGGCGGCCGCGCTCGCGGCGGCTTCAGCGGCGGCGGCCTCGGCGGCCTGATCGGCGGCGAAGGTCATCGAGCCGCCGCGGCCGGCGACCCAGGCTTCGAACTCAGCCTGGGTGACCACGTTGATCTGCAGCGGCATGTAGGCGTGGTTGATGCCGCACAGCTCCGAGCACTGGCCGTAGAAGACCCCGGTGCGCTCGGCGCGGAACCACGTCTCGTTGACACGGCCCGGCACGGCGTCGACCTTCAGGCCAAAGGCCGGCAGGCCCACCGCGTGGATGACGTCCGCGCCGGTGACGATCAGGCGGACGGTCTGGCCGACGGGCACGACCATCGGCTCATCGGCCGCGAGCAGATAGGGCACGCCCTGGCTGCGGGCCTCGTCCTCGGGCAGCAGGTTCGAGATGTACTCGGCGACACCGTAGTCGGGGTACTCGTAGCCCCAGTTCCACTGATAGCCGGTGACCTTCACCGTGACGTCCGGGTCCGGCATGTCGGCGTACCGGAACAGCAGGCCGAACGAGAAAATCGAGATGAACATCAGGACGAGCACGGGCACGACCGTCCAGATGACCTCGACGAGCGTGTTGTGGCTCCAGGTCGCCGGGGTCGGGTTCGCGCGCTTGTTGTAGCGGACGATCACCCACAGCAGCAGGCCCAGCACCAGCAGGGTGATGACCGTGATGATCGGCAGCAGGATCGCGTCGTGGAAGAAGTGCGCCTCGTGCTTAAGGGGCGAAAAGGCCTCCTGCAGGCCCACGCCGCCTGGCGTCGGCTGACCCACGGCGGCCGCGGCCGATCCGGCCGTCAGCATCGCTCCGGCGAGTGCGGCGAGGCCGAAGGCCCGCTTGCGCATCCCCATTCCCAAAATCCTCATGTCGTGCGGCCCGGATGTCCCCCCTCGCCCGAACGGCGCGCGGCCGGACGGCCAAGGCCGGGGCGTTGGCTTAGTGGGCGGTGACATATCGGGTCGCCTCGCGCTTGCCAAGCACAAGGACGGACACAGACCGCACGAGCGTTCCACGGGGCAAACGCAGCATATTGACAGCTACCTTGCGATAACAGATATTGGGCTAAGACAGGCACGCGGCCGCATGGAGACCGGAATGCCAGAAGCCATAGAAATACAGCTGAAAAAGGGGGTGCTGGGCCTGTGCGTCCTGGCCCTGCTCTCGGCGGACGACAACTACGCCTACGAAATCGCCAGCCGCCTCGCCAACGATATCGGCATGGGCGAAGGCACCATCTATCCCCTCATGCGCCGCATGCAGGCCGAGGGCCTGGTCGAGACCTACCTCGTCGAGTCGCCGTCGGGACCGTCGCGGAAATACTATAGGCTGACCGACGCCGGCCGCCGGGCCTATGAGTCGCAGAAGGCCGAGTGGACGCAGTTCGCCACCGCCGTGGACGCCATCATCAACGCCCCCGCCCCTCAAGGAGACAGCGCATGACCCGCGCCGAGTTCCTCACCCGACTGCGTCGGGGACTGAAAGGCCTTCCGCCCGAGACGATCGACGAGATCGTCTCCGATCACGAGGCCCATTTCGTCGAAGCCGCCGCCGCCGGCCGTGACGACGCCGAGATCGCCCAGGCGCTGGGAAATCCCGAGCGCCTCGCCCGCGAGGTCCGCGCCGAGGCCGGCCTCGCCCGATGGGAGGCCGAGAAGACGCCTTCAAACGCGGTCGCCGCCCTAGTCGCACTGCTCGGCCTGGGCGCCATCGACATCCTGTTCCTGCTGCCGCTGCTCGTCGGGGTGATCAGCGCGCTGTTCGCCGTCTTCGGCGCGGCCATCGCGGTCTTCTTCGCCGGCGGGGTCGTCTTCGTCGCCGGGCCGTTCGCCGAACCTCCGGGTGGTCCGCTCACCGCCATCCTGGCCGGCCTGGGCGTCATGGCGCTGGGCGTGACCATGGGCGCGATCACCTCGGTCCTGTCGGTCTGGCTGTTCAACTTCCTCGTCTGGTTCGGGCGCCTCCACTACCGGCTGCTCAAGCCCGCTCTGCAATCCGCCTCGTCTTCGGGAGAAGTCTGATGGTTCGCACCCTCCTCATCATCGCCGGCGCCGGTTTCGTTCTGATGCTGGCCTGTTTCGCCGGAGCCGCGGCGCTCGGCGGTCCCGACCTGATGCGCAACGGCTGGAACTGGACGGTCCTGTCCGACGGCCACGGCGGCGAGCGGCTCGAGCCGACCGGCCCGGACGTGACACGCCAGATGGAATGGACAGGCGGCGACCATCTGGTCGTGGCCATCCCCGCCGACGTCACCTTCGTCCAGGGCGACGCCGTGGCGGTGGAGATCAGCGGGCCGCAGAACTCGGTCGATCGCATCACCCTCGTCGACGGCCGACTCGACTTCGAGCCCGGCTACAGCCCGCGCGGTCATATGGGCTTCGTCGGACGCAGCCCTCGCATCCAGGTGCGCATCACCGCACCTGACGTCTCGCGCTTCGCCATCGAGGGCTCGGGCGACCTGGACCTCCAGGCGCTCGACCTGGATGCGCTCGAGATCAGTGTCCGAGGCTCGGGCGACGTCACCGCCGCCGGCCGCGGCGACCAGCTGACGCTCGGCATCCGCGGGTCCGGCGAGGCCTATCTCAACGACCTGTCGGTGCGCGCGGCCACCGTCGAGATCAGCGGCTCGGGCGAGGCGGAGCTGTCGCCGACCGAGTCGGCCGACATCACCATCAACGGCTCGGGCGATGTCGATCTGCTCCAGCGGCCGGCGGACCTGAACACCCGGATCAATGGCTCGGGCGACATCACGGTCATGGGCGAGGAAGCCTCCTGAGGTGACGCGGCGGGCGCCAGCCCCTAACTAGGGGCCATGACCCTTCCCGTTTCGCCTCCGCCCATCCTGGAAACCGCCGGCGTCGAGCCGGAACGCGCGCTCGGCGTGCTGCAGGACGCCCTGTCCGGCGCCGACGACGGCGAGCTCTTCCTGGAACGCTCCGAATCCGAATCGC
The DNA here is from genome assembly GCF_024711105.1 of Brevundimonas sp. Classification (GTDB taxonomy): domain Bacteria; phylum Pseudomonadota; class Alphaproteobacteria; order Caulobacterales; family Caulobacteraceae; genus Brevundimonas. Next base: position 4,289 of record NZ_JANJTL010000069.1, on the reverse strand, counting down.
TGCTGTTCGACGATGGTCGCCTGAAGTCGGCCGCCTATGACGCGACCGAGGGGTTCGGCCTGCGCGTCGTCTCCGGCGAGACCGCCGGCTACGCCCACTCCAACGAAATCTCCGAGGCCGCCATCCGGCGCGCCGCCGACGCGGCGGCCCTGGCCAAACAGGGCCGCTCGACCCGCGCGGCCGAGTCTCCCGCCGCCACCAACCAGCGGCTCTATGGCGAGGACGACCCGCTGGCCTCGCCGGCCTTCTCCGACAAGATCGCCCTCCTGCAGGAGATCGACGCCTACGCCCGCGCCCGTGACCCGCGCGTGGTCCAGGTTTCGGCCTCCATCGCCGGCGAGCGCCGCGCCATCGAGATCCTGCGCGGCGACGGCCAGCGCCTGCGCGACGTGCGGCCCCTGGTCCGGGTGAACGTGTCGGTCACCGTCGAGCGCGACGGCAAGCGCGAGAGCGCATCGGCCGGCGCCGGCGGCCGTGCGGGCTTCGAGACCTGGATCGCGCCGGACCGCTGGCAGGGCCAGATCGACGAGGCGCTGCGCCAGGCGCTGGTCAACCTCGACGCCATCCCCTGCCCCGCCGGCGAGATGGACGTGGTGCTCGGCCCGGGCTGGCCCGGCGTGCTGCTGCACGAGGCGGTCGGCCATGGCTTTGAGGGCGACTTCCACCGCAAGGGCACCTCGGTCTTCTCGGGCAAGATGGGCAAGCGCGTCGCCGCGCCGGGCGTGACCGTCGTCGACGACGGCTCCATCGCAGGACGCCGCGGCTCGCTCAGCTTCGACGACGAGGGCACCCCGACCCAGCGCAACGTCCTTATCGAGGACGGCATCATGGTCGGCATGATGCACGACCGGATGAGCGCCCGTCTGATGGGCCTTGAGGCCACCGGCAACGGGCGGCGGCAGTCCTTCGCCCACATCCCGATGCCGCGCATGACCAACACCTTCATGGAAGGCGGGAAGGACAAGCTCGAGGACATGATCGCCTCGACGAAGCGCGGCCTCTATGCGGTCAACTTCGGCGGCGGCCAGGTGGACATCACCAATGGCAAGTTCGTGTTCCAGTGCACCGAGGCCTATCTGATCGAGGACGGCAAGGTGACCGCTCCGGTGAAGGGTGCCACCCTGATCGGCGACGGCGCGACCGCCATGACCCGCATCAGCATGATCGGCGACGACTTCGCCTTTGATCCCGGCGTCGGCGTGTGCGGCAAGGCGGGCCAGGGCGTTCCGGTCGGCATCGGCCAGCCGTCCCTGAAGATCGGCGGCCTGACGGTAGGCGGCACGGCGGTCTAGAAAACGCCGCCATCATTACAGCCCTGTAACATGTCATTGATTTAATGCACCTTTCCTCCTTGTAACTGGAGGTTACCGCCCCCGGCCGCCACGGTTCTCCCGCACTCAGGGAGTTCCAATAAAAATGCGTCGTTATCTGCTTTGCGCGGTCGCAGCCGCCGCCCTCTTCGCCGCGGGCGCCGTCCAGGCCCAGGAAGTCGCGGCCACCGCCACGGCCTCTGCTCCGTTCGAACGCGCCGACGGCGTGCTTGTCTATTCGCCGGCCTTCTTCGCCGACGCCCGCCCGGCCAATGCGCTCGACATGGTCCAGCGCATCCCAGGCTTCTCGGTCAATCAGAACAACTCCGTGCGCGGATTTTCGGGTGCGGTCGGCAACGTGCTGTTCGACGGATCGCGGCCGGCCTCCAAGGACGAAAGCCTTTCTGGCCTGCTCCAGCGCATCCCGGCAGATCAGGTGGAGCGAATCGAACTGATCCGCGGCGGCGCGCCCGGCGTCGACATGCAGGGCTATTCCACCGTCATCAACGTGGTCCGCCGCCAGACCGACAGCCATCGGGTCACGGCCTATGGCGGCGCCTTCGTCTTCGACGACGGCCGCTACATCCCGCAGTTCGGCATCGAGCTGTCGGGCGCCAGCGGCGAGCGGCAATACTCCCTGGCCCTGAACTCGACCACCTCGCTAAGCGACGGCGTTGGATCGGGCGACCTGCGACGCTACGCGGCCGACGGCGCCCTGCTGTTCGAGGACCGGATCGAGAGTGAGGCCGACGGCTCGGGCCTCAGCCTGCGCGGCCGCTGGCAGCAGCCGCTCTTCGGCGGTGAGGTCGAGGTCAACGGCAGCGCCGGCTACAACGGCTTCAAGTTCGAGCAGAACCAGTACGGCGCCGCCGGCGACCGCTTCCTGACCGACTCGGCCGACCACCGGAACGGGGAGATCGGCCTGCGCTACAGCCGTCCGTTCAGCGAACGGGTCCGGACCGAGGCGCGCTTCATCCAGCGCCTGCGTCAGTCCGAGGGCCAGCAGAGCTTCCTCCTGCCCGGGCTCGACCAGGTCTTCGCCTATGACAACACTTCGGGCGAGACGATCCTGCGTGGCTCCGCCACCTTCCAGCAGAGCGACACCCTGACCTTCGAGGGGGGGGCCGAAGGCGCCTTCAACTTCCTGGACGCCCAGCAGGCTCTCACCATCGGGGGCGCCCCCATCCCGCTTCCCTCCGACAGCGTCCGTGTCGAAGAACTGCGCGGCGAGATCTTCGGCCAGACCACCTGGCGTCCCACCAGCCAACTGACCCTGGAGGGCGGCCTGCGCGTCGAGCGCTCGACCATCAGCCAGTCCGGAGGCGCGGATCTTGAGAACACCTTCACCTTCCTCAAGCCGCGCGGCTCGCTCACCTGGAGCCCGAACGAGAACGACCAGTTCCGATTCCGGATCGAGCGCGAGGTCGGACAGCTGAACTTCGGCGACTTCGCCGCCTCGGCCGAGCTGGCGAACAACGTCGTCTCGGCGGGCAACGCCGACCTGTCGCCCCAGTCGGCCTGGGTCATCGAGGGCGCCTGGGAGCGCCGCTTCTGGGAGGACGGCGTCGTCAGCCTTACGGTCCAGCACCAGATCATCTCGGACGCGATCGACGTGATCCCGGTGACCGACGGCGTCGACATCTTCCCCGCGCCCGGCAACATCGGTGACGGGACCCTGACCTATCTGGCCGCCGAGTGGACCATCCCGCTCGACCGCCTCGGCGTTCCGGGCGGCCAGCTGACCAACTCCCTCACGTGGCGCGACAGCGAGGTCACGGATCCGACCACCGGCGAGGCGCGCGGAATCTCCGGCCTGCGTCCGGAGGAGTTCTTCACCCGCTTCCAGCAGGATATCGACAGCTGGCGGATGAACTGGGGCGTTGAATACCAGCCCTGGGGCGAGGACACGGTCTATCGGATCGACCAGATCTCGCACTTCCGCTTCCGCGACTACGCCTCGGCCTGGGTCGAGTATAAGCCGACCGATCAGTGGACCATCCGGGCCCAGGCCTGGATGCTCGGCAGCTACGACCAGACCCGGTACATCTTCGCGGGCCCGCGCAACACCTCAACGCTCGCGGCCACCGAGATTCGCTCGATGGAGCCGGAATCCCGCATCCAGATCCGCGTGCGCCGCACGTTCTAGACTTCGCTTCACGACGCTGCGGGCATGGGAGTAGATTGCCCCCATGCCCGCGGTTCCGCGCCTCAAGCCGCAAGCCTTCTTCACCCCCGACGAGTGGGCGGGGCTGTCGGCGCGCTCGTCGTGGAAGGGCTTGCTGCTCGTCGCCCACTGCTGGGGTGTGATCCTGCTGGCCGGCGCCGCGGCGGTGGTCTGGCCGGTGCTGATCCCGCTGGCGATCATGATCATCGGCACGCGCCAGCTGGGCCTGGCCATCCTGATGCATGAGGCCGCGCACGCGGGGCTGCATCCGAACCTGAAGCTGAACGACTGGGTCGGTCACTGGCTGTGCGCCGTGCCGGTCGGGGCGAGCCTTCCGGCCTACCGGACCTACCATTTGGCGCACCATAAATACGCCCAGCAGGCCGAGGACCCGGACCTGCCGCTATCGGCCGCCTTTCCGACCACCCGCGCGTCCCTCCGCCGCAAGATCGTCCGCGACCTGACCGGTCAGACCTTCTTCAAGCAGCGCATCGCCCCCTTCTTCGGGCGCGGCGCGGCCGACGAGGACATGCCCGAGGGGGCGCGGGTCACGGCCAAGTCGGCCCTGCCGTTCTTGGCGGTCAACGCCGCCCTGCTCGTCGCGCTCAGCCTGGCGGGCGTCTGGTGGGCGTATCTCGTGCTGTGGCTCCTGCCGATGGCGACCTGGTTTCCGCTGGTCACGCGGCTGAGGAACATCGCCGAGCACGCCTGCGTCGAGAACTCGGCCATCGACCCGCTGCGTCAGGCCCGCACCACCCATGCCAGCTGGTGGGAGCGCGTCTTCATCGCTCCCTACTGGGTCAACTTCCACGCCG
>NZ_JANJTL010000044.1 GCF_024711105.1 Brevundimonas sp. | reverse complement strand
CAGACCCGCGCCACGCGCTTGATCAGGAAGTCGCGGCCCTGCCGCCCGTCTCCGATCCGCGTTCCATAGGAATGGGCGATCACGAAGCCGGACAGGACGAAGAAATAGTCCACGAACAGATAGCCGTGCATGACTAGCGGCAGGTCCCGCACATGGCTGTCCACCGGCAGGTGAAACAGCACCACGAACAGCGCCAATATGCCCCGCAGGCTGTCGAGCGCGAGGAAGCGGGGCTGGGCGGGAGAGGCTGCAGTAGCGGTCACCGCAGCGCTTTAGCGTTGAGGGTCGCCTTGCGATAGACAGACGGCAGAGCGGACTCCCGAGGAGGAACGTGGTTGCTGGCCCTGAGACCTATTGCCATCGCTACGCTGAGCTTGGTGTCTGCCGGATGCGATAAGCCGGGCGACTGGACACTTTTCGTCTATCCAAGCGGGCAAAGCGGGTTCGCCGTCATCACGCCCGGCTTTGATCGAGATATGTGTCTGCTCGCGGGACGAGAGGCCGTTCAATCCCACTTGTATGTGCCTGGAAGACGCGAAGCGATCGCCGGGGGCGACAGCGGCAATCCGACATTCGAATGCGGCCGCGACTGCCAGATCAGAGGCTCCTCGGGCGTGGCGACTTGCGACGAGACGATCGACGCAGACGACTAAAGCCCCTTCACGATCCCCTCGACCATCTTCTTGGCGTCGGCGAAGAGCATCATGGTGTTGTCGCGGAAGAAGAGCTCGTTCTCGACGCCGGCATAGCCACTGCCCATGCCGCGCTTGATGAAGAGCACCGTGCCGGCCTTCTCCACGTCGAGGATGGGCATGCCGTAGATGGGGCTCTGCGGGTCGGTCTTGGCCGCGGGGTTGGTGACGTCGTTGGCGCCGATGACGAAGGCCACGTCGCAGGAGCTGAACTCGGAGTTGATGTCCTCCAGCTCGAAGACCTCGTCATAGGGGACGTTGGCCTCGGCCAGCAGCACGTTCATGTGCCCGGGCATGCGGCCGGCGACGGGGTGAATGGCGTATTTCACCTCGACGCCTTCCTCCTTCAGCTTGTCGGCCATCTCCCTGAGCGCATGCTGGGCCTGGGCCACCGCCATGCCGTAGCCGGGGACGATGATGACCTTGGAGGCGTTTTTCATGATGAAGGCGGCGTCGTCGGCCGAGCCCTGCTTGACCGGACGCGTCTCGACCGCCCCGCCGGCCGCGCCGGACGTCTCGCCGCCGAAGCCGCCGAGGATCACCGAGATGAAGCTGCGGTTCATCCCCTTGCACATGATGTAGCTGAGGATGGCGCCCGAGCTGCCGACCAGGGCGCCGGTGATGATCAGGGCGATGTTCTCGAGCGTGAAGCCCAGCGCCGCCGCCGCCCAGCCCGAATAGCTGTTCAGCATCGACACCACGACCGGCATGTCGGCCCCGCCGATCGGGATGATCAGGGTCACGCCCAGCACCAGCGCCAGGATGAATACGCCCCAGAAGGCCCAGGTCGCCGTCCCGCCCGAGCCGATCATCACCCCGATCAGCAGCACCAGACCCAGCGCCAGGCCGATGTTGATCAGGTGCCGCATGGGCAGCAGGATCGGCGCGCCGCTCATATTGCCGTTCAGCTTGGCGAAGGCGATCACCGAGCCGGTGAAGGTGATGGCCCCGATGGCGACGCCTAGGCTCAGCTCGATGATAGACAGGGTCTTGATGCCGCCGTCCGGCGTGCCGATGCCGAAGGCGGCCGGCGCATAGACCGCGCCCACCGCCACCAGGCAGGCGGCCAGGCCGACCAGCGAGTGGAAGGCCGCGACCAGCTGCGGCATCTGGGTCATGGCCACCTTGCGCGCGATGACCCCGCCGACCAGGCCGCCGACCAGGATCCCCCCGCCGATCAGGCCCAGCGTCGTCAGGTCCAGAAGGCCCTCGCCCCACAGGACCAGCAGCGTCGTGCCGACCGCCAGGGCCATGCCGATCATGCCGTAGAGGTTGCCCTTTCGGCTCGTCTCCGGGCTCGACAGGCCGCGCAGGCTAAGGATGAACAGGACGCCTGCGACCAGATAGGCGAGGGCGGCGATCGAGGCGGTCATTCAACGTCCCCCGAGGGTTGCGTCCGGCTCAGCCGCCAGATGGCGGCCAGGATGAAGATCGGCGACACGGCGCCCAGCACCCAGTCGAGCGGGCCGCGGTCCGGATTGATGATCACGCGCGTCAGCACCGCCGCGAAGATCAGGGCCATGCCGCAGTCCGACAGCCGCTGCTTGCGGATCGGGTCGCCCTTGCCGAACCAGCTCATCAGGAACAGCGCCAGGCCCACGCCCGTCACGCACCAGGAAACCAGCCCGACCCATGGAAGGACGTCGCCGGTCAACCGGGCTTCGCCTTCTTCTTGTACATGGCCAGCATCCGCTGGGTGACCAGGAAGCCCCCGAAGATGTTCACCCCGGCCAGCGCCGCCGCCACCGCGCCCGCGCCCTTTGAGATCCAGGCGTTCTGGCCTTCGGCTGCGCTCAAGGACGCCGCCGCCGCGATCAGGGCGCCGACGATGATCACCGAGGAGATGGCGTTGGTCACCGCCATCAGCGGCGTGTGCAGGGCGGGCGTAACCGACCAGACCACGTAGTAGCCGACGAAGATCGCCAGCACGAAGATCGCCAGGCGGAAGATGGTGGGATCGACGTCCATCAGAGGCCCTTTCGGTTATGCGACGCGGCGGGGTCGTTCGGCGGCTCGAGGCCCAGGCGGCGGGCGAGGTCCACCGCCGACATGAAGGCGAGGCCGAGCGGGAAGATCAGGAGGTTGTCCGAGTAGCCAGTCCAGAAGCCGACCGCGAAGGCGGCAAGGCCGCCGACGATGGCTAGGAGATGCAGGGGATGGCGCAACGGTTGTTTCACCCACGCCGCTCCAGCCGCTCATGGATGTCCGCGATCAGCAGGCAGATGCCGCCGCCACCCATTCCAACCAGCGCAGGAATCAGGAGTTGCGGCCACCGAACGATGATCTCCCGCGCGACTTCCCATGCCGAGTAGCGCGGCCCAAACCTCAGCTCGTACGCCATGTCCTTCCCGACATCCCATACGCCCATAAGCGGCAGGCCAAGAAGGAGACCCCACCCCGCTATTTGGACAAGTCGCCGAAGGATCACCCCTTCACCCCCTCATGCACCACGGCCCCACCGTGGGTGACCAGGGCCGCCTTGAGGATCTCGTCCTCCAGGTCCGGCGCGACCGCGCCGTCCTTCAGCAGCAGGCCGGCAAAGGCGAACAGGTTGCGGGCGTAGAGCGCGGACGCATCCGCCGCGATCCGGCCCGGCAGGTTGGCCCAGCCGACGATCTGCACGCCGTTCTGGGTGGTCACCACCTCGCCCAGCTTGGCGCCCTCGACGTTGCCGCCGTTCTCGATGGCCAGGTCGACGATGACCGAGCCGGGCTTCATCGAGGCGATGTGGGCGGCGGTGACCAGGCGCGGCGCGGGCCTGCCGGGGATCAGGGCGGTGGTGATGACCACGTCCTGCTTCACGATGTGGCCGGCAGTCAGTTCGGCCTGCTTGGCCTGGTACTCGGCCGACATCGGCTTGGCGTAGCCGGCGGCGGTCTCGGCGGCCTTGAACTCGTCGTCCTCGACGGCGACGAACTTGGCCCCCAGGCTCTCGACCTGCTCCTTGGACGCCGGCCGCACGTCGGTGGCGGTGACGACCGCGCCCAGCCTGCGAGCCGTAGCGATGGCCTGCAGCCCCGCGACGCCCGCGCCCATGACGAAGACCTTGGCGGCGGCGACCGTGCCCGCCGCCGTCATCATCATCGGGAAGCCCTTGGAATAGGCGTAGGCCGCCTCGATCACGGCGCGATAGCCGGCCAGGTTCGCCTGGGACGACAGGGCGTCCATGACCTGGGCGCGGGTGATGCGCGGCACGAACTCCATGGCGAAGGCCGACAGGTTCGCCTTGGCCAGCGCCTGGACCGTGTCCGTCTCGCGATAGGCGTCCAGCAGGGCGACGACCGTCGCGCCGGGCTTCAGCGCGCTGATCTCCTGGGCCGTCGGTCCGCGCACCTTGAACAGGATATCGGCCCCATCCAGCGCGCGACGCAGGTCCGGCGCGATCTCCGCGCCCGCGGCCTGGTACTCGCTGTCGGGATAGGAGGAGCCTGAGCCCGCGCCCGCCTCGACGCGCACCGTGGCCCCCAGGCCGATCAGCTTCCTGGCCGTCTCGGGCGTGATCGCCACGCGCGGATCGTCCGCGCGCCGTTCTCGGGTGGTGGCGATCACGACGGCCAAGGGCGCCTCCGTCCGTTCAGACCAGAGGCGACGTTAGGCGCGTTCGGCAAGGGCCGTAAAGGTCCGCCTTGCGTACGGTTCAGCTTGGTGAACGGCGGCTGACCGACCCCCTCAAAACGCGTTCAGGGCGAAACGGCGAGGCTCCGATCGTCGCCGTCGGGGCGATGCTCGATCAACGGATCACCAACGATGAAAGCCCTCGTTCTCTCCACCGCCGCCGCCGCGATGGCGCTCGCCGCCGGCGCCGCCCACGCCCAGTCCGGCGTCAGCCTCGGCCAGCCCGCCTATGGCGGAACCGGCTGTCCCGCCGGATCGGTCTCGGCCGCCCTCAGCCCGGACAACACCTCGCTCAGCCTGCTGTTCGACCAGTACGTCGTCGAGGCCGGCCAGTCGGTCGGTCGCAGCTTCGACCGCAAGAGCTGCAACATCGCCATCCCCGTGCATGTGCCCCAGGGCTACAGCGTCTCGGTCCTGGAGATCGACTACCGCGGCTACAACATGCTTCCGCGCGGGGCCTCGTCCCAGTTCAACGTCGAATACTTCTTCGCCGGCCGGCGCGGTCCGATGTTCACCCGCACCTTCAACGGGTCGCTGGATTCGGACTTCCTGCTGAACAACACGCTCGTCGCCTCGGCCGTCACCTGGTCGGCCTGTGGTGAAGACGTGATCCTGCGCACCAACTCCTCGATGCGCGTCCAGACCCGCGGCGGCGCGGACGCCATCGCCACCGTCGACTCCCAGGACGTCAACGCGGCGCTCGTCTACCACCTGCAATGGCGCCGGTGCCGCTAGGCCAATGACCAAGGCGGCCGCGCGGCCGATCTCTCAAGAAGGAAACTCCACCATGATCAGATCGGCCGCGCTCGTCGCGCTCATGGCCTCCACCGCGCTCCCCGCCGGAGAGGTCCAGGCCCAGGCCCGGGGTCGCCCGACCCCGCCCGCCGTCGTCCAGAACGCCTGTCCGGAAGGGGCCTATACGGTGGTCCGTTCGCCGGACGGGACCAGCATCAGTGTCCTGTTCCACGACTTCTCCGCCGAGGCCGCGCAAGGCGGCCGGGCCCAGACCGTCCGCACCACCTGCCGGATCGCCATCCCGCTGGCGGCGCCGGAGGGCTATTCGCTGGGCCTGACCACGGTGGATTATCGAGGCTTCGCCAGCCTGGCCCAGCGCCAGTCGGCGGAACTCTCGGTCGACTATGAGGTGGGGCGCGGCAATCGCGCGCCGCGCTTCAACCGCCGGCTCCAGGGCCGCTACAACAGCGACTTCGCCTTCACCGACCGCCTGCCTCCGGGACAGCTGCGCCGGGCAGGCTGCGACAGCGGGGTTCCCCTGCTGGCCATCGACGCGAGCCTGACGCTTCAGACCGGCGGTTCACAGGCGCAGGCCATGGTGGCCCTGGACACGCTGGATCAGGGCGCGGCCGGCGCGCTTCGCTATCGGTTCGATCTGAGGCCGTGCACCCGCCCGGAGCGCCTGAGCCCGGTTGACGAGCTCACCTCGGAATGAGGCTCAGTGGGTCTTCTTGCTACGCAGCAGGAAGATGCCCGCGACCAGCAGGACGAAGGCCACGAAGGCCGCCCCGAAGAAGTCGCCGCGCGGATAGAGCCAGATGGTGAAAAAGGCGATGATCACCGCCGTGGCCAGCGCGCCCCACTTGGTCAGGCCCATGACGAAGGCATAGGTCGAGGTCTGCTCGGAGATGTCCATCTCGCCGCGATGGTAGTCCTGGTCGTTGTGCGAGGCGGGCCCGGCCATGCGGGAGTCTCCTGATAGGGGCGTCGAAAGCGCGCGGACTATAGCGGCGGATCAGCGGGGCTCAAGGGCCGCGTCTCCTCCCCACCGCGTGGGGAGGAGAAGGTCAGCCGTAGAAGCCGCGGTACCATTCGACAAAGCGGGGGATGCCGTCTTCCAGCTTCACCTTCGGATCATAGCCGGTCAGCGCGTTCAGTTTCGCCACGTCCGCATAGGTGGCCGTCACGTCGCCGGGCTGCATGGGGCGGAAGACCTTGATCGCCTCGCGGCCGAGCGCGGCCTCCAGCGTCGAGATCATGTCCATCAGCCCGACGGGCCGGCTGTCGCCGATGTTCAGCACCCGCGGCGCCTGCGGCTCGGCCGGGCAGTCCAGCACGCCGATAATGCCGTCCACGATGTCGTCGACATAGGTGAAGTCGCGCGCCATCCGGCCCTCGCCGAAGACCTCGATCGGCTCTCCGGCGAGGATCTTCTGGGTGAAGCTGAAATAAGCCATGTCCGGCCGGCCCCACGGCCCATAGACGGTGAAGAAGCGCAGGCCCGACTGCGGAATGCCGTAGAGGTTGGCGTAGCTGGCGCTCATCAGCTCGTTGGCCTTCTTTGTCGCGGCGTAGAGCGACACCGGGCTGTCGGTCGGGTCGTCCTCCGAGAAGCCTTGGCCCGCCAACGGGCGGTCACCGTAGACCGAGCTGGACGAGGCGTAGACGAGGTGCTCGGCTTCGGTGCGCCGGGCGGCCTCCAGCACGCTCAAGTGCCCAGCCAGGTTGGCCCGCTCATAGGCGAAGGGGTTCTCGATCGAGTAGCGGACCCCCGCCTGGGCGGCGAGGTGGACGATCCGCTTCGCGCCCGTCTCGCGCACCAGCGCCTCGAAGGCCTCGGCCTCGGCGATATCCATCCGGACCATGCGGAACGCCGGATGACGCTCCAGCCGCTCCGCCCGCGCCGGCTTCAGGGCCGGGTCGTAGTAGGTGTTGAAATTGTCCACGCCGACGACCGTCTCGCCCCGCTCCAGCAGGCGTTCGGCCACGTGCATCCCGATGAAGCCGGCCGCGCCGGTGACGATGACGGTCATGTCGGCTTCCTAGGCCCAGGCCGCGCGGCTGTCGACGCCCGGCTTGCCCGGTTGGGCGACGCTCGCTAGGCCAGGGTCATGCCGACGATGCTGGTGTTTGGGCTGGGGTATCTGGGCGAGGCCGTGGCGCGTCGCCTGCGGGCCGACGGCTGGTCCATCCGCGTCACCGCGCGTGATCCGGAGCGCCGGCAGATGCTCGCCAGCGAAGGCGCGCCGGCCATTGATCCCAACGACGGCGCGGCCATGGCCGCGGCGGTCGCGGAGAGCGACGCCATCCTGGTCACCGCCCCTCCGGGCGCCGAGGGCTGCCCGGGCTTGATCGCGCTCGCGCCGCACCTGAAGGGCTGGCGTGGCCGGTGGATCGGCTATGTCTCCTCCACGGCCGTCTACGGCGACCGGGGCGGAAGCTGGGTCGACGAGGGATCGGCCCTGAACGCCGCCACCATCCCCGGCGCCCGGCGCGTGGCCGCCGAGCGCGGCTGGCTCGACCTCGGTGCGCAGGAAGGTCTGGCTATCCACGTGTTCCGCCTGCCGGCCATCTATGGCCCGGGGCGCTCGGCGGTCGACCGGCTCAGGGAAGGCACGGCGCGACCGGTGCGCAAGCCCGGCCAGGTCTTCAACCGCATCCATGTCGAGGACGCGGCGTCGGGCATCCTCGCGTCGCTCGCCCGGCCGCGGGCCGGCGCGATCTACAACCTGACCGACGACGATCCGGCTTCGGCCGAGTCCGTGCTCGAGGCCGCCGCCGCCCGCATGGGCCTGCCCCTGCCGCCCGAGACGGACCTGTCCGACCCCTCCGTCAGCGAGGCCATGCGCGGCTTCTACCTCGACTCCAAGCGCGTCTCGAACGCCCGCGCCAAGGCCGAACTCGGCTGGCGTCCCGCCTTTCCGACCTGGCGCGAGGGCCTGGAGAGCCTGCTGGCGGACTAGCCCCTGAGGCTTCGCAGCGCCAGCTCGTGACGGAAGGCGGCGACATCAGCCAGCGTGCGGTCAAGCGCGTCGTGGACGGCGCCCAGGCGGGCGGGCAGCAGCTCCTTCTCCGCCGTCTCGGCCGACGCGCAGGCCTGAGCCAGGTCGTGGGCGCCGACGCCGGCGGCCGAACCCTTCAGGGAGTGAACGGCGTCCCGCCAGCCGGCCTCTCGGGCGTCCAGCATGGCCGACCACATCCCCGCCTGCTCCTGGAACAGGCCCAGCACTTCGTCCATCACTCCCACGTCGCCCTGGGTGAAGCGCTCCAGCACCTCGACGTCGAGCGCGCCGGACAGGTCGCGCCGGGCCATGGCTCTACGCCCGTCCTTCCCGGGCCAGCCGCGAGTTCCACGCCGCCCAGGCGAAGTAGATGAGCAGGCCCGCCGCATTCCAGACCAGGAACCACAGCTGGGTCGAGGTCCTGAGACTGAAGAAGAAGATCACGCAGCCGACCACGCAAATCAGGGCCACCAGCGGGGCGAGCGGCGCGCGGAACAGGCGAGCCCGGTTCGGCTCGGTGCGGCGCAGCACCATCAGGCAGACGCCCACCGCCGCGAAGGCCGCCAGCGTCCCGGCGTTGGCCAGCGACGCCAGTTCGTCCAGCCGCATGACGCCTGCCAGGATGCTGACCACGATGGCGGTGAAGACCGTCACCACCACCGGCACGCCGCGGTTGGAGATGCGCGCCAGGCCGGTGGGCAGCAGGCCGTCACGCGCCATGCCCAGGAAGATCCGGCTCTGGCCGAACAGGAAGGCGAGCAGCACCGTCGGAAGCGCGATCACCGCCGAGGCGCCCAGCCACTTGGCCGCCGTGTCCTGGCCGAGGTCGCGCAGGATTAACGCGAGCGGTTCGGTGCTCTCGGCGAAGCTGGCCACCGGCCGCGCTCCGATCGCGACGGCCGCCACCACCATGTAGAGCGCCGTGCAGACCAGCATGGCCCCCACGATGCCGATCGGCAGGTCCCGCTCCGGCCGCTTGGTCTCCTCCGCCGCCGTCGAGATGGCGTCGAAGCCGTAGAAGGCGAAGAAGATGATGGCGGCGGCGGCCATCACCCCCGTCTGCACGAAGGGCGCGCCGAAGCCGTTGGGCATGAAGGGCGTGAAGTTCGCCGCATCGAAGCTGGGCAGGGCCAGCGCGATGAAGCCGACCAGGGCCGCGACCTTGATGACCACCAGGATGGCGTTGATGGTGGCGCTCTCGCGCGTGCCCAGCAGCAGCAGGCCCGTGACCACCGCGATGATCAAGATGGCCGGCAGGTTGACCAGCCCGCCCTCGACGTGCGGCCCGGCCGCAAGCGCCGCGGGAATGCGAAGGGCCTCGAAGGCCGCGCCGTCCAGGCCGTTCCAGAAGCCGACGAAATAGCCGGACCAGCCGACCGCGACCGCCGAGACGACCAGCGAATATTCCAGGATCAGGCTCCAGCCGACGATCCAGGCGATCAGCTCGCCGAGCGCCGCATAGGAATAGGCGTAGGCGCTGCCTGCCGCCGGCATCATGGTCGCCAGTTCGGCATAGGCCAGGGCCGCGCAGGCGCAGACCAGGCCGGCCAGGCCGAAGCTGATCAGCACCGCCGGACCCGCCAGCCCCGCGCCGACCCCGATCAGGGTCAGGATGCCGGTGCCGACGATCGCGCCCACGCCGAGTGCGATGAGGTGCGGCCAGCTCAGCGTGGGCTTGAGCGCCGGGCCTTCCCGATGCGCAATCGTGTCGATCGGTCTGCGCCGGTTCCAGAACGCCATGAAACTCCCCCGTCCCCGGCGAGTCGCCGGCTTTCCTGACCGGCCACTATTGCGCGTCGCGCGCCCTTGCGGAAGCGTGCCTTCATCTGTATGTGGAGCGCCCCCGCCGGACGCCTCTCCGTCCGAAGGGCCGTGGGTGATTAGCTCAGTTGGTAGAGCAGCTGACTCTTAATCAGCGGGTCGTAGGTTCGAGCCCTACATCACCCACCATTTTCTCCTTCCATCGGTGTGCGTCTTCGGCCGGGCCGGCGCCTTCGCGCGCGCTGGGCGCGACCTGATGGCCAAGCGTCCCGCCGCCCCCAAGAAGTCCGTCTCCGCCGCCAACCTGGCCGCGCTCGGCGCCGAGCGCCTGGCCGAGCTGCTGATGGAGGCGGGCGCGGAGTCTCCCGCGTTCAAGCGCCGCCTGCGCATGGAGCTCGCCGCCGAGGTCGGGCCGGGCGACCTGGCGCTCGAGATCGACAAGCGCCTGACCACCATCGCCGCCAGCCGCGCGCGGGTGTCCTGGCGCAAGCGGCCCGCCCTGCTCAGCGAGCTTCAGGCGCTCAGGCGTGTCATCGCGGAGCGTCTGGCCGGGCTCGACGTCCGCCTGGCCTTCGACCGGATCGTCGCTTGGTTCGACCTTTATCCTTCGCTTAGCGTGCGTGTCAGCGACGCCAAGGGCGAGTTGCCGGTCCTGTTCGACGCGGCGACGGCGGACCTCGCTTCGCTCGCTTCGCGCGCCGGGCCGGACATCGCCGCGCCGGTGCTGGTCGAGGCTCTGTCGACGCGGCTGAACCAGTGGGCCTCCTGGGTCGGGCGCGGCGCGGGCGATCTCAGCCCCGAACTGGCCGCGCGGCTGCTCGCCGACCTCACCCGGGGCCGTCCCCGCCCGACCGGCAAGCTCGCCCTGGTCGTCCGCAAGCTCGCGGACCGCAGCGGCGACCTCGACGCCTGGATGCTGTCCATCCCCGACGAGGACCAGCGAAAGCCCGACACGGGCGCCGAGATGGCCCGCCGCCTCGCCGCCGCCGGCCGCGCGGCCGAAGCCCGGATCGCGCTGGAAGCCTCGCGCCCGGTCGCCCCGCCGCCGTCACGCTGGAACCGCCGGGAGCCCGATCCGGAACGGCCGCCCGACGCCTGGCTGGAGGCGGAGGTCGCCGTGCTCGAGGCCGAGGGCCGCGCCGAGGAGGCCGAGGCCGCGCGCTGGGCCATGTTCGAACGCACCCTGTCGGCCGAGGACCTGCGGGTCCTTCTGGCGCGGCTGCCCGACTTCGAGGACGTGGTGGCGCTCGACCGCGCCTTCGACCTGGCGGCGGCGCACCCCGACGCCATGAAGGGGCTCGCCTTCCTGATGGCCTGGCCGGCGCTGCTGCAGGCCGCGGAACTTGTCCAGGCTCGTACCGGAGAGATCCGCGGCGCCCACGACGACGTGCCGCTCTGGGCCTCACGTCTCGCCGGCCGCTATCCGGCCGCGGCCCTGATCCTCCTGCGCCGCCGGGCCCTGGCGCTCGCGGCCCTGGGTTCGGGGGTCACCGACGAGATCCAGGGCCTGATCGCCGAAGCCGAGACCCTCGCGGCCGCCGTGGAGGACCCGGCGCTGGCCGACCACGAAGCCTTCGTCGCGGAGCTGCAGGGGGTCCTGGCGGCCCGTCGCCGGCGCTGGTGAGACGGATTAACGGCGTCCGCCGACCCTGCGGAACGGCGCGGGAACAGAGCATGACCGAATCACTGACTCGCCGATCTTCCGGCTTTGTTCGCCGCAAGATGTTGTATCTGCGTGCCGATTAACCACAATTGCGTCCGCGAGGGATTGGCCTGACACTTCCCGAGAAACGCTGGTTTTCGTGGGCTTCGGGAGGAGCGCCATGGGTCAGGCAACACCGCCGGACGAGCAGGAGCGGTTCCGCGAGGAGCTCCGCCGTTCGCATGCGCTACGCGACGGCATGCTGGTCGGGGCCGCCACCCAGGGCGTCGGCAGCATCCTCAGCGGGATCGCCGCTTGGCTCGGCCGCGCGGGAGGGGCTAAACACCCGCCTTCGCGGCCCCGTAGCTCAGCAGGATAGAGCAGCGGTTTCCTAAACCGGAGGTCGGGTGTTCGAGTCACCCCGGGGTCGCCACTCGCCTCAGGCCTGGCCCTTGACGATCCGCTTGTTGGCGGCGCGCGTCTTGGAGCCCTGCTGCTGCAGCTTCTCGGTCCGATACGGGCGCATGGTGTGGTTGCCGCCCTGCTGGACGTCGGGTTCGCCGAGCGCGTCGCCCTCGTCCATGTAGTCCGGCATCTCGCCGGCGGCCGGCGCCGCGAGGGAGGCATCGCGATGGTCTTCGGCGACATAGCTCGAGGGCTCGGGGCGGACGGCTTCGTTCTGCTCGCGCCCCTTGTCGTTGGGCTGGCCCGAGGAAACGGCGCTGTTCTGGGCGGTCGCCTTTCCGGCGTGGACGTTCTGGTGCGGCATGGGCCTCTCCTTTCGGTCGGTCACAAGGGCAACCGGCTGAACGCGGGTCGGTTCCGGGCGCTAGCGGACGACGTCGGAGGCCTCGGTCGGATCGGGCCCATCGGGGCCGGCGTTGCGTGGTCCCTTGTCACCGGTCTTCTCGACCTCGGAGTTCGACGACACGCCCTTCTTCTCGCCCAGCGGCTCGGCGGCGTTTTCCTTGCGGCCTTCGGTCTGCAGCTTGTCGGTCATGGCGGCCTCCTGTCCGGAGACAACCGCCCCGCGGCGCGGCCGTTCCGTCAGTCTCCCGACAGCGCTTCCAGCACGCCCGGGCCGTAGCGTTGCAGCTTGGCCTGGCCGACGCCGGGAATGCGCGCCAGTTGGTCGAGCGTCGTGGGCCGCCGGCTCGCGATCTCCAGCAGGGTCCGGTCCTGGAAGATGACATAGGGCGGCGCCTTCTGCTCGGCGGCGCGGTCCCGGCGCCAGGCGCGCAGCCGCTCGAACCGTTCGCGCAGCTCGGGCGACAGGGCTTCGGCCGGCGCCGACCGGCCCCGCCGGCGCGGATTGCCTGAGCGGGTCGACGGATCGAGGCCCTCCGGCGCCCGCCGGGTGCGGACGGCCTGTTCGCCGCGATAGACGGCGCGAACCCCATCGGGGTCGCCGAGCTGCAGGATCGGCTTGCCGTCGTTCGGCGCCTCGACCAGCAGGCCCTGAAACAGCAGTTGGTCGATCACGTCGCGCCAGCCGCGCGGCGAGGTGTCAGAACCCACGCCCCAGGTCGACAGCGCCGTCTCCCAGGCCTGCGGCTCCTTGGTGCGGCCGGTCAGGTGGTCGATCACCCGTCCGCGTCCGAAGCGGCCGCCCAGGCGCTGCACGGCCGCGAGCGCCTTCTGGGCCTGGACACTGGCGTCCACGAGTTCCGGCGGATCGCCGCAGATGTCGCAGACACCGCAAGGGTCCGCGTCCGTCTCGCCGAAATAGCGCCGCACGGCCTGGGCCCGGCAGGTGACCCCGTCCAGCATGGCGTAGAGTTGGCGGGCCTTTCGGACCTGCACCGCCTTGACCTCGTCGGGCATGGGCCGGCCGTCGAGCCTCCGCAGCGTCCAGGCGATGTCCGAGGCGCCATACAGGGTGATCCCCTCGGCCGGGTCGCCGTCGCGGCCTGCGCGGCCGACCTCCTGCCAGTAGGCCTCGATCGAGCCCGGCGGATCGGCGTGGATGACGAAGCGGACGTCCGCCTTGTCGACGCCCATGCCGAACGCGATGGTCGCCACCATCACCGCCCCGTCCTCGGCCAGGAAGCTGCTGAGCCGCCGGTCGCGGTCCTCGGCGCCCATGCCGGCGTGATAGGCGATGGCGTTGACGCCGGCGGCCGTCAGCGCCTCGGTCAGCCGGTCGCAGGTCTCGCGCGCCCCGCAATAGACGACGCCGGACAGGCCCCGCCTGCGCGCCACCAGCTCCAGCACCTGCGCCTCGGTGCGGGCGCGGGTCGAGGCCTCCTTGCGCACCGCCGACAGCTGCAGGTTCGGCCGCGCGAAGGTGTCGACGAAGACCTGGGCGTGCTCGAGCCTGAGCGAGCGGGCGATGTCCTCGCGCGTCCGGGCGTCGGCGGTGGCGGTCACGGCGATCCGCGGCACGCCGGGGAACAGCTCGGCCAGCCGTCCGAGCGAGCGATAGTCCGGCCGGAAGTCGTGGCCCCACTGTGAGACGCAGTGCGCCTCGTCGATGGCGATCAGGCTGAGGCTCAGCCCCGCCAGCCGCTCGATCATGTGCGGCTGAGCCAGGCCTTCCGGCGAGACATAGAGCAGGTCCAGGTCTCCCGCTTTGGCCGCCCGCCAGATCTCGGCCCGGGCCTCGGGCGCCACGCCGGAATCCAGCCGGGCCGCGGCCACGCCCTGCTGGCGCAGCGCCTCTACCTGGTCGGCCATGAGCGCGATCAGCGGCGACACCACCAGTCCCAGCCCGGGCCGCAGGATCGCCGGGACCTGGTAGCAGACGCTCTTGCCCCCGCCTGTCGGCAGCACTGCCAGCACGTCCCGCCCGGCCAGCACCGCCTCCACGATCGGCGCCTGCAGCCCCCGGAAATCTTCATGCCCCCACACCTCGCGCAGCAGGGCGCGCGCGTCGGAGAGGGCTGAAGCTGTTCGGAGAGCCACGGCGGTCACCGCCGCCTTGTGCCTGATTTGTTCTCAGGAGTCAGCAGGCTTCCCGAGGTAGCCGGCCGGGAGCGGCTCAGGCCGCGCCGGCTTCCGAGGCTTCTTCGGCGAGGATGGTCAGGCCTTGCGGAGTCACGTCGGCGAAGCCGCCCTTGACCGAGAAGACGCGGCGGTTCGCGCCGATGTGGACGGTGATCGCGCCTTCGCGCAGCGCCGTCATGAAGGGCGCGTGGTTCGGCAGGACGCCGAAGTCGCCCTCGACGCCGGGGGCGTCGACCTGATCGACCTGGCCGGAGAAGACCTCGCGCTCGGGCGCGACCAGAGAGAAGTTGAGTTTGTCAGCCATGGCGCGCTTCCTAGTGGGGGGCGACGCCTGAGGCAAGCGTCGGGGATCGCAGGGTCAGGATGACGATCTCCGGCGGCGCCCTGAAGCGCACAGGGAGGATCGAGACGCCGACGCCGCCCGTGACGAATATCTGCCGCCCACCCTCCTGATACAGGCCGCACTGCCATCTCGCCGATCCCGCAGATGCATGGATCAGGCGGCCGAGGACCGGTAGATTCACCTGGCCGCAGTGGGTGTGTCCGGCCAGGGTGAGCGCGACGCGGGACGGAACCTCGTCGAAGGGGTCTGGCCAGTGGGTCAGCAGTAGCGCCGGGGCGTCTTGGGGAACGTCGGCGAGGGCGGCGTCGACCGAGGCAGTGTGCCGTCGGGAGTAGAGATCGGCCAGGCCGGCGATCCAAAAGGACCCGTCAGCACGCTCGATCACGGTCGCCCGGTTCTCCAGGACCACCACGTTTGCGCGCTCTAGGGCGTCGGCCGTCGAGAGTTCGTCAAACCAGGAATCGTGGTTGCCCTGCACGCCGAAGACACCGTACCGCGCGGACAGCTGACCGAAGGCTGTGAGGCCCGCGAGAATTTGATCGCGTTCCGCGGCCGAGCGGACGTGCGACGGCAAATGGCCGCCCACATAGTCGCCGAGCAGCACGACGACGTCGGGGCGTTCGGCGTTCATCTGTTCGACCACGCGCCGAACGCGGCGGGCGTCGACATGGGGCGACGTGACGTGGGTGTCCGAGATGAGGCCGATCCGCAGTGGCGGACCGCGCCACCGATCACTTTCGACGACGACATGGCGAACCGTCAAGGTGGCTGGTTCCGCCAGAAAGGCCCAAACCCCGAGGACCCACGCCGCGGCCGACAGGCCGACCAGCGTCCAGGCAAGGAAACGGCGCCTTCCGCGAAGAAGGCGCCGCACCAGAACCGTTGCGATCAGTGGGCCGGCTACGGCGCCGACCCAGGCAAGGCCGATGATGACATCTGGCCCGCTCATGTCTCCGAGATCAGGCCTCGGCCGCCATCTTCTCGGCCTTGGCCACAACTTCGTCGAAGCCGCCGACCATGTAGAAGGCCGCTTCCGGATACTGGTCGCCCTCGCCGTCGCAGATGCGGCGGAAGGAGGCGATGGTCTCTTCCAGCGAGACGAACTTGCCCGGCGAGTTGGTGAACTGCTCGGCCACGAAGAACGGCTGCGACAGGAAGCGCTGGATCTTGCGGGCACGGGCGACGACCAGCTTGTCGTCTTCCGACAGCTCGTCCATGCCCAGGATGGCGATGATGTCCTTGAGCGCGCGGTACTGCTGCAGGATTTCCTGCACGCGGCGGGCGACGGCGTAGTGCTCCTCGCCGATGACCAGCGGGTCCATGATCCGCGAGGTCGAGTCCAGCGGGTCCACGGCCGGGAAGATGGCCTGAGCGGCGATGTCGCGCGAGAGAACGGTCGTGGCGTCCAGGTGGGCGAAGGAGGTGGCCGGGGCCGGGTCGGTCAGGTCGTCGGCGGGCACGTAGATGGCCTGGACCGAGGTGATCGAGCCCTTCTTGGTCGAGGTGATGCGCTCCTGCAGATTGCCCATCTCGGTGGCCAGGGTGGGCTGATAGCCCACGGCCGAGGGGATGCGGCCCAGCAGAGCCGACACTTCCGAGCCGGCCTGGGTGAAGCGGAAGATGTTGTCGATGAAGAGCAGCACGTCCTTGCCCTCTTCGTCGCGGAAGTACTCGGCCTGGGCCAGGCCGGTCAGGGCGACGCGGGCGCGGGCGCCCGGGGGCTCGTTCATCTGGCCGTAGACGAGAGCGCAACGGCTGCCTTCGCCGCCGCCGGCCACGTTCACGCCGGACTCGATCATCTCGTGATAGAGGTCGTTGCCCTCGCGGGTGCGCTCACCGACGCCGGCCAGCACAGAGTAGCCGCCGTAGGCCTTGGCGATGTTGTTGATGAGCTCCTGCATCGTCACGGTCTTGCCGACGCCGGCGCCGCCGAACAGGCCGATCTTGCCGCCCTTGGTGTAGGGGCACAGCAGGTCGATGACCTTGATGCCGGTGACCAGGATCTCGGCCGAGGTCGACTGCTCCTCGAAGGACGGGGCCTCGCGGTGGATCGGGCGGCGCATGTCGGTCTTCAGCGGACCGCCTTCGTCGATCGGGTCGCCGACGACGTTCATGATGCGGCCGAGCGTGCCCGGGCCGACCGGGGCCAGGATGGCCTCGCCCGTGTCGGTCACGGGCTGGCCGCGCGTGAGGCCCTCGGTGGTGTCCATGGCGATGGTGCGCACGATGTTCTCGCCGAGGTGCTGGGCGACCTCGAGCACGAGGCGGAAGGGCTGGCCGGTCCGCTGGTCGACGTTCTGGGTTTCCAGGGCGTTCAGGATGGCCGGAAGCTGGCCGTCGAACTCGACGTCCACGACGGCGCCGATGACCTGCGAGATGCGGCCGGTCGCCGTTCCTTGCGTCGCGGCGGGAGCGGCCGCGGCCTTCTTCGGCGCCGCGGGCTTGCGGGCGGGCTTCTTGGGCGTGGCGGCGAGGGTGTCGGTCATGGGGTCTGTCCGTTCGAACAAATCGTGAGAGGCGTCAGAGGGCTTCGGCGCCGGAGATGATCTCGATCAGCTCCTTGGTGATCTGGGCCTGGCGCTGACGGTTGTACTGGAGGGTGAGGCCCGCGATCATGTCGCCGGC
The DNA here is from genome assembly GCF_024711105.1 of Brevundimonas sp. Classification (GTDB taxonomy): domain Bacteria; phylum Pseudomonadota; class Alphaproteobacteria; order Caulobacterales; family Caulobacteraceae; genus Brevundimonas. The sequence continues at coordinate 23,612 of NZ_JANJTL010000044.1, read as the reverse complement.
GTTGCGGGTGGCGGAGTCCATGGCGCCCATCTGGGCCCCGAAGAAGCCGGCCTGGTTCTCGTAGAGGGCCGCCAGCACCTGGACCGCGATGTTGCGCGGCAGGAGCGTCTCGAGGATGGCCTCTTCAGAGGGCTCGTACTCATAGGCGGCGCCGCCGAGGTCCGCGGCGGCTTCGCCCGCCTCAACCACGGCCGGGATCAGCTGCTTGGCGGTCGGCACCTGCGAGATGACCGAGCGGAAGCGGCTGTAGAACAGGGTGACGACGTCGGCGTTACCGGCCTCGAACTCGGCCAGGATGCGGTCGGCCACCGGCTGGGCGGCGGCGAGCGACAGCACCTTGTGGTCGGACAGCTCGAAGCTGTCGATCATGCGGTCGCCGTACTGGCGGCGCAGCTGGTCGCGGGCCTTACGGCCCACGGCGATGATCGAGACGTCCTTGCCGGCGGCCAGCAGGGCGGAGATCCGCTCCCGCGCGGCGCGCACGATCGAGGAGTTGAAGCCGCCGGCCAAGCCCTTGTCCGCCGTGGCGACGACGATCAGGTGCTTCTGGTCCGAACAGGTGCCGGCCAGCAGGCGCGGCGCGCCGTCGCCGGAGACGCCGCGCGCCAGGTTGGCGATGACGGCGGCCATCCGGGCGGCGTAGGGGCGGGCCGACTCGGCCTGCTCCTGCGCGCGCTTCAGCTTGGCGGCGGCGACCATCTGCATGGCCTTCGTGATCTTCTGCGTGGCTTTCACGCTTCCGATCCGATTCCGCATTTCCTTGAGGCTGGCCATGACGGCTTGGGTCTCTCTGGATTAGGCCGCGAAGGTCGAGGTGAAGCTCTGCAGGGCCGACTTCAGTTCGCCCTCGAGTTGATCATCCAGCGCCTTCTTGGTGCGGATGCCGTCCAGCAGGCCCTGGTGCTTGGCGTGCAGCAGGCTGAGGAATTCCTGCTCGAAGCGGCCGACCGCCGAGGTCGGGATGCCATCGAGATAGCCGCGGGTGCCGGCGTAGATCACGCAGACCTGCTCCTCGACCTTAAGCGGGGCGTACTGGGGCTGCTTGAGCAGCTCGGTCAGGCGCTCGCCGCGGGCCAGCAGCTTCTGCGTCGAGGCGTCGAGGTCCGAGCCGAACTTCGCGAAGGCGGCCATTTCCCGGTACTGGGCCAGCTCGCCCTTGATGGGGCCGGACACCTGCTTCATCGCTTTGATCTGGGCCGAGGAGCCCACGCGCGACACCGAGATGCCGACGTTCACCGCGGGGCGGATGCCCTGGTAGAACAGGTCGGATTCCAGGAAGATCTGGCCGTCGGTGATCGAGATCACGTTGGTCGGGATGTAAGCCGACACGTCGTTGGCCTGGGTCTCGATGAGCGGCAGGGCCGTCAGCGAGCCGGAGCCGTTGTCCTCGTTCAGCTTGGCGGCGCGCTCGAGCAGGCGCGAGTGCAGGTAGAAGACGTCGCCCGGATAGGCTTCACGGCCCGGCGGACGGCGCAGCAGCAGCGACATCTGACGATAGGCCACGGCCTGCTTGGACAGGTCGTCGTAGATGATCAGGGCGTGCATGCCGTTGTCGCGGAAGAACTCGCCCATGGCGCAGCCGGCGAACGGGGCCAGGAACTGCAGCGGGGCGGGCTCCGAGGCGGTGGCCGCGACGACGATGGTGTAGTCCAGCGCGCCGCGCTCCTCGAGCGTCTTTACGATCTGGGCGACGGTCGAGCGCTTCTGGCCGATGGCGACGTAGATGCAGTAAAGCTTCTCGGACTCGTTGTCCGAGGCGTTGACCGCCTTCTGGTTCAGGATGGTGTCGACGGCGACGGCGGTCTTGCCGACCTGACGGTCGCCGATGATCAGCTCGCGCTGGCCGCGGCCGATCGGGATCAGGGTGTCGATCGCCTTCAGGCCGGTCTGCATCGGCTCGTGCACCGACTTGCGGGGGATGATGCCCGGAGCCTTCACGTCCACGCGGCGGCGCTCGGTGAACTGGATCGGGCCCTTGCCGTCGATCGGCTCGCCCAGCGGGTTCACGACGCGGCCCAGCAGGCCCTTGCCGACCGGGACGTCCACGATTTCGCCGAGGCGGCGGACTTCGTCGCCTTCCGAGATCTCGGAGTCGGAGCCGAAGATCACGACGCCGACGTTGTCGCGCTCGAGGTTGAGCGCCATGCCCTTAACCCCGGCCTTGGGGAAGGAGACCATTTCACCGGCCTGGACCTGGTCCAGACCGTGGACGCGGGCGATGCCGTCGCCCACCGACAGGACGCTGCCGACGTCCGAGACGTCCGCTTCGTCGCCGAAGTTGGCGATCTGGCTCTTGAGGATGGCCGAGATTTCGGCGGCGCGGATGTCCATGGTCTTACGCTCTCTTGAGGGCGAATTTCAGGGTGTCGAGTTTGGTCTTCAGCGAGGCGTCGAACAGACGCGAGCCCACCTTGACCTTGAGTCCGCCGAGCAGGCCCGCGTCCACGCGGGTCTCGATCTCGGGATCCTTGCCGAGCGCCTGGCGCAGCGACGTCTTGACGGCGTCCAGCTGGGCCTTGGTCAGCGGCTTGGCGCTGGTGACCTGGGCGGCGACGACGCCGGTCTTCCTGGCCCACAGGCGCTCATAGGCGGCGATAACGCCAGGCAGGGCCGCGGCGCGGCCGTTCTGGGTCAGCAGGCCCAGGAACTTGGCCGTGGTCATCCGGAAGCCGGCCTGAGAGGCCAGCGCCACGAACGCCTTGCCCTTGTCCTCGGCGGAATAGAGCGGCGACGACGCCAGACGGCGCAGGTCGCCGCTGTCGGCCAGCATGGCCTTCAGCGACTTCAGGTCCGCGCGCACGGCGTCCAGCTCGCCCGCCTCTTCGGCGAGTTCGAAGAGGGCGCGCGCGTAGCGTTCGGAGACTTCGTCGGCCTTGAGATCGTCCGCCACTTTGGGTCCGCCTAAAGGAACAGCGTTCGGGTCAAAATCGGGGGTGATCGCTCACCTCCGCTAAGGGCTTGATATGCTTGGAAAAGCACACGACGGGACGGACCCTTTCGGACCGCCCCGTCGGAAGCCGGGCGCCTGATAGCACCGAAGTTTCGCAGGAGCAACCGATGCGGGTCCGGCAAAGCGCGTCGTTTCCGTTGCGCGGCCTGACGCCCGCCCCTAACAAGGCGCCGACCTGGCCGCAGACGCTCGTGGAGCCCCCGACCGATGGACTCGATCCTTCCCCTTCTTTCCGATCCCGCCGCCTGGGCGGCGCTCGTCACCCTGGTGGTGATGGAGGTGGTGCTGGGGATCGACAACCTGATCTTCATCTCGATTCTTTCGAACAAGCTGCCCGAGCATCAGCGCCAGCGGGTCCGCCGCATCGGCATCGGCCTGGCCCTGATCATGCGTCTGGCGCTGCTGTCGATCATCGCCTGGCTGGTCGGCCTGACCGCGACGGTGTTCGACCTGGGTCTGGTCGGCCCGATCGGCGAGCACGGCGAACCGGCCTTCGAGACGGCCTTCAGCTGGAAGGATCTGATCCTGCTGGCCGGCGGCCTGTTCCTGGTGTGGAAGGCGACCAAGGAAATCCACCACACGGTCGATCCGGTCCCCAGCGAGAACCACGACCTGCTCGACAAGAAGGACGTCATCATCAACAACGCCGGCGCGGCGATCTTCCAGATCATCCTGCTGGATCTGGTCTTCTCGATCGACTCGATCCTGACCGCGATCGGCATGACGGATCACCTGCCGATCATGGTGGTGGCGGTGATCGCCGCCGTGACGGTCATGCTGCTGGCCGCCGACCCGCTGGCTGACTTCATCAACAAGAACCCGACCGTGGTCATGCTGGCGCTGGGCTTCCTCCTGATGATCGGCATGGTGCTGATCGCCGACGCCTTCGGCGTGCACGTGCCCAAGGGCTACATCTACGCCGCCATGGCCTTCTCGGCCCTTGTCGAGGGCCTGAACATGATGGCCAGGAAGCGTCAGGCGGCCAAGGGGCCGACGGTTCACTGATGGCCGACGGAACGACAGCCCGCGTCCGAGACCCCGCCGAGCCGCGTCACGACTGGACGCTGGCGGAGGTCGAGGCCCTGTTCGCCCGGCCCTTCATGGACTTGGTCTTCGCAGCCGCCGAGGTCCACCGCCGCTGGTTCGATCCGAGCCAGGTCCAGCTGTCGCGCCTGCTTTCGGTCAAGACCGGAGGCTGCGCCGAGAACTGCGGCTACTGCAGCCAGTCGGCGCACTTCAAGACGGGCCTGAAGGCCTCCAGGCTGATGGAGACGGAAACCGTCCTGGCCGAGGCCCGCGCGGCCAAGGCCGGCGGCGCGGACCGCTTCTGCATGGGCGCGGCCTGGCGCGAGCTCAAGGACCGAGACCTGCCGCGGCTCCAGGCCATGATCTCGGAGGTCAAGGCGCTGGGCCTGGAGACCTGCGCGACGCTCGGCATGCTGACGCCGGATCAGGCGACGGCGCTCAAGGACGCCGGGCTCGATTTCTACAACCACAACCTCGACACCGGGCCGGAGTACTATGGCGAGGTGGTCACCACCCGGACCTATCAGGACCGGCTGGATACGCTTCAGGCCGTGCGCGACGTCGGCATGAAGACCTGCTGCGGCGGCATCGTCGGCATGGGCGAGGCGCGCCGTGATCGCGCCGGCCTGCTGCATGCGCTGGCGACCCTGCCGCTTCATCCCGACAGCCTGCCGGTCAATGCGCTCGTGCCCATCGCGGGGACGCCCCTCGGAGACAAGGTCCAGGTCGAGGGCTCGATCGACCCGATCGAGTTCGTGCGCACCGTGGCGGTGGCGCGGCTGGTCTGCCCGAAGTCGATGGTGCGCCTGTCGGCCGGCCGCGAGGCCATGAGCCGCGAGATGCAGGCCCTGTGCTTTCTGGCCGGGGCCAACTCCATCTTCGTCGGCGGTCGCCTGCTGACCACGCCCAATCCGGAAGAGGACGAGGACGCCGCCCTGTTCGCGGTGCTTGATCTTCAGCCGATGGCGGTGGCGACAGCGTAAACCGAACGTCAACGGCCGGGCGGCATGGTCCGCCCATGCGCCGCAGAGACGCCCTCGCCTTGACCCTGGCCATCGCCGCCGCGCCCACTGTGGCGCGAGCGGGAGGGCCCTCCTCGTCGAGTTCCAGCCAGCCCAGCTACACCCGGTTCCCGACCCTGACGGCGACGATCGTCCGGTCGGCCGGGCGCCGGGGGGTCCTGTCGGTGGAGGCGGGCATCGACGTCCACGACGAGGCGCTCCGCAGCCAGGCCGCCCAGGCCCAGCCGAGGCTGCGCGCCGCGCTCACCGAGAGCCTGCGGGAATTCGGCGCCGGCCTGCTGCCCGGCCACGCGCCGGACGCCGACCGCCTGGCGCGAGAGCTTCAGGCCGCGGTCGACCGCACCCTCGGCCGGTCGGGCGCCCGGGTGCTGCTGGGAACCATTCTGGTCAGCTGATCGCCTACTGGGCCGACAGGCCCCCATCGACCTTGAGCTCGGTGGCCGTGACGAACTTGGATTCGTCCGAAGCCAGGTACAGCACCGCATAGGCCACGTCGTCAGGCTCACCGATCCGCTTGAGCGGAATCCCACGCATCAGCTTCTGGTGCGCCAGCTCCTCATCGCCGCCGGCCATGGCCACGAAGGGATCCAGGATCGGCGTCTTGATGAAGACCGGGTGAACCGAGTTGCAGCGCACGTTCCAGCCGGCCCGCGCCGCCTCCAGCGCGACGGTCTTGGAATAGAGCCAGACCGCCGCCTTGGTGGCGTTGTAGGCGCCCATGTTCGGCGCGGCGACCAGTCCCGCGATCGAGGAGATGTTGACGATCGACGCCGGCGCCGAGGCCCGCAGATGCGGCATGGCGTGCTTGCAGCCCAGCATGACGCTTTCGACGTTCACGGCCTGGACCCGTCGCCAGTTCTCGAGCGTGTCGTTCTCAACGGTCACGAAATCACAGCCGATGCCGGCGTTGTTCACCAGGATCGACAGGCCGCCCATGTCGGCCACGGCGCGGTCCAGCACCTCGGCCCACTGGTCCTCAGACGTCACGTCGTGCGCATAGGCGAAGGCGGCGCCCGGCCGTTCGCGGTTGATGTCCTCGGCCACCGCCGCCGCCTTGTCGGCGTTGAGGTCGGTCAGGGCGACCTTCGCGCCCTCGCGGGCCAGCATGCGGGCGATGGCCTCGCCCAGCCCCTGGGCGGCGCCGGTGACCAGCGCCGCCTTGCCTTCGACCCGGCCGGCCATCAGCGACCACCCATCTGGTCGGCGGTCTCGTCCATGAAACGCGCCATCTTCACGTCCAGGGCGGTGACGCCACCGGCGTCATGGGTGGTCAGCAGCACCTCGACCCGGTCGTAGACGTTCGACCACTCCGGGTGGTGGTCCATCTTCTCGGCCAGAAGCGCCACGCGGCTCATGAAGCCGAAGGCCGCGTTGAAGTCCTTGAACCGAAACGTGCGCGCGATAGCCTCGCGCTGTCCCTCGGCCCGCGACCAGTCGGGAAACTCCCGCAGCGCCGCATCCGCATCCACTCTCGAACGGTCCATCGGACTCTCCCTCGCTCTGCGTCGCCTAGCGCGTTGCGCGGCCGCGCGGAAGCCGCCGGCGCTTGGCGACTGTCGAGACGCGGACGGAACGCGGTTCGAAGCGTGGCGTTCTGGAACGGTAACGCTTGTGGAGCGAGGAGATGCAGAACCATTGGCTGGCGTCGCTCGACGCGGAGGACCAGGCCCGGCTCAAGCCGCACCTTCAGCCGCACGCCTTCGAGCGCGGCCAGGTCGTGCACGAGGCCGGCGCGGCGTCCGAGGCGGTCTGGTTTCCGACCCGGGGCGCGATCTCGCTTCTGACCCTCGTCGAACGCCGTGCGGTCGAGACCGCGGTGATCGGCGCCGAGGGCCTGGTCGGCGCCACCTGCGGCCCCCTGAACGGAGGGGCAATGACGCGCGCCGTGGCCCAGACGGACGGCTTGGCCAGCTGCATCGAGGCGGGGGCCTTCTCCGAAGCGCTGGCCGAAAGTCCGCGGCTGCGCGAGGCGATCGCGCGGCATACGGAAATGCTCTTCGCCCAGGTTCAGCAGATCGCGGCCTGCAACGCCGAGCACCGGCTTGAGGAGCGCTTCGCCCGCTGGCTCTTGATGCTGCAGGACCGGGTGGAGAGCCCGACACTGCACCTCACGCAACAGAGCGTCGCCGACATGCTGGCCGTCCGCCGCGCCACCGTCAGCGAGGTCTCGGCCCTTCTCGAGGAACGCGGCCTGATCCGCCGCAAGCGCGGCGCCATCGAGATCGTGGACCGCCCCGAGCTCGAACGCGCCTCGTGTGACTGCTACCGCGCCATCAACCAGGTCATGGAGCAGCTGGAGACCGGAGGAAACGCCTAGGGGCGCGGCCGCGGCCGAGCCACGCGGAAGGCGTCGATCACCCCGTCGCGGTCCTTGTCGCGGCCGGGCTCGTCCAGCGCCGACCAGCCCTTGAGGTCGGGATGCAGCTTGCGGGCGTTGTCCCGCGCAGGGCCGGGCCGCCAACCGTTCAGCAGGCGCTCGGCGCACCAGCGCTCATGCTCCACCTCGGCCATGCGGTCGAGCAGCGCCCGGTCCTCGCGCGGATCGGCGCCCGCGGCGTCTGCGTCGGCGACCTTGACCGCCACATGGCCGGCCGCCGCGCGATTCGCCGCCCACATCGACTCGGGCAGGATCGACCATTTGACGCCGCTGTCGCCCGAGCCGACCAGGATGTAGCCCTCCTGGCCCCGCGCTTCGTAGGCCTTGTGCAACTGCTGGGCGAGCCGGTCGGTGAACGGCAGGATGGCGGCCTCCAGCCCCGCGGCGAAGCCCCGCACCGCCGTCTCCACGCCCGTCAGCATCAGCTCCAGTTCACGTTCGCCGGAGACGACCACCACGGGACCGCGCTCCAGCCGCGACGCCATCAGCGCGGCCGCGCAGGCCTGGCCGACGTCCTCCTCGACGACCCAGGCGGTTGCGTCCTCCGTCTCCGTCAGGAAGGCTCCGACCGACGGCGCCGTCGAGAAATCGACGCGGAACGGCGGGCTGTCATAGACGGCGGAGAGATCTACGAGCACGCCCGGGGCCATGCGGCTCCAGCGGTCGCGCAGGGCGCCGTCCGGGTCCCACAGGGTCACCCGCGGCGGGACGCGGCCGACCCGCCATCCCAGCGAAAGCGCCAGCCTCGCCATGCCCTCCGAGAACGGGCCGGCGCCGAGAACCGCGACGTGCAGCCCATCGCCGGGCCGATCCCAGAGCCGCAGTTCCTCGTGCGCCCGCCGGGCGGCCGCCTCCGCCAGGGAGAAGGGTCTCGGCGCGGGTCCGTCGCCCGCGTGCCGCGCGGCGGACTGGCGCATCATCTCAAGGATGTCTGGTTCCTCGACCTGGACGTGCAGATCGGCCGAAGGCGCCATCACCTCGGCGGCCCGACGGGCCAGGGACAGAGCCACCGTCGGGCGCGTGCTGACCACCACCGCCCGGCGCGCGCGGCCCAGCGCCGCCTTGCGGGCCGAGGCGCGCAGGTCGTCGCGGACGACCAGCACGCCCTGCTGGTTCAGGTCCTCGATCTCGGCCTCGCCGATGTCGGCGTCGATCAGGACCACGGCCGCCCCCTCAGCGCGCCCGGCCTCGGCGGCCTCCACGGCGCCCCGGCCTTCGCCCACGATGACCAGATGCCCCGCGCCCCACAGCTGGATCAGGCTGAGCGCCAGGGTGTCGCCGATCTGGCGCGCGGCCAGGAACAGCACGCCGAGCAGCGGAATGGCCGCCCCGAACCACCGCGCCAGATCGAGCGTCAGCGGCAGGGTCTCGCCCGCCACGTCCCCCTGCGCCGTCAGCATCCACAGGGACAGATAGATGAAGTCGCCCGGCGTGTCGGCGCCCAGCGGGGTCTCGCGCCACTGGCTCCAGCCGATCACCCCCAGCACAAGCCAGGCCAGGCTGACGGCGATGAAGGCCGCGGTGCGCGGCGCCGGCGAGCGCGGATGCCCCCACCGCAGCATACCCGCGGCCAGCCGGGTCGCGAGATTGCCGCCGCCCAGGCCCCGGACCTCTTCGGGCGGGGAGGCCCGGCTGGTTTCGCTGCGTTCGATCACGTGTCACCGCCTCCGTCGCACGTTCGGAGCCCGGCCCGGGGCCGGTGTCAAGCCGACGGGGCGGAACGAAGCGTGGCCCGCCCTCGTTCGCCTGACCAGAAGGAGGATTCCATGCCCGACAAGAACGCCGAAACCGACCGCTGGGGCGGCCCCGGCTCCAGCCACCAGGACCGCAATGAGCCCCGGGCCGATCCGGTCGTGAAGGACGCCGACGCGCCGGATCATCTCAGCCCGCGCTCGCAGATTTCCGGCGGCGGCGGGGAGCCCGACATCCACTCCCGCCACACGCCCGAAGGCAAGCGCGACCGCCAGGCCAGCTCCGAGGAGAAGCGCCACGAGCGCGACAACCGCCAATAGGGTGCGCGTCCTCGGCTGGAAGCTCGATCGCCGCGAGCGGGACGCGCTTCTCGCCCTGATCCCGCCTGCCTATGACAGGGTCGTGGCCGATCATGTGACGCTCCGCGCCGGCGCCGGCCCCGACGAGGCCCTCCCACGCGCCGTGAACGCCGAGATCGTCGGCGCGACCGATGACCATGGCGGCGTCCAGGCCCTCGTCGTCGCCATCGACGGCGAGACCGACCGGCCCGACGGCTCGACCTATCACATCACCTGGTCGCTCGGCTCCGGACGCTCGGCCAGGGAGAGCAACGACGTGCTGCGGGAGCGGGGCTGGCGCGAGCTCGATCCCATGCCGGTGACTCTGGTTCCGGCGGCGTTCTGACATGCCCAGACCCGCCCGCGACCAGCCCCGCATCTATCTCGACTGCGACGGCGTGCTGGCCGACTTCGACGCGGGGGCCGAAGCCGTGCTGGGCATGACACCGGACCGGTTCGAGCGCCGCTTTGGCCTCGGCCGTTTCTGGGCCAGACTGGCCTCGGCCCCGGACTTCTTCGACACCCTGCCGCTGCTGCCGGACGCCATGGAGCTTTACGAAGCGGTGCGGCGTACCGACCCCGTCATCCTCACGGGCCTGCCGCGCGGGAAATGGGCCGAGCCGCAGAAGCGCAGATGGGCCGCTCGCCACTTCCCCGGCGTGGAGGTCATCACCACCTCGGCCGCCCTGAAGCGTGAGCACTGCCACCCCGGCGACGCCCTGGTCGACGACCGCGACAAGTACCGCCACCTCTGGGAGTCCGAAGGCGGCGTCTTCATTCACCACCGCGACGCACGAACTTCTATCGCCGAGCTCAAGCGGCTGGGGTTTCTCTAGAAGGCTCGATCAGGATCAGGCCCGGGGCTCGCACGTTGGGGACCCTCGACCACAGCACAGCGCGATAGGCTTCGAAGCACCGGGCCCCGGACAGCAGCCGCATGACGGCGCCTTCCGCCAGCGATCGACCGAGGCTCGGATCTTGCTCCATCAGAGGCCGCAGGACTTCGGCGTTCCAGGCCTTCGAATGCTCGACGTCCAGCGTGGCGTGCAGGGCGAAGTACTTCCGCTCCGGGCCGACGCCCAGCCGCTTCAGGCCCGCCGCGACATGGGCGGCCCGCCAGGGGGCGGTAAGCTCGACGGCGCCCAGCGCGCCCAGGGCGTGATAGGCGTAACGTCGGGTCGTCGCGAAGGCGACCAGGCAATTTCCTAGCGCCAGCGAAGGCCAGACGGTGCCGTCCAGGGTCGGATGCAGGTCCAGCGCACGCGCCAGCCTATCGAGCATCGGCCCGTGCATGCCGCCTTCGTTACCGCGGCCCATCTCGTCCCAGTAGTTGCGGGCCAGCTCGAGCTTGGGCCGCGTCGGCATTTTCACCTGGGCCATAGCGACCAGGTCCTCGAAGCCCGCCTCGCCGGCCACTTCCTGGAGCAGGAACCAGCGCATTTCCTCAAGCGACGCTTCCTCGGCCAGCCAGGGAAAGAGCGGGTCATTCTGGCCGGGACCGGTGTCTATCAGGGCCTCGAACCAGGCAATAAAGCCTTCGACGTCGGACGGCGCCTCGGCGACCAGCGGCGCGATCTCCTGGCGGAAGGCTTCGACCCAAGCGCCCTCGACCAGGGTCATCTCCGCATCGGCGCGCGCGTCCGCCGCCCAGCCGTCGTGGGGCGTAGTCGGGTCCAGGCGCCGGTGGTTCCATCGGGCCAGGCGTCGGTGGAAGGCTTCGGGATCGAGACGGTGTCCAGCGCCCTGCGAGGCCTGGGGAAAGCTGACGAGGGTCATCGCGCGCCTGTGACTTGGGAAGGCCCCTAGAACGGTCGCGCCCGCGTCGCGGTTCCGCGACCCGCGTGATCCAACCCATTGAACCTGCGCCGTTTCCGGAACGATTGGGTCGCGTCTGACGTTCAGCGACTCCAACTCACAGGCGCGCCGTCATGCAGTCCCAAGGATTTCTCTGGACCATCGCCCAGGTCGGCTCGACGTGGCGCTGGGAGGCCGCCCGCCGTGACGGCGTGCCCCATCCGATCTCGGGAGAAGCACCCACGCGCGCGGCGGCGGCCGCCTGCCTGATTCGGGTGATCGCGCGCGAAACAGCGGCCGCCCGTTCCTGAACGGCGACGCTGGAGCTTCAGCCCAGAGGTTTCTTGTACGGGTCCCGCGGCGCCTTGGGCTGGATCCCCAAGACCCGGCCGATGGCCTTCACCGCCGCCTCTTCGGTCATGGGATCGTTCGGATCAGCCTCGCGGCGCAGCACCTCCGCCACCGTCTCAAGCGGGCTTTCAACGTGCGTCGTCTTACTGGGCGAAGTTTGGCGTGGGTGCATGGGAGTCTCCTCCGCACGCTAACGCCCAGGCCGCTCCAAAGTGCCCCCGGACGCCGCCGGCGGCGAAACCGTTCGGCGCTGACCGGTCACTCCGGACGAGACTGATCTCTTTACGAGGGGAAAGCCGTTCCCGGCTTGCAGCCCAGTCGCCTGAACACCATCGCCGCCGGACAGAAGCCGGTGAAGGCGGCCTGGATCATGTTGAGGCCGGCGAAGACAGCCAGCAGGATCCAGGCGGGATTGACCCAGCGGGCGAGCGCCACGCTGGTCAGGACGATCAGCCCGGCGAAGACGAACACGGCCTTGTCGACGTTCATGGCGGCGGCTCCGGTTGTCAGTGGACGGTCTGGCGCAGCTTCGGCGCGCCGATCAGGTCGAGGGCCAGCTTCTCGTAGATCGGCTCGCTCTGGCCCGACCGGACCTTGTGGAGGAAGTACTTCTCGAACGCGATCTTGGCGGCGTGGACCCAGCCGCCGCTGGCCGACCAGTTGATGTTGCGCGGCGGGATCTGAGGCTGGGCCATGAAGGCCACGCCGCCGTCGCCGAAGTCGGCCAGGCAGATGGCGTTCCAGGTCGCCTCATGAGTCGCCGCCTTGCCGGCGATCAGCTGCTCCAGGTTGGCGGCCGTGGCCGAGACCATGCTCTCGATCATGAAGCCCGTCTTGGGCACCCCGACCGGCACCGGCGTCGGGCCCGTCGGCGGAATGGCGATGCAGACCCCGACGCCGAAGACGTTCGGATAGGTCGGGTTGCGCTGGTGCTTGTCCACCAGGATGAAGCCGCGCGGATTGGTCAGACCCTCGACGCCGCGCACCGCCTCGACGCCCCGGAAGGCCGGCAGCATCATCGAGAACTTGAAGGGCAGGTCGTGCGTAGCCTTGACCTGGCCGTCGCCGCCGACCTCCTCGACGTGCATCAGCCCGGGGTCGACCGAGGTGACACGCGCATTGGTGATCCACTTGATGTGCCGCTGGCGCATCTCGCTTTCGAGCAGGCCCTTGGTGTCGCCGACGCCGTCCAGGCCCAGGTGGCCGACATAGGGCTCGGAGGTAACGAAGGTCATGGGGACCCGATCGCGCACCCGACGGCGGCGCAGCTCGGTGTCCAGGATCATCGCGAACTCATAGGCCGGCCCGAAGCAGGACGCGCCCTGGACCGCCCCGACGACGATCGGACCGGGGTTGGCCACCAACTCGGCGAAGGCGTCGCTGGCCTCGACGGCGTGGCCGACGTGGCAGACCGACTGGGTGTTGCCGTCCGGACCGAGTCCCGGGATTTCGTCGAAGGCCAGCTCGGGCCCGGTCGAGATTACCAGGTAGTCGTAGGCCAGGACCTGGCCGTCATCGAGCTCCAGCCGGCTATGGGCGGGATCGACCTTGCGGGCGCCCTGGCCGATGAACCGGATTCCCTTGCGGGCCATGACCGGCGGCAGGGACACCTCGATCGCGTCGCGCTTTCGCCAGTTGACGGCGACCCAGGGGTTGGAGGGGGTGAAGTGGAAGGTGTCGCCCTTCGACACCACGACCAGCTCTGCGCGATCCCCCAGGACCTGGCGGATTTCATAGGCGGCTATGACGCCGCCGAGACCGGCTCCGAGCACAACGACGACGGGCTTGGTCACGCCAACCTCCATCCATGTCCACACCCCTCAGCCTCGGGCCAGCCGGCGCCGGCGGCCTTGACCTGGATCAAGGTGGGGAGACCGCGACGGACCAACCCTCAGGCGGGGCTTGCAGGAGATTTAGCATCTCCTAATATTAGCGCAAGCTAATGATGGAGCCGCTCGTGCGCACATTCTCCGCCAGCGTGGTCGCTGTGGGACTGGTCTTCGGGACCGTGGCCTTGGCTGGCTGCGGGCGTCATGAGGACGCGGGGCCGGCGCCGGCCGTGGCCGAAGGCGAGCGGCTGACGGTCACGCGCGCGGCCATTCCCGACACGAAGGCGGTCCCCGCCGTCATAGCGTCGCGCGACCTGGGCGAAGCGCGCGCCCGGATCGGCGGCGTGCTGGTCCGCCTGAACGTCCGCGAGGGCGATCTCGTGCGCGAGGGCCAGTTGATCGGGGTGGTCGTCGATGACCGCATCGGCCTGCAGACCGCGGCCCAGGAGGCGCTCGTCGCGGCGGCCGAGGCCGAGGCCGGACGGGCGCGCGCGGACCTGTCGCGAATTCAGGCCCTGTTCGACCAGGGAATCTACGCCCAGGCCCGACTGGACCAGTCGCGCGCCGCCTATGAGGCGGCCGAGGGCCAGGCGCGCGCGGCGCGCGCCCAGCGGGCGGCCACCGCGGAGCTGGGAACCCAGGGGCGCATACTGGCGCCGACGGCGGGCCAGGTCCTCACCGCCGACGTGCCGGAGGGCTCGGTCGTGACCCCCGGCCAGTCCGTGGCCACCATCACCGCCGGACCGCTCGTGGTGCGTCTGGAGGTCCCGGAGGCCCAGGGCCGCGCCCTGGGGCTGGGTCAGACGGTCGAGATCGCTGGCCTGAACGAGGGCGGCGTCATCACCCAGATCTATCCGGCGGCGACGGCCGGCCGCGTCGTGGCCGACGTGGCGGTCACCGGGCTGGACCAGCGCGGCGTCGGCCAGCGCCTGGAGGTGAGGCTGTCTCTCGGGGAGCGGCAGGCCATCGCCATTCCCCGGCGATTCGTCGCGACCCGGTTTGGCATCGACTACGTCCGCACCGTCGGCCCCGGCGGCGTGGCGGTCGAAGCGCCGGTCCAGCTGGGCCCCGACCTACCGGACGGACGGGTCGAGGTTCTCTCCGGCCTCGCCGAAGGCGACGTGGTCCTGCCGGCGGAGGCGCGCTGATGCGGTTGGGCCTGTCCGGTCGCCTGACGCAGGCGACCCTCAACTCTCCCCTGACGCCCCTGATGCTGCTGGCGGCCATCGCCGTGGGCCTGATGGCGCTGCTCAGCATCCCCCGCGAGGAAGAGCCCCAGATCAGCGTGCCCATGGTGGACGTGATGGTCGCCGCCCCCGGCCTCAACGCGTCGGACGCTGTCGAACTGGTCGCCGAGCCGCTTGAGGCCATCGTCAACAGCATCGACGGGGTGGAGCACGTCTACACCCAGGCCGAGGACGACCGGGTGATGGTGACGGCCCGCTTCGAGGTGGGGTCGGACCCGGACGACGCCGCCGTACGTGTGCACGAACGCATCCGCGCCAACTACGGCGACATTCCCGTGGGCGTCAGCGAGCCGATCATCACCACCCGGGGGATCGACGACGTGCCGGCCCTGGTCCTGACCCTCACGCCGTCCCCCGAAGCGGCGGGCCGCTGGAGCGATCAGGCCCTCTACGAGGTCGCCGTGCGCCTCCGCGCCGAGATCGCCAAGGTCGACAATGTCGGCCAGACCTTCATCGTCGGCGGCCGACCGTCTGAAATCCGCGTCGAGCCGGACCCCGCCCGCATGAGCCTGCGTGGCGTCCCCCTGTCGTCCCTGCTCGAGACTGTCAGCCAGGCGAACCGCAGCTTCCCCGCCGGCGTGGTGCGCGAGGAGGGTTCCGCCACGGCCCTCAGGATCGGCGAGCGGCTAAGCACGCCCGAGGACGCCTCGCTGCTCACCGTCTCTTCGGTCACGGGCCAGCCCGTCTATCTGCGCGACGTGGCCGATGTCGTCCTGGCGCCGCGCGAGGACCAGGCGCGGGTCGCTCACTATGCGCGCGGCGAAGCGGGGTGGAGCCGCACGCCCGCCGTCAGCGTCGCCGTCGCCAAGCGGCCCGGCGCCAACGCCGTGGTTCTGTCGCGCGACCTGCATGCGCGGCTCGACCAGCTCAGCGGTTCGCTGATCCCCGAAGGCCTCGAGGTCGTGATCGCGCGCGACTACGGCGAGACGGCCAATGAGAAGGCCAACGAGCTGCTCTTCCACCTGGGCCTGGCCACCGTCTCGATCGTCGTCCTGATCGGCTTCGCCATCGGCTGGCGGGAGGCGGCGGTGACCGCCGTGGTCATCCCGACCACCATCCTGCTGACGCTCTTCGCCTCGCACCTGATGGGCTACACCATCAACCGGGTCAGTCTGTTCGCCCTGATCTTCTCGATCGGCATCCTCGTGGACGACGCCATCGTCATCATCGAGAACATCGCCCGGCACTGGGCCATGAACGACGGACGCAGCCGGGCCGAGGCCGCCGTGGAGGCCGTGGCCGAGGTGGGCAATCCGACCATCGTGGCGACCCTGACGGTGGTGGCGGCGCTGCTGCCGATGCTGTTCGTCTCCGGCCTGATGGGCCCGTACATGGCGCCGATTCCAGTGAACGCCTCGGCGGCCATGGTCTTCTCCTTCTTCGTGGCCGTCGTGCTGGCGCCCTGGCTGATGATCCGGCTGGCGCGCCGCGCCCTGGCCGCCGGCCATGACCACGGGGAGAGCGAAGGCTGGATCGGACGGCTCTATCGGCGTTGGGCCAGCAGGGTCATCCGCACGCGCCGCAGCGCCTGGATGTTCCTCGGCGCTGTTGGGGTCGCGACGCTGCTCGCCATGTCGATGTTCGGCATGCGCGCCGTGCCGGTGAAGCTGCTGCCGTTTGACAACAAATCCGAACTCCAGGTCGTGCTCGACATGCCCGAGGGCACGAGCCTGGAAGTCACCGAACGCACCCTGGCGGCGGCCGCGGCCCTGACGCAGTCGGTTCCCGAGGTCGTGGCCATCCAGAGCTATGCCGGGACCGCAGCCCCCTTCAACTTCAACGGCCTCGTCAGGCACTACTTCCTGCGCGAGCGGCCCGAGCAGGGCGACCTGGCGGTGATGCTTAGCCACAAGGGCGAGCGCGACCGCGCCAGCCACGCCATCGCCATCGACCTGCGCGAGCGGCTGGCCGAGCTGGCCTTGCCGGACGGCGCCTCGCTCAAGGTCGTCGAGGCCCCGCCCGGACCGCCCGTGCTGGCCACCCTGCTGGCCGAGGTCTATGGGCCCGACGCCGAGACGCGCCGCGCTGTCGCCCGTCGCCTCGAGGCGATCTTCCGCGCCGAGCCGTCGATCGTCGACGTCGACAACAGCTTCGGCGAGCGCCGGCCGACCTTGCGGCTGTCGCCCTTGCGCGAGCGGATCGAGCGGTTCGGACTGCAGGAGCGTCAGGTGCACGACACGGTCGCGGCCCTGATGGGCGGCTCGACCCTGGGCTACGCCGCGCGCGACGAGGGACGCACGCCGGTGGAGATCGCCGTGCGCCTGCCCCAGTCCGAACGCACCTGGAGCGAGCACCTGGCCACCCTGCCCGTGGCGGTGACCACCCTCGACGGCGCCCCCCGGCTGGTCGAGCTGGGCGAGGTGGTCGAGGCCCGCAGCGAACTGGCCAGCTATCCGGTCTATCGTCGGGATGGTCGCGACGCCGAGATGGTCATGGCCGAGCTTGCCGGCCGCTACGAGGCGCCGATCTACGGCATTCTGGCGGTGGACGGCGCGATCCGGGCCGAGGACTGGAGCGACCTGCCCGAGCCCGAGGTCCGCCTCAACGGCCAGCCCGACGACGAAAGCCGGCCGACCGTCCTGTGGGACGGCGAATGGGAGATCACCTGGGTGACCTTCCGCGACATGGGCGCGGCCTTCGGCGTGGCGCTGGTCGGCATCTACATCCTGGTGGTCGCCCAGTTCCGGGACTTCCGCCTCCCGCTGGTGATCCTGACGCCCATCCCACTCACCCTGATCGGCATCGTGATCGGCCACATGCTGTTCGGCGCGCCCTTCACCGCCACCTCCATGATCGGCTTCATCGCGCTCGCTGGCATCATCGTGCGGAACTCGATCCTCCTGGTCGACTTCATCGAGCACGCCCGCAAGACCGGGCGGCCTTTGAAGGACGTGCTGCTTGAGGCCGGCGCGATCCGCTTCAAGCCGATCCTGCTGACCGCGCTGGCGGCCATGATCGGGGCGGCGGTGATCCTGTTCGATCCCATCTTCCAGGGACTGGCGATTTCGCTGCTGTTCGGGCTGATGTCCTCGACGCTGCTGACGGTGCTGGTGATCCCGGCGATCTATGTGGCGTTGAAGGGGGGCGACACCGCCGCCGAGGAGACCGCCGCATGACCCAGGCCCGACTGCCCGCCGCCGCCACGCCGGAGGCGCTCGCCCGGCTGGAGGCCCAGGCCGCCCCGGCCGCGCGGCTGATGCGGCTGTTCGCCAACGAGCAGCGGCTGATGCTCATGTGCCGGCTCAGCGACGGAGAGTCCGCGGTCAGCGAGCTGGCCGCCTTCGCCGGCCTGTCGCAGTCGGCCTGCTCCCAGCATCTGGCGCGCCTGCGCGAGGAGGGCGTCATCACGCCCCGGCGTGAGGCCCAGACCGTCTACTACAGCATCGCCGACCCGGCCGCGGCCCGGGTGATCGGGCTGCTGTGCGAGATCTTCGGCAAGCCTTCAGGAGACAAGCCATGACCTATTTCCATGCGCGCCGCGTGCCCGGCGCCTTTGAGGAGGTGATCGAGCGCACCCGCGAGGCCCTGGCCCGCCACGGCTTCGGCGTCCTGACCGAGATCGACGTCACCGGCACGCTCAAGGCCAAGATCGGCCAGGACTTCCGCCCCTATCGCATCCTGGGCGCCTGCAACCCGACCATGGCCCACCAGGCGCTGGAGATGGAGCCCCACATCGGCGTCGTGCTGCCCTGCAACGTCATCGTCCAGCAGACAGACCAGAGCGTCGAGGTCGCGGTGGTGAATCCTGCCGCGTCCATGGCGGCGGTGGATAACCCGGCATTGCTGGAGCACGCCCGCGCGGTCGGCCAACAGCTCGAAGCGGCGCTCGCCGAGCTCTGAGGTCGCATCGCCGATTCCGCAACGGCCGCACCGCGTCCCGCCTCCCCTGCCGCCCAGAGGCGGTCCAGTGCGTCTGGGACTCATGTCAGGGGATGGCGGAGAGGGTGGGATTCGAACCCACGGTGCCCTTGCGAGCACGCCGCATTTCGAGTGCGGTACATTCAACCACTCTGCCACCTCTCCGGCGTACCGGGCGGGCCCGGTCAGAGCGAGCGCGCTTCCTAATGCGGGCGTTCCCGCATGGCAAGCGGGTGTAGGATGCGACGCGTCCGCGCGTGTCCGCCGGACGTAGCTTCGGGGTCCCCCGCGAGGTTCCCATGAGACTTCCCGCCGCCGTCGTCGCCGTCCTCGTGGCGCTGGCCGCCTGCTCGGACACCCGCGCCCAGAGCGAGCGGCCGCGCCAGCCCCTTCGCGGCGAAGAGCGCACCGCCGTGTTCGCCGGCGGCTGCTTCTGGAGCATCGAGCGCAACTTCGAGCAGATCGACGGAGTCATCGAGGCCGAGTCCGGCTTCACCGGCGGCCATGTCAGCGACCCGTCCTACGCCCAGGTGGTGCGCGGCGGCACCGGTCACGTCGAGGCGGTGCGGGTCACCTACGACAGCGGGCGGGTGACCTACCGCCAGCTGGTGGACCGCTTCTGGCGGATGATCGACGTGACCGACGCGGACGGACAGTTCTGCGATCAGGGCCCGTCCTATGTCTCAGCCGTCTACGCCACCGAGAGCCAGAGGCCGATCGCGGAGGCCTCGCGGCGGGCGGCGGTGCGCGTCATCGGCGCGGATCGCTTCGTCACTCCGGTGCGCGCGGCCCGGCGTTTCTGGCCGGCCGAGGCCTATCATCAGGACTTCGCGCGGCGGAATCCCGCCCGCTACCAGGCCTACAGCGTGGGCTGCCGGCGGGCGGAGCGGCTCAGGGCGGTGTGGGCAGGCCGGTGACGGGATCCCGCGGGCGGGGGGCGAACCCCCGGCCCAGGCCGACGGCCACGTCGCGGGTGCGGCTGGGATCGAGGCGGACCGACACGTCTCGCCAGCCCGAGAAACTCGCAAAGTCGGCGACGAACTCATGCCGGAACCGGACCTCCGTGGACGCCAGCAGCACCCGGTCGCCGAGCTCGGGCGTGAGCGGAGAGGTCGCTTCGGCCTGGTTGTTCGCCGAGGCCTCGCGGACCCACATCCTCAGGATCGGCGCATCGTCGCCGGCGAGGCGGTCGCGGCCGTAGTAGGCCAGGCTGTTGAACAGGAAGCGGTCGTCCGCGGCGACCACGGTGCGCGGGCCCTGAGCCTCGGCCGCGTCGAGGATGCGGTGGGCGCTCGTCTCCCAGCCGCGCACGCGCTTAAAGGCGCCGCCCAGCCCGATACGGTCGGCCAGCGGCGGCCAGATCGCCAGCACCAGCACCATGACGGCGACCAGCGCCTGGAAGGCGATCGCGCCCCAGAGGAGACGCGGCCTGTGGTCGCGCAACAGCCAGGCCGCGACCAGAACAACGGCCGGCGCATAGGCGATGACCGCCCAGTTCGCGTTGGCCCGCGACAGCAGCGCCTGCACCGTGACCAGCAGGACCGGAGGAACCGCCAGGCTCAGCAGCAGGCGATCCGCCTCCGGCGTGCTTGCCCGCGCGCGCAGGGCAGCGAACGCGCCCAGGATCAGCAGGACGAAGGGTACGGGCCCCAGCACCATCAGCTGCGAGGCCAGGAACTCGATCATCTCGACCGGATGGAACAGGTCGTCCCAGCGCCAATTGGCGTTGTCCGCGGTGTGACTGACCGTGGAGAAGTCGTTCAGCGCGTTCCACACCAGATTGGGCGCCGCCACGAGCGCCAGACCCGCTACGGCGCCGAGGGCCCGGCCCCAGGTCCAGCACGTCCGGGCCTGGGGCGACCAGATCAGGTGAAGCCCGACCCCCAGCAGGATGTAGAGGGCGGCGTACTTGCTGAGGAAGGCGGCGCCCACGGCAAGGCCGCAGGCGGCGGCCAGGCGCATCGAGGGGCCGGCGAGAAACGCCACATAGGCCAGCAGGCCGAGCGCGGCGAAGAACAGCAGAGGCGCGTCGGTCGAGGCCACGCCCGCCGAGAGCTGCACGCCGGGCATCAGCGCATAGAAGACGGCGGACCACAGGCCGACCCGGGGCCCGTGCAACCTTCGCCCGACCTCGAACAGGATCAGGCCCGTGCCGGCGTGCAGGAGGGGGGAGGACAGCCGCACCCAGGCCTCGCCGTCGCCGCCGATGGCGGTCGTGAGCCCGATCAGCCAGGCCAGCATCGGCGGCTTGGAATAATAGCCGAACGCCAGATCCCGCGACCAAAGCCAGTATTGCGCCTCGTCCGGGTAGAGCTCCAGCGGGGTCAGGAACAGGGCGACGAGCCGGGCCAGGGTGAGCGCCAGCGTCAGGACGAGCGCCACGCGCCAGGCGTCCCCACGCTTATCCACTGAAATATCGACGCTCGCTGGCCTCACGCGGCGCGCCTCCTCGCTGCGGAAGGGCCGCTATAGGCCAGCGCGGCAAGAAAATCACGGGGTGCGCGGCTCGGTGTGGTTCCGCCGCCACGGCGGGCGACTGTCACACGCCTGTCACATACTTGTCGCCAACATTTCGATCGGGGGGCGCTAAACGCCCTGTGCATCGGCGGCCGTCTTCGGTCCGCCTCGTGGCCGCTTATGGCCGAACTCGGGGATCTATCCATGAACAACCTCAAGCGCGCCTTCTGGGCCACGACCGCCCTGGTGGGCGGCGTCCTGGCGGCCACCGCCGCGTCGGCCCAGTCGACCGGCTCGGAAACCTTCGAAGAAAACACCACCACGGTCGGCGAAGTGGTCGTCACCGGCGCCCGCGGCCCGGCCAACGTCGACGGCCTGGCGGTCGCCGAGACCGTCACCCGCGCGCGCTCGACCCTGACCCAGGAATACCTCGAGACCCAGCAGCCGGGTCAGACCGTCCTGCAGTCGCTGAACATCCTGCCGGGCGTGACCTTCAACAACCAGGACGCCTACGGCGGATCGGGCGGTGACATCACCATCCGCGGCTTCGACGCCCAGCGCATCTCGCTGAACCTCGACGGCATCCAGCTGAACGACACCGGCAACTATCAGATCTATTCGAACCAGCAGGTCGATCCCGAACTGTTCGACCGCGTGTCGGTCAACCAGGGCACCACCGACGTCGACAGCCCGACCGCTTCGGCCACCGGCGGCACGATCAACATGGTCACCCGCCGTCCGGGCGTCGACCCGATGATCGCCATCCAGCCGTCGATCGGTTCGTTCAACTACCGCCGCATCTTCCTGCTCGGCGAAACCGGCGAGTTGGGCCCGTGGGGCACCCGCATGTGGGCGGCCTATTCGCACACCGAATACGACCAGTTCCGCGGTCCGGGCGAGCTGATCAAGGATCAGTACAACGCCCGCATCTGGCAGCCGCTGGGTGACAACGGCGACTTCCTGTCGGTGGCGTTCCACTACAACGAGAACCGCAACCACTTCTACACGAACGCCAGCGTCGACGCCTTCAACGGCGACAGCGCCCCGTTCGTCCCGGGCACGATCAGCCCGACGCCGAACACCGACACCTGCACCCTGCTGGCGCCGGTCGGCGGCACCCGTCAGGACCAGGGCAACAACGCCGCCAACCCGGGCTGCCAGTTCTATTACAACTACGCGATCAACCCTTCTAACACTGGTAACATCCGGGGTCAGTCGCGCTTCACCCTGTCGGACAGCCTGACGCTGACGATCGACCCGACGTTCCAGTACGTCCTGGCCAACGGCGGCGGCATCACCAACGTCGAGGAAACCGACCAGCGCCTGCAGGGCACCTTCTTCAACCCGCTGATGCCGACGGCGACCGGCGTGGACCTGAACGGCGACGGCGACATCCTCGACCGGATCAAGCTGTACTCGCCGTCCAACACCAACACCCGCCGCTACAGCGTCAACAGCTCGCTGATCTGGGACATCACCGACGATCACCGGGTCCGCTTCGCCTATACCTGGGACCGTGGTAACCACCGCCAGACCTCGGAGTTCGGCTACCTCGACACCAACGGCGATCCGGAGAACGTGTTCGGCGGAAAGGACGGCTATGGCCGCGTCGTGCTGACCCGCGACGGCGACTACTTCCAGGAGCGCAACCGCCAGTCGATCGCCCTGCTCAACCAGTTCGCCGTCGAGTACAGCGGCAGCTTCATGGACGACACCGTTCGCCTGAACATCGGCGTGCGCGCGCCCTTCTTCGAGCGCGAGCTGAACAACTACTGCTGGCAGACGGACACCTTCAACGCCTGGTGCTCCCGTCAGCGTCCAGTTCCGCCGCTGGTCAGCGCCGGCGCCTCGGCCACCGCCGGCGCTCCGGTCAGCTTCACCCGCGAGTATGACGCGATCCTGCCGAACATCGGCGCGTCCTGGGAGTTCGCTCCCGGCCACACGACCTTCTTCAGCTACGCCGAGAACCTGTCGGCCCCGCGGACGGACGACCTCTATGACCGCGTCCCGGCCAATCCGGATCCGGAGCGCAGCCGCAACTACGACCTCGGCTACCGCTACGCCGGCGGTGACCTGATCGTGGCGACCTCGATCTTCCGGACCGACTTCGAGAACTTCATCGTTCGCGGCTTCGAGACCCTGCCCGACCTGTCGACCATCGCCTACAGCATCAACGCGGGCGAGATCTCGCGCTGGGGCTGGGATGGCCAGATCGGCTACCAGGTGACGGACGCCTTCTCGGTCTTCGCCTCGGCCTCGTGGATCCAGACGGAAATCGAGTCGAACATCCCGAACACCTCGGGCGGCACCTTCGCCACGGCCGGCAACGAGCTGCCGGAAGTCCCGCAACTCCAGTGGGCGCTCCGCGGTGAATACGACTTCGGCGATCTGACCCTGGGCGCCCAGGCCAAGTACGTCGACGAGCGCTGGACCAACCTGGTGAACGACGAGGCCACCCCGTCCTACACGGTGGTCGATCTCGACGCTCGCTGGAGCATGGACGCGATCCGCGAGGGCATGTTCCTCCAGGTCAACGTCCAGAACCTGTTCGACGAAGACTACCTGGCGAACATCTCGACGGCGGAATCGGGCAACCGCACCGCCTCGATCGGCGCGCCGCGGTCCGTCTCGGCGACCCTGCGCTTCGAGTTCTGATCCTCGACGTGAACTG
>NZ_JANJTL010000011.1 GCF_024711105.1 Brevundimonas sp. | reverse complement strand
GATGCTGCCGGCCTTCGTGGGCCTGGGCGGCCTGATCTATCTCGCGGTGTCGGCGACCGGCGGCGCGCTGTTCCTGCTGCTGGCCGCGCGCCTGTTCATGAGCCGCGCCGGCGACACGCCCGACAAGGCCGAGGCCGTGGGCCGCGAGGCCGCCCTCTATGACGTCCGCGCCGAGGCCAAGGCCGCGCGCAACCTGTTCGCCTATTCCATCGTCTATCTGTTCGCCCTGTTCGCCGCCCTCCTGGCCGAGCAGGGCCTGACCCTCGGAGCCTGAGAATGACGCCGGAAGAAATCGCGGCCCGCAAACGCCGCAACTGGGCCATCGCAGGGGCGCTGGTGCTGTTCGTGGTGCTGGTGTTCGTCATCACCGTGCTGCGGCTGACCTCGAACATCGCCCAGGGCGCGGGGTGAGCCGCCGATGAACCGCAACACCAGGGTCGCCCTGATCTGCGTGGCGGTTGTGGCCGGCATGACCGGGGCCGCCTTCGCCGCCGTGCCGCTCTATCAGCTGTTCTGCCAGGTGACGGGTTTCGACGGCACGACGATGCGGGCCACCCAGGCGCCGGACCGCATCCTCGAGCGCGAGATCACCGTGCGGTTCGACACCAATGTCCGCAACGGCCTGCCCTGGACCTTCGAGGCCGAGCAGGTCAGCCAGACGGTGCGGGTGGGCGAGAGCAAGCTGGCCTTCTTCCGGGTGACCAACACCTCGGATCGTCCCGTGGCCGGCATCGCCGCCTACAACGTCGTGCCGGAATCCGCCGGGCCCTACTTCCTGAAGCTGCGCTGCTTCTGCTTCGAGGCCCAGACGCTCCAGCCCGGCGAGACGATGGAGTTCCCGATCCAGTACTTCATCGACGAGACCATCGAGACCGAGCCCGAAGGCCGCGGAATCCGCGACATCGTGCTCAGCTACACCTTCTATCCGGCCGAAGGCTTCGATGAGGCGCTCGCTGCCTCTGGCGAAGCCGCGCCCGCCTCGCTATAGCCGACCCACTGGATTCCAACCCCCAGAGAGACCATGGCCCAAGACGCCGTTCGCCACGACTACCACCTGGTCAATCCCAGCCCCTGGCCGCTGGTCGCCTCGATCGCCGCCACGGTGATGTTCATGGGCGCCGTGATCTGGATGAAGGGCCTGTTCGGCCTGCCGTCGGGCACGTCCTACGTCTTCTTCGCGGGCTTCGCCGGCGTGCTCTATTCGATGTTCGGCTGGTGGGGCGACGTCATCAAGGAAAGCCGCCAGGGCGACCACACCCCGGTGGTGTCGATCGGCCTGCGCTACGGGATGGTCCTGTTCATCGCCTCGGAGATCATGTTCTTCGCGGCCTTCTTCTGGATGTTCTTCGAAATGGCGCTCTGGAACGAGCACCGGACGCTGTCGTCCATCGAGGAGGTCCGCAACGCCTGGTCCCATTGGCCGCCGCAGGGCGTCGAGACCCTGGACGCCTGGCACCTGCCGTTCCTGAACACCGTGATCCTGCTGCTGTCGGGCACCACCGTGACCTGGGCCCACCACGCCCTGCAGGTCGGCGACCGCAAGGCCGCCAAGCTGGGCCTGATCCTGACGGTCGCCCTGGGCGTGCTGTTCACTGCGGTGCAGGCCTATGAGTACAACCACATCCTGCATGAAGGCCTGTTCTTCAGCGACGAGTCGGCCAACTCGGGCCTGTACGGTTCGATCTTCTTCATGGCCACGGGCTTCCACGGCTTCCACGTCCTGATCGGGACCCTGTTCCTGACCGTCTGCCTGCTGCGCCTGCTGGCCGGCCAGTTCACCCCGCAGAAGCACTTCGGGTTCGAGGCGGCGGCCTGGTACTGGCACTTCGTCGACGTGGTGTGGCTGTTCCTGTTCGCCTTCGTCTACGTCGCCTTCGGGGGAGGCAGCCACGGCTGAGGCTCCTGACGGGGGACTCGCGAGAAGCATCGCGGCCGGGCTCAAGGGCCGCTGCCCGAACTGCGCGCAGGGCCCCCTGTTCCAGGGCTTCCTCGGCGTCCGCCAACAGTGCGCGGTCTGTGGCTTTGATCTGAGGCGCGCGGACAGCGGCGACGGGCCGGCGGTCTTCGTCATCCTCGTGGCCGGCGCGCTGGTGGGGTTTGCGGCGCTGCTGGTCACCATCGCCTTCAGGCCGCCCGTCTGGATCCATCTCGTGCTTTGGCTGCCGCTGACGGTGGTCGTCTGTCTCGGCCTGTTGCGGCCGTTCAAGGGCGTGCTGGTGGCGATGCAGTTCCACCACGGAGCCGGCGGCCGCCATGTCTGAACGCCGCTTTCCCTATGTGCTGACCGTCGCCTGCGGCGCCGTCCTGGCCGTCCTGATCGCGCTTGGCGCCTGGCAGGTCCAACGCCTCTCCTGGAAGGAACGGCTGATCGATCAGGCCGCCCGGGCCGAAAGCCTGCCGCCGGTCCCGCTCAGCCAGGCCTTCGCCGAAGGTGAGCCCGATTTCCGGCGTGTCAGGATGCAGTGCCCCGGCATCGCCCGTGCGCCCTATGTCGAGTTGCGCGCCATTGAGGACGGCCAGGCCGGCGTGCGGCTGATCTCGGCCTGCCGTCCGTCGGGCTTTGAGTTTCCCTTCCTGGTCGATCGTGGCTTCGTCGCCGATGAGATCTCGGCCCGGCCCCCGGTCGAGGCGTCGAGCGCGCCCTTCGTCGTCGAAGGGGTTCTCCGGGAGACGCCCGCGCCCGGTTGGATGACGCCTGCGCCCCACGGAATCCACTTCTATGGCCGCGATCCCCAGGCCATGTCGGCGGCGCTGGGACTGGATGAGCCGGCCGGACCCTATGTCGTCTTCGCCACCACCTCGACCAATCCCGAATGGCTGGCGCTGAGGCCGTCGGCGCCGCCGGCTGCGTTCAGCAACAACCATCTGGGCTACGCCATCACCTGGTTCGGCCTGGCCGCCGCGCTCGTCGGCGTCTACGTCGCCCTCATCCGCCGCCGGATGAAGCGATGACCGCGCAGCATGTCCTTGCGAGCGGCCTGAAGGTCGTCTGCGACCCCATGCCCGGCCTGCGCACCCTGGCCGTCACGGTCAGCGTCGAGGGCGGCGCGCGCTGGGAGGACGAGGCCCGGTCTGGCTGGTCGCATTTGCTGGAGCATCTGGTCTTCAAGGGCGCCGGCGGCCGCGACGCCCGGGCCCTGATCGAGCGGATCGAGAACGCCGGCGGTTCGCTCAACGCCGACACAGGCCAGGAACGGACAGGGTTTCACGCCCGGGTCCTCGAGGGGGACCTGGAGCTGGCGCTCTCCAGCCTGTCGGACCTGATCTTCCGCCCCACGCTCGATCCGGTCGAGATCGAGCGGGAGAAGGACGTCATCGCCCAGGAGATCGCCGAGGCGTTCGACACGCCCGACGACTGCGTCTTTGACCTGGCGCAGGGTCAGGCCTTCTCAGGACAGCCGCTGGGACGCCCCATCCTCGGGTCCAACGCGAGTCTGGCGCGGGCGGACCGCGAGGCGGTGCGGGCCTGGCGCGCCCGCCTCTATGCGCCCGAGCGGATGGTCGTGTCGGTCTCCGGCGCGGTGGATGAGGGCGAGCTGCTCCGGCTGGCGGAGCGCTGGTTCGGCGCGCCTGGGTCCGGCGGAGAAGGCAGGCCCGAGCCGGCCAGCTTCGTCGGGGGGTCGGCGCGCGACGCTCGCCGGATCGAACAGGCCAACCTCGTCTTTCAGTTGCCCGGGCTTTCGTCGGCGGATCCGGACACCCCCGCCCTGGCCCTGCTCGTGGAGATTCTGGGGGGCGGAATGGCGTCACGGCTGTTCCAGGAAGCGCGCGAACAGCGTGGGCTGGCCTATGCGGTCGACGCCGGGTTCGAGACTTTCGCGGACCTCGGCCTGGTCAACGTCTTCGCCGGGACCGCGCCGGACAAGGCGGGAGACATGGCGTCGCTGGCGGGCGAGGCCTTCGCGCGGCTGGCCGATGGCGTGACGGAGGCGGAGTTGTCGCGCGCCCGGGCCCAGGCTCTGGCCGGCCTCTATATGGCCCAGGAAAGTCCGGCCCAGCGCGCCGAACGGCACGCCTTCCAGGCGCTGACCTGGGGCCGTCCCATCCCGATCGAGGAGTCGGCGGCCAAGGTCAGGGCGGTCGCCACCGCGGACCTGAAGCGAGTGGCGCGGCGCCTGCTTCAGCTCGGCCGGTCCGCCGCGGCGGTCGTCGGCCCCAAATCCGCCTGCGCCGCGCCCGAGGACTTCGCACGAAGCCTGTTCGGCAAGGCCGCGGCCTGAGTTATCGTCAGGCATGGCGCTGCTGGACTGGATCACGCCGGACCCCTCCCTGGTCGTCAGGGGCGACGGGGTGACGCTCAGGCCTCCGCGCCAGGGCGACTATCCCGCCTGGTCCCAGCTTCGCGACCGATCTCGCCATTTTCTTCAGCCGTGGGAGCCGGCCTGGCCGGAGGACGATCTCACGCGTCAGGCCTACAAGCGCCGCCTCGCCATCTATGCGCGTGAAATGGACCTGGGCACGGCCTATCCCTTCTTCGTCTTTCGCGACGAGGATGACGTGCTGGTCGGTGGGGTGACCCTGTCGAACATTCGGCGCGGCGTCGCGGACACCGGCACGCTCGGTTACTGGATCGGCCAGCCCTATGTGCGTCAGGGCCATGCCTCGGCGGCGGTGGGGGCCGTCACCCGTTTCGCCTTCGACCGGCTGAACCTGCATCGGGTGGAGGCGGCCTGCCTGCCGTCCAACGCCGGATCGCGCGGCGTGCTGCAGCGCTGCGGCTTTGAATTGGAAGGCCGCGCCCGGGCTTATTTGAAAATTAACGGCGAGTGGCGAGACCATCTCCTGTTCGGCCTCGTCCGTGAGGGGCCCGGACGGGAGGAGTAGCCTCCGGGGCAAGGTGTGCGGCTTGACCGACAGGTCCAGAAGTCTCGCCTGGGATTCGACGACGTCGCTGGAAGCCCTGGCGGCGGCGGGCGTCGCCCTGTGGACCTGGTGTCCCTCCGACAACCTCATGCGATTCACCGGCGCGACCCGCACGCTGGGACTGGGTCCGCTGGCGCCGGAATGCACCGGCGCGGCCTTCACCGCCCTGGCCCTGCCCCAGGATCGCGCCATCGCCGAACAGATCCTCAAGCCCCAGGCGGAGGGGACGGAGATCGCCCTTCGCCTTAGGATGCGCGGCGCCGAAAGCTGTCTGTGGCGTGGCGTCTGGCTGGAGGACGGGCTTCGCGCGTCCGGCGTGGCGGCCGTCGAATCCCGCTTCGGCGGCGCCGGCTCCGACACCCTGACGGGCCTGCTCGAGCGCAAGGCGTTCCTCGTCCGCGTCGCCGAGGCGCTGATCCAGCCGGGCGACTATGAGCTGGTTGTGGCTGACCTCGACCGGTTGCGCCGACTCAACGAGGCGCTGGGTCACGAACGGGCCGACATGGTGCTGGCCGCGCTCGGGGCGCGGATGAAGTCGGCCTTCTCGCCGGACTGTCTGCCGGCGCGGGTCGGCGAGGACGAATTCGCGATCCTGGTGAAATCGGGCCCTGTGCGCCCCTCCGACCGGCTGCGCGGGGCCTTGGAGCAGCCGCTCCGGGTCGCGGGCTTCGACATCTATCCGACCCTGTCCATCGGCGCCGTGCGCGCCGAGGGCGGGCCGGATGCGCCGGACGCCATGGAGTTGCTTCGCCGCGCCGAACTGGCTGTTGAACAGGCCAAGGCCGCCGGACGCGGCGGCGCCGCCGCCTACGGCCGCGCGCTGGAAAGCGACAGCCTGTCCCGCCTGGCGCTGGAATCCGACCTGCGCAACGCCTTCGTGCGCGGCGAGATCGAGCCCTTCTATCAACCGATCGTGAACCTCGCGAACGGCGCGGTCGCCGGTTTCGAGGCCCTGGCCCGCTGGCGGCATCCCAAGCGGGGCCTGGTGCCACCCGACGAGTTCCTGACGCTCGCGGCCGAGATGGGCCTGATGAACGAACTTGGCCTGATGATGATGCGCACCTCCGCGCGTCAGCTGGCCGAGTGGCTCGACCGACACCCGACCTCGGGCAAGCTGTTCGTCAGCGTGAACCTGTCGTCCGGCGAGATCGAGCGTCACGGCCTGGTCGAGGACGTGGCCCGGATCATCCGCGAGACTGGCCTGCGCCCCGGCGCGCTGAAGCTGGAAGTCACCGAAAGCGACATCATGCGCGACACCAATCGCGCGGCGGTGACCCTGCAGAAACTGCGGGAGGCCGGCGCTTCGCTCGCGCTCGACGACTTCGGGACGGGTTTTTCGTCGCTGAGCTACCTGGCCCGCCTGCCCTTCGACACGCTCAAGATCGACCGCTACTTCGTGCTGACCATGACCCAGGACGAGGGCTCGGCGAAGATCGTCCGCTCTGTCGTGAACCTGGGCCGCGACCTGTCGCTTGAGGTGGTGGCCGAAGGCGTCGAGAACGCCGGACTGGCCAGCCAGTTGCTCGCCGTCGGCTGCCACTACGGTCAGGGCTTCGGCTATGCGCCCGCGCTCGCCGCGCAGGAGGCCGAGGTCTATCTCAACGAGAGCCTCGCGGACGGCTATGCGCCGATCAAGGCGCGCAGCCGCTAGGCCTCAGGCCCGGCCCATCTGACCGGACAGGTGCGCGGCGTCCACGCCGATCCGCGCCAGCGCCCGCACCCACTTGGTGTCGTGATCCTGGTCGAACAGGATGTCGTCGTGGGCCTCGGCCGTCAGCCAGACGTTCTCGCGCAGCTCGTCCTCCAGCTGGCCTTCGCCCCAGCCGGCGTAGCCCAGCGCCAGCACCGAACGGCGCGGCGCGGTCATCGGGTCGGTCATGGCCTTCAGCACCTCACGCGTGGCGGTGATCGCCAGCCCGCCGCCGACGGCCAGCGACGCGTTTCGGTCGAAATGGTCGTCGGTGTGCAGCACGAAGCCGCGTTCCTGCTCGACCGGCCCGCCCGCCAGAACGGCCTGCGCCGGATCAACCGGCCGTCCCTCGACGCCGAGCCGCTCGAACAGCAGGCCGAGCGGCAGGTCCTCGGCCGCCTCGTTCAGGCGGATGCCCATGGCGTGGTCGGTGTCATGGGCGCAGACGAGGATGACGGCCTGCTCGAAGCGAGGATCGCCGATGCCCGGCATGGCGAGCAGGAGGCGTCCGACAAGGCTGGAGGTCTCGGTCACCCTTCGATGATGGTTGCGGACGGCGACCGCTTCAAGGCGCCTTGGCGCGCGGACGGCGCGCGCCTATCTCACCTGCGGCCGCGCGTGGCGGTCGGGCAACTGATCGAGATCCTCCCATGACCGTTCAAGTCGGCGACCGCATCCCCTCCGCCACCCTGATGACCATGACCGAGGACGGTCCCCAGCAGGTCAAGACCGACGACTTCTTCGCCGGCACGACCGTGGCCCTGTTCGCCGTGCCCGGCGCCTTCACCCCGACCTGCTCGGCCAAGCACCTGCCGGGCTTCAAGGAGAAGGCCGCCGACCTCCAGGCCAAGGGCGTCGACAAGATCGCGTGCGTCTCGGTCAACGACGCCTTCGTCATGGGCGCCTGGGGCCAGGACCAGGGCGTGAAGGACGAGGTC
>NZ_JANJTL010000003.1 GCF_024711105.1 Brevundimonas sp. | reverse complement strand
CCTTCTGCGCCTCGCGCCAGGAGAAGAAGCAGATCATGGCGCCGGCCGTCCGCGCCTCGCGCGAGGCGCCCGAGGCCGCCCAGCTCCAGTCGATGATGATGCAGGCGGCCGGCAAGGTCCGCGCCCACATCGCCGAGAACTTCGACTACGTCGGTGACGCCTTCGCCCGCGAGGCCCGCGCCATCCACGAGGGCGTAAGCGAGCGCCGCGCCATCTACGGCGAGGCCACCCCCGCGGAGGTCCGGGCGCTCGAGGCCGACGGCGTCCCCTGCGCGCCGCTGCCCACGGCCCTCTCCCCGAAGCCCGCCGGGACGCTCAACTGACGTCAAGAAACCGTTAGCCACGTTGGCTTTGCGGTAAACCCGATCTTCACGCCCGGCGGCTAGAAACTGTCCCACAACGAGCCACGTCCGGTGAGGCGATGGCCGAGATGATGGGGTAGCTCCAATGGCCAAGACGGTCCTGGTCGTCGACGACGATCCGACCCAGAGGCGGCTGATCCAGGCGGTCCTCGAGCGCGAGGGCTTCGCCTTCGAAGGCGCCGAATCCGGCCCCCAGGCGCTCGACCGCCTGGCGCGCGGCGGGATCGATGTGGTCCTGCTCGACATGGTCATGCCCGGCATGACGGGACTCGAGACCCTCAAGGAGGCGCGCCTATCCGGCGTCGCCTGTCCGGTCGTGGTCCTGACCGCCACCGGCGGCATCGAGACCGTGGTCCAGGCGATGCGTGCAGGCGCCCAGGACTTCTTCGTCAAGCCGGCCTCGCCCGAGCGCATCCTGATCTCGATCCGCAACGCCCTTCAGATGGGCGACCTGACCGCCGAGGTTTCTCGCCTGAAGAAGCATCAGGGCGGCCGCCTGAGCTTCGACGACCTTGTCGGAAGCTCGCCGGCCATGCAGCTGGTCAAGCGGCTGGGCCAGCGCGCCGCGCAATCGAACATCCCCGTGCTGATTCTGGGCGAAAGCGGCGTCGGCAAGGAAGTCATCGCCCGCGCCGTCCATGGCGCCTCTAGCCGCGCCGGCAAGCCCTTCGTGGCGGTCAACTGCGGCGCCCTGCCGGCCAATCTGGTGGAATCCATCCTGTTCGGTCATGAGAAGGGCAGCTTCACCGGGGCGACCGACAAGCACCTGGGCAAGTTCAAGGAGGCCGACGGCGGCACCCTGTTCCTCGACGAGGTCGGCGAGCTGCCGCCGGACATGCAGGTCAAGCTGCTGCGCGCGCTGCAGGAAGGCGAGATCGACCCGGTCGGCTCCAAGCGCCCGGTCAAGGTCGACGTGCGCATCCTGTCGGCCACCAACCGCGACCTCGGCCAGCAGGTCGACAGCGGCGCCTTCCGCGAGGACCTGTTCTACCGGCTGAACGTCTTCCCGATCGAGGCGCCGGCCCTTCGTGAACGCCGCGAGGACATCCCGGCCTTGGTCGAGCATTTCGTGCGCCGCTTCAACGTCGAGGAAGGCCGCCGCGTCGCCGGCGCCAGCCCTGAGACCCTGCGCCTGCTCCAGGCCTTCGACTGGCCCGGCAACGTCCGCCAGCTGGAAAACGCCGTCTATCGCGCCATCGTGCTCGCCGACGGGGCCTATCTCCAGCCGCACGACTTCCCGTCGATCTCGGGCGTGAACCCGCCCGCGCCCGAAGAGGCGCCGGCGAACGCGTCGGAGTCCGCGATCCTGCACCCCGACGACCTGCCGCCGCTTCCCGAGGCGCCGGTCAAGATCCTCGACGAGCGCGGCCACCTGCGCACGCTGGAGGCCATCGAGCGCGACCTGATCCAGCACGCCATCGAGGTCTACGCCGGCCACATGAGCGAGGTGGCCCGCCGCCTCGGCATCGGCCGCTCCACCCTCTACCGGAAGGTGCGCGAACAGGGTCTGGAAGAGGTCCTGAAGGAAGCGAGCTAGCGTCTTCCTCCCGGTGCTGTCTGGCCGGTAGGCTGATCCGATGAAGGTCAGCTATCTCCACTTGCCGGCCGGCGGCGAAGTGCCCGCCGTAGGTCCGAACGAGCCGTTCAAGGCGATCGTAGTGGCGGAGCAGGCTGTCGATCAGGATTGGCGGGCCGCCGTCAGCCGCTGGCTCGTCTCCACCGGCTGCCTCTACATGATGGCCTGGGGCGTGGAATGCGCCTCCTGGGACGACAGCGTGGACTGGGCCTGTCTGCACGCCCGTGACTTCGCTGACCTCGCCGATTACGAGAACCTCGTCATGACCACATGGCACGAGCAGGAAGCACTGGCGGAGGCGTTCTGGTTCGCCGGTCACTGCGCCCACCACCCGGCAGTTGCTCTGAACACGACGCTGATCGTCCACATTTCCAGCGACGAGCGCAGAGAAGAGCTTCTTCGCCTCTACGACGAGGCCCAGCGGGACTAGTCAGGCGCGCAGCCGCCCGCTCATTTCGCGCGTCGTCTCCAGCTCGCGCCGGCCGTTCTCGGCCGACGGCTCGATCTCCGAGGCCTCGAACCACTCGTTCCAGCTGACGATCAGGACCCAGTCGGGACGCGCGGCCAGCGCCGCCTCCCACAGGGCGCGATAGGTCCGGCCCTGGCGCCGCCCCGTGATTGGCCGGTCGCCGGTGCGGTCGTCCAGGCGGCTGTCGTCGAAACCCGGCAGGACCGTCGCCGTTCGCACCGCCAGCCCTCCCTGCGCGCGCACCCAGCGCTGCATCCACCGCCGGGCGAGCAGCGAAAACGCCGCCCAGGGCCAGCCGTCGGTCACGAAGGTCAGGGAATAGATGTGCAGGGCCTCGAAGGCCCCGCGCCGCGCCTCGATCTCCTCGGTGGTGTTGGCCGGGCCGACCACGAAGAAGCCGTCCGGCCGCGCCGCCCGATAGGCCGCAAGGCCCCTTCGCCAGCCGTCCAGGCCGATCTCCTGCAGCACCCGGTCGAAGACGAACAGCACCGGCCGCCCTTCGTGCCTCAGCCAGCGCGGCGAGGCCGCGTGCCGCTCGTGCAGGCCGATCAGCCGCTCGGCCAGGGCCTCGGCGCTCCCGCCGGACTGCTCCAGATAGGCGCAGACGGAAAAGCCCTCGGGCGCCGCCGCGACCAGCGCGTCCAGGACCTGGTCGGTGATGTCGTCGCTGCGCGCAGCCCAGCTGGTGATGAAGCCGGTCACGCCGGCGGCTTGCGCCTGCTCGAACTGGCGGGCGATCAGGGCCGGGTCCAGACTGTCGTAGAGGCCCTCTTCGGGCACGTTCGGATGGTTGCGGCCGCCGTCGGCCGAGACGCCCCAGCCCCGCTCGCGCCCGAACCAGCCGTAGTGGAAGGCCAGCACCTCGCGCCGCGGCGCCTGCCGCGCGCAGGCCGCGGCGGGGACCAGGCCGATGGCCGCGAGCGCGGCGAGGAATCCACGCCGCCTCATTCCGGACGCGGCTTGCGGCCGAAGCGGGCCCTGGGTGTCTCGCCCTTGGCCTTGGCCTCGATCTCTTTCAGCTTGCGGCCCTGCATGGCTGAGAGCGGCGCGCCCATCGCGCCCTTTTCGGGATCGCCGAAGGCCCGGCCATAGGTGTCCACCCGCTCGGTGACCGAGCCGAGGAACTCCTCCTCCCACTCCGACAGGGCCACGCCCGCGCGCTCGGCCGTGCGCTTCGCCCGCTTCAGCGCCTTCAGGGCGCGCCGCTTCGCCGCCTCGCGGGCGGCCTGGTAGGGATTGGCTGGCGGCTTGGATCTCAGGACTGCGACCGATCTTTCAGGAACAGCTCCAGACTAGAACCTGACGACGTCCCGTCCAGTCCGGCTCCGCATATCCCTCTCCCACTGGGAGAGGGAGGCTCCGCGCCGAGGAGCGCGAAGCGCGACGCGTCTGCGCGGAGGGTGAGGGTCGCATCGCGCCAGGTTCGGAACCGTCCGACCCTCATCCGGCCCTTCGGGCCACCTTCTCCCAATGGGAGAAGGGAATGGACGCGTCAGCCTCAGATCTCTCCGATCGCGGACAGATAGAGGTCGAGGATCGCCTCCTCCTCCAGGCGCTTGGCCTTGTCCTGCTTGCGGATGCGCACGACCTTGCGCAGCACCTTGACGTCGTAGCCCTCGCCCTTGGCCTCGGCGAAGACCTCCTTGATGTCGGTGGCGATGGCGGCCTTGTCCTCTTCGAGGCGCTCGATGCGCTCGATGATGGTGCGCAGGCGGCCCTGCGCCGCGGCGGTCAGGACGTCGGGATTGGCGAAGGAGGCGTCGTCGGCCACGGGCAGGCTCCGGTCGAAAGGGTCAGCGGCCACCTAGCCCCGGGCGGGGCGACGGCTCAACAGGTCAAAATGAAACAGGCCCCGGACAATCGCCCGAGGCCTGTGGAAATCTCTGTGGGTTGCGCGGTGGCGCGGGCCTTAGCCCTGCTTGGCCTTGAAGCGCGGGTCGGTCTTGTTGATCACATAGACGACGCCCTTGCGGCGCACGATCTTGCAGTCGCGGTGACGACCCTTGAGCGACTTGAGCGAGCTGCGGACCTTCATGGTCGTGTTCCGATTGAGCTAAGCGCGAAAAGACGAGCGCCGCGAGGCGGGCTCGCGGCGGAGCGGGGTCTATAAGGGCGAGCGCGCCGGCTGTCAACGTCTCCAGCCATCCCAAACCGTCATCGCCGGGCTTGTCCCGGCGATCCATCACCTCAGCTGTCTCAGGTAGCTCTCAGACGGTCTTGAACATGGACCCCCGGCACAAGGCCGGGGGTGACGAAGTCCTGGAACGGTTCTACCCCTCGCCCATGCCCGAGCTTCCCGAGGTCGAGACCGTCCGCCGTGGGCTGGAACCCGTGCTCGAAGGCGCGCGGCTCTCCCGCGTGCGCCAGAACCGGCCCGACCTGCGCTTTCCCTTCCCTGAGCGGTTCGCCGAGCGGCTTGAGGGGGCCACGGTCGAGCGGCTGGACCGCCGGGCCAAGTATTTGCTGTTCCCTCTCTCCACCGGCGAGACCTGGGTGACCCACCTGGGCATGACCGGCCGCTTCACCCTCGACGGGACCCAGCTCGGCGAGTTCGAGGAGGCCGCGCCCATCGGCGGGAAGCACGAGCACGTCAGCCTGTGCGCCACGCTCGGCGGCCGGACCACCCGGGTGGGTTTCGCCGACGCCCGCCGCTTCGGCTTCATGGGCCTGATCCCGAGCGACGAAGTCGAGGCCCACCCCTGGTTCGCCGGCATCGGGCCCGAGCCGCTCGGCAACGGCTTTTCCGCCGCCCACCTGACCGCCGCCTTCCGGGGCAAGGTCCAGAACATCAAGGTCAGCCTGCTCGATCAGCGGATCGTGGCGGGCCTGGGCAACATCTATGTCTGCGAGGCGCTGTATCGCGCGCGCATTTCGCCCCTGACGCCGGCGGGCAAGGTGTCCGGGCCCCGGCTGGAGCGGCTGGCGATCGCCGTGCGCGAGGTGCTGGGCGAGGCGATCACGGCGGGCGGTTCGACCCTGCGCGACTTCGCCAACGCCGAGGGCGGCCAGGGCTATTTCCAGCACCGCTTCGACGTCTACGGCCGCGAGGGCGAGCCCTGCCGGTCCGAAGGATGTCCCGGGGTCGTCAAGCGCGTCGTCCAGGCGGGCCGGTCCACCTTCTATTGCCCGAGCTGCCAGAAGCGATGAGCGAGGCCCGCATCTGCCTGCTGCGCGGTGTGAACGTGGGCGGGGTCAAGGTCCCGATGGCCGAGCTGCGCGCCCTGGCTGAGGCGGCCGGCCTCGCCAACCCCCGCACCCTGCTGGCCAGCGGCAACCTCGTGGCCGACAGCGCCGACCCGCCGGCCAGGGTCGAGGCGAAGCTCGAGGCCGCCCTGGAACAGCACTTCGGCCGCAGGATCGAGGTGATCGTCCGCACGCCGGCCCAGTGGTCCGGGATGATGCGCGCCAATCCCTTCGCCGATCAGGCGCGCGAGGACGGCTCCAGGATGCTGGTCATGGTGATGAAGGACGGCGTGAAGCCTGGCGCCATCGAGGCCCTGTCGGGCTTCGCTCAGGGCGAGGAGCGGGTCGCCGAGGCGGGCGGCGACCTCTTCTTCTGGCATCCCGACGGGATCGGCCGTTCCGTCATGGCCGCCAAGGCCCTGCCGCGCCTCATCGGCGTCGGCACCGGCCGCAACTGGAACACGGTGGAGAAGCTGGCGGTGATGGCGGGACTGGAGGCCTGAACTCCCGCATCGCGGCTGCTCAGGTTGTTGAATTCCCGTCACTTAGCGCGCCACGCTTCCCCGAAACGCCCGTCACCCGCAGGGGCGGTAAGATGCCGCTTCAGGTCTTTGACAGCGAGAAGCCCCCGGCGGGATCGCACTGCTGCAGTTGCAGTCTTTATTCGGACTGCAGCTACCGGCGGATCAGCGCGCCCCTTCGGCCGCGGCCAGTTCCTTGCGGCGCTGCATCATGGAGTCGAAGCTTTCCCAGACGCCGTCCGCGCCGTGCCACGAGCCCTGCGTCGCCGCCTTGGAGTATTCCGTCGCGCGCGCCTCGAAGAAGTTGGCGTGCTCCACGCCCGACAGCAGCGCCTGCAGCCAGGGCAGCGGGTTCTCGCGCGACCCGCCGTACAGCTCCGGCAGGTGCAGCTGGCGCAGGCGCCAGTCGGCGATGAAGCGGATGTAGGCCTTGATGTCGTCGGGCGTCATGCCGTTCACCGGGCCCATCTCGAAGGCCAGGTCGATGAACTTGTCCTCCATGTCCACCACCGTGCGGCAGCACTCGACGATGTCCTCGGCGACCGCCTTGGTCACCGCGCCGGTCTCCTTGTTGAAGGCATGGTAGAGCTTGATGATGCCCTCGCAGTGCAGGCTCTCGTCGCGCACCGACCAGGACACGATCTGGCCCATGCCCTTCATCTTGTTCTGACGCGGGAAGTTCATCAGCATCGCGAACGAGGCGAACAGCTGAAGGCCCTCGGCGAAGCCGCCGAACATGGCCAGCGTCCGGGCGATGTCGGCGTCCGACTCCACGCCGAACTGGCCCATGTAGTCGTGCTTGGCGCGCAGCGCGTCGTATTCCATGAAGGCGCCGAACTCGGCCTCGGGCATGCCGATGGTCTCGAGCAGCAGCGCATAGGCCGCGATGTGGACCGTCTCCATGTTGGCGAAGGCGGCCAGCATCATCTTCACCTCGGTCGGTTTGAAGACCCGACCGTAGCGCTCCATGTAGTTGTCCTGCACCTCGATGTCGGCCTGGGTGAAGAAGCGGAAGATCTGCGTCAGCAGGTTCCGGTCGGCGTCGGTCAGGTTGGCCGCCCAGTCCTTGCAGTCCTCGCCCAGCGGCACCTCCTCGGGCATCCAGTGGACCTGCTGCTGCTTCTTCCACATGTCGAAGGCCCACGGGTAGCGGAACGGCTTGTAGGCCGCGGACGGGGTGAGCAGGCCCGGCAGAGAGCCCTTGAGCGACGATTGCGGGACGTGTGCGTTCATGGTCTGACCCTGACTGAGACTCGTAGCTAACAGCATCCCGACGAAATCAACCAGTGGGGTTATGGGTCGCAGCTGTTCACAAAATGTAGCGTCTGGGGACAAGCCGGAGAGTGTTCGCATGAGCAAGGCCTTCACCGTCTACGGATCGCCCGGCTACGGTTCGACCCTGGTCGAGGGCGCGCTCGAGCTGCTCGGCCTGCCCTGGATCTCGGTGGAGGCCGGGCCGAACGGCCAGCCTGACGAGCAGGACCTGCTCCAGTCGCTGAACCCGCTGAAACAGACGCCAGTGGTGGTCACCCCCGACGGCCAGGTCATGACCGAGAGCGCCGCCATCCTGATCTGGCTGGGCGACCTCCACGCCGAGCGACGCCTGACGCCCGCGCCCGACGCGCCGGAGCGCGCGGCTTTCCTGCGCTGGATGAGCTTCATCCCGGCCCAGATCTATCCGATGTATCTGCTCAAGGATCACCCCGACCGCTGGGTGCGCTCGGCCGAGGCCGGCGAGGAGCTCCGCGACCAGGCCGTCGAGCAGATCAAGCGCGCCTGGCGGGCCATGGAGGACGCGGTCGAGCCCTCGCCCTGGATCCTGGGCGAGCGGATGAGCCTGCTGGACTTCTACGTCACGGTGGTCAGCCGCTGGACGCCCCGCCGCGTCTGGTTCGCCGAGTTCTGCCCCAAGCTGAACGCGGTGGCCGAGCGCGTCGACGCGATGCCCGAGCTTGAGGACTTCTGGGCCCGCCGCTTCCCCTTCACGGATGGCTGGCGCGGCTGAGTCCTCGGTCGGTTTTGCGACTCCTTTTTCCGTCATCGCCGGGCTTGTCCCGGCGATCCATCACCGCGGGCGGTCATGGGCGTACTGCGACGTTCAGGTGATGGACCCCCGGCATGAAGCCGGGGGTGACGATTAGGGTGCTGGGCTGGCGCGGCTAGTCCGCCGGCATGGTCCCGGAGTTGACCGCGATGCGGCCGACCAGACCCTTGACGATCAGGTCCAGCGCCGAGCCCTCGCGGTAGTCGGCGGCGGCGACGAAGTTGACCCGGTCCTCGGAGATCAGCCGGTGGATCTTGGTGTGGTCGTTGGGCTCGTTCCTCGGGTCATAGACCGCGATCGAGAAGCCGCCCTTGGTGTGCATCATCTTCATGGTCGGGACGTCGGTGTCCCCGTCGCCGATGAAGATCATCCGCTCGAACGGCACGGGCCGGGCGTTGTCGGGGATGAAGCGGTTGATCCGCTCGTCGTCCCAGTGGTTCAGGACGCCCTTGTTGATGCGGAAGAGATACTGGGTCTTGGTCGTGTAGTTGACCCCGACGGCCGGCCAGATGGCCTCGTCCTGCTCGTTGTAGACGAACTTCGACGCGAAGGTGTGGGTCAGCTCGGGGTGGATCGGGCAGCCCTCGATCATCTCCTCCAGGCCCGCCGAGATGATGTAGTGCTCGATCTCCAGGCCGTACTGGGAGCCGAACTCGTTCATGCGCTGGAACCAGGAACGGCCCATCAGGTCCGATTTCAGCCCGTCGAACAGCTTCACGTCCCGGCCGTGGTCGCGCAGCGCCTGGCGGGTCACCGGATGGCCCGCCTCGCGCGCCGCCTGCAGCATCAGCTGCATGTACATCAGGATGCCGTCGCCGTCGGCCCGGCGGGTGAACTCGCCCGCCTCCTTCCAGAAGGCGGCCTTGTCCATGCCCAGCGAGGGGATGAAGCTCACCTCCTGCATGTTGCCGCGCGCGAGCGTGCCGTCGAAGTCGTAGATGAGGGCGGTCTTCAGGCCGGCCATGGCGTGGTCCCGAGGTTGTCGAGCCGCGAGTTAGGGGGCCGGACCGCTTGAGTCAAAGCCGGCCGGATCAGGCCTGGGCGGCCAGGTCCAGTTCGCCGGCGGCCTGGGTCGCGACCGGCAGGCTGAGGATGAAGGCGGCGCCGGCGCCCGGCTCGCTCTCCAGCGACACCGAGCCGCCGTGCATCTCGGTCAGGGCCTTGACGAGGGCCAGGCCTAGGCCCGGTCCGCCGCGGTCACGCCCGACGAAGCGGTCGAAGACATGGGCCTGCTTGTGGAAGGGCACGCCCCGGCCGGTGTCGCGGACCACGATCCGCACCTGCCCGCCGGCGCGCTCGGCCTTCAGGGACACCTCGCCCCCCGCCTCGACGGCGCGCGCGGCGTTGTCGGTCAGCTGGTCCAGCACCTGGGCCAGGCGCGCCTGGTCGCCCCGGATCAGGCCCACGTTGTCCGGACAGTCGAGGTTCAGGGTCGCGCCCCGGGCCTCGATCCGGGCCCGCGCCCGCTCCCCGGCCTCGGTGACCAGGTCGCAGACGCGCACGTCGCCGAGGTTCAGGCTCATCTCGTCGGCGTCGATCTGGGCCATGTCGAGCACGTCGTCGATCGAGCGCGCCAGCTGGCCGGCCGCCGCCCGGATCGAACCGAGGTGCCGCAGCGCCCGCTCCGGAAGGCCCGAGCCCTCGGCCTCCAGAAGTTCGGCGTAGCCGACGATGGTCGTCAGCGGGGTTCTCAGCTCATAGGAGACATTGCCCACGAACTCGCGCTTCAGCCGCTCGGCCTCGCCCAGTGCGGCCTCCTTCTGGGCCAGGGCTGTCTCCAGCTCGCGCGTGGCGGTGACGTCGTCGAAGGCCAGCAGGGTCGCGCCGTCGGGCAGGGGGCGGGTCTGCCAGGCGACGATGCGGCGGTCGGCCAGGCGCGTCTCGCCCGCCACCGGCGCCCGGCTCTCCGGGTCGGGGTCGGCGATGCGCGCCTTCAGTTCGGCCCACAGGGCCGGCTCAGGCAGCAGCCCCTGGCAAAGGCGCGCCACCTCCTCGAAGCCCGGAGCCTCGTCCAGCTGGTCCGGACGCAGCGCCCAGAACCGCTCGAAGGCCTCGTTCCTCAGGCGGAGCTGACCGTCCGAGCCGAACACCGCCACCGCGTCATTCAGCTTGTCGAGCGTCGCCCGCTGGACCTGCAACAGGGCGTTGTACTGGGCCCGCAGCTTCAGCTCGTCGGTGATGTCGGTGAACAGCAAGAGGAGCCCGCCCAGCGGGTGCGGCTGGCGCACGACCCGCAGCGTCCGCCCATCGGGCAGATGCCAGACATCGTCCGGCGCAACCTCGGTGGAGCCGTAGAAGTCGAGCTCCGACGCCTTCCAGCCCGGATAGTCGATGGTCTCCGGGATCATCCGGCGCTGGCGCAGCCGGTCGAGCAGCTCGGCGTGGGTCGGCCGCTCGTCCAGCCAGGCCGGGTCGAGCCCGAACAGGGCCTGCAGGGCGGTGTTGTGATAGCTCAGCCGCTTGGACGGCCCGAAGATGGCGACCGCGTCAGCCAGGTGGTTCAGGGTCTCGTCGTGGGCCTCGACGTGGCGCTTCAGCGTCTCGCGCGTCTCCTCCGCCTCGGTGACGTCGATGGCGTAGGACAGGACCTCGCCTTCGCCCAGCGGCTCGGCGGTCACCCGCCAGGCGCGGCGGCGTCCGCCGATGACGGCCCAGCGGAAGCGTTCGACCCGCTGGCCGCTCGACAGCGCCTCCTCGGCGATGGCGGCCGATCCCCGGTCGAAGCTGGCGTCCGCCGCGCGGGCCGCCTCCAGCGACGGCTGTTCCACCGCCTCCAGCCAGGCGCGGTTGGCCCACACCAGACTCCCGGCCGCATCGGTGATCCAGGCGGGGGCGGGGAGCGCATCGGCCAGGCCGGTGAACCGCCCGCCGGGGCGGGCGTCCACGCCGGCGTCCAGCCGCAGCCAGGCCGCGCCGCCAAGCGCCCGGCCCTCGACCGTGACCGGCCCGGCCTTGCCCTGGACGGCGAAGCGGCAGGACTCGCCGCGCTCGACCAGCGCCGTCAGCCTCTGGGTCGTTTCGGCCGCGGCGTCAGCCAGGGCCTGCAGGACCTGGGCCGCCGCCACGTCGGGATCGCCGTCCACCTCGAGCCCCAGGGCGGCGCAGCAGGCCTCCAGCGCCTCGGAACCGGCGGCGAGCCGGGCGTCGCCGTCCTCGATCCGGATGACGGCGCCCTCGAAGGCCTCCGCGGCTCCGCGCGCGTCGGCCAGGGCCAGCAGGGTGCGATCGGCCTTCTGGCTGAGTTCAGCCTCGCGGCGGCGCGCTCGCGTCTGGGCCCGCCACGCCCACAGGACGACGGCCAGAGCCAGGCCGACCGAGCCGGCGGATGCTGAATAGGCGATGTCGATGGGCGCCATGCGGACCCGTCCGTCTCCGCTCGCCGGATGATTCGGTTCACCATACCGCAATCCGCCCGCTTGTTCGCACGCCTTGGCCGTCCGATATGCGGGCCATGACCGGACCGGACTTCAGCGGCGCCCTGGCCCCCTCGCTCGACGACTTCGCGGGCCTGGCCGAACAGGCCTGGGCGCGGGTGCCCGAGGGCTTTCGCGCCGTCTGCGGTGACGTGGTGATCCGCGTCCTCGATTTCGCCGAGGAGGAGACCCTGGCTGAAATGGGCATGGAGGACCCGTTCGAGCTGACCGGCCTCTACTTCGGGGTCGACCTGACCCAGGCGTCGGTCAGCGATCCGTCGCCGCGGCCCGCCGAGGTCTATCTCTACCGCCGGCCCATCTTGGACGAGTGGTGCGAGCGCGGCGACGTGGCGCTCGGCGACCTCATCGAACACGTGCTGATCCACGAGATCGGGCACCATTTCGGCCTGTCGGACGAGGCCATCCACGCCATCGAGGACGCCGCCGAGTGACGGCTACTCGCCATTTCCGCTGTTCCCCCCTATAGGAACGGCCGGTCTGAACCAGCGGAGCTGACCCGCTTCATGCGTATTCTCGTCGCGACGGACGCCTGGGAGCCCCAGGTCAACGGCGTGGTTCGCACCCTGACGCGGGTGGTCTCGGAATGCCGGGCCATGGGCCACGAGGTCCTGACCATCACGCCGGACCAGTTCAAGACCATCCCGTGCCCGACCTATCCGGAGATCCGGCTGGCGCTCGGCGCCGACGAGGAGATCCGCGAGCGGATGCGCGCCTTCGAGCCGGAGGCCGTCCACATCGCCACCGAAGGCCCGCTCGGCATCGCCACCCGGCGCATCTGCCTGGAATGGAAGCTGCCCTTCACGACCAGCTACCACACCAAATTCCCGGAGTATGTCTCGGCCCGTTTCCCGGTGCCGGTCCAGGTCGGCTACGCCTACATGCGCTGGTTCCACAAGCCGTCCGGCCGGGTGATGGTGGCCACGCCCACGCTCCGCGAGGAGCTGATGAAGCACGGCATGAAGAACGTCTCGCCCTGGTCGCGCGGCGTCGACACCGAGGCCTTCCGCCCGGACATGGAGCCCATCTATCCCAAGGACTGGGCCCGGCCGATCTTCCTCAACGTCGGCCGCGTGGCCGTCGAGAAGAACATCGAGGCCTTCCTCGAGACCGACCTGCCCGGCACCAAGGTCATCGTCGGCGACGGCCCGGCCCGCGAGGAGCTGCAGGCCAAGTATCCCGAGGCCAAGTTCATGGGGGCCATGTTCGGCGAGGAGCTGTCGCGCGCCTTCTCCGACGCCGACGTCTTCGTCTTCCCGTCCTGGACCGACACCTTCGGCCTGGTGATCCTGGAGGCCATGGCCACGGGCACGCCGGTGGCCGCCTATCCGGCGCACGGCCCCATCGACATCATCCCGGGCTCGGGCGCGGGCGCGATCGACAACGATCTGCGCACCGCCTGCATGGCCTGTCTGGAGCTCGACCGTAAGGCGGTGCGCGCCTACGCCGAGAAGTTCTCCTGGCGCGCCTCGGCCGAGGAGTTCGTGAAGAACCTCCAGCCCCAGCCCGAGCCGGAACGCATGCGCTTCTGGCGCCGCCTGCGCCGCCTGGCGCGGCTCAGGAA
Organism: Brevundimonas sp.; assembly: GCF_024711105.1. GTDB lineage: Bacteria > Pseudomonadota > Alphaproteobacteria > Caulobacterales > Caulobacteraceae > Brevundimonas. The sequence goes on along the minus strand of NZ_JANJTL010000003.1, from coordinate 2,448 downwards.
GCGCGCGGCGGCCTAGGCCGACGAACTCCCCTATCCGCCAGGGGCAAGCCTCTGATTTCGTGAGAAACGACGGTCAAGTCACCGTCGGCGACCCTCGCCTCGGGTGACCGGCCTATACTGGAAGCCGGTCTTTGACATCGCCATCCACAGCGACGCCCCGAAATGCCTGACGGCGAACGGCCGGATCGGTTCAGCGTGTCGCTCTGGCGGGTCGGCGCGACGCCAAGCCGTTGAAGTCAAACGAAACGCCTGTCGCTCTGTCGCTGTGTCGCTCCGCACGAGCGACAGGCGTCAGGCCTTGCGGACGTAGGAGCCCGGCGCCGCTTCGATGGCCTTGAGCGGCCCTTCGCCGGGGTTGCGCGGCTCGATCTTGTCGTCGGTCGCGAGCCAGGCCTGCCATTCGGGCCACCAGGAGCCGGGCTTGTTCTGGGCCGCCTCGAGCCAGGCCTCGGCGTCGGTTGGGGCGGCGTCATTGGTCCAGTAGCCGTGCTTGTTGGCCGAGGGCGGATTGATCATGCCGGCGTTGTGGCCAGAGCCGCCGAGGATGAAGCGCGTTTCGCCGCCGAAGTTGAAGCGGCCCTCGTACGTGTCCTTCCAGGCCGAGACGTGATCGTCCTTCAGAGCCACGACGAAGACGGGCGTCTCGATCGCCTTGAGGTCGAGCGGCACGCCGTCGATCTCGATCCCGCCGGCGTCCTTCAGCCGGTTCCGGAGCAGGATGTCGCGGCCGTACTGCTTCAGGGTGGCGGCCGGGATGCGGGCGCCGTCGTCGAACCAGGCCAGCAGGTCCGACGGCCGGGCCTCGTCGCCCAGCAGATAGTGGCTGACCACCGACGACCAGATCAGGTCGTTGGCCCGCACGGTGGCGAACAGCTTGGTCAGGTCGTGGGCTTCGACATAGCCCTTGTCATCGAGATAGCGGTCGAAGGCGGCCAGCTCTTCCTCGCCGATGAAGACAGACCACTCGCCGATCGACTTGAAGTCGACCAGGGCGGCGATCAGCGTCGCGCTCGACACACGGTCGGCCTGATCGGTCGCGGCCAGATAGGCCAGGGTCATGGCCGACAGGGTCCCGCCCAGACAGTAGGACACCAGGTCCAGGCCGGTCTCGCCCGTGGCCTGCTCGACCGCGCCGATGGCGGCGAGGACCCCGTCGCGGACATAGTCGCCCAGGTCCTTGTCCTTCAGGCTCTCGTCCGGATTGGCCCAGGAGATGACGAAGACGGTGTGGTCCTGATCGACCAGCCACTTCAGGTAGCTGGAGCGCGGGGTGAGGTCGAACAGGTAGTATTTGTTCACCAGCGGCGGCACGAACAGCAGCGGCCGGCGGAAGACCTGCTCGGTGGTCGGCGCATACTGGATCAGCTGGAACAGCTCGTTCTGGAAGACCACGGCGCCGGGGGTCGAGGCCATGTTGACCCCGACCTCGAAGGCGGCGGGCGCGCGGCGCTTCACCAGGCCCTCTTCGGACGACAGGTCCTCGAGCAGGTTCGTCAGGCCGGTCATCAGATTGACCCCGCCCGTCTCGATCGTGCGGCGGACGACCTCGGGGTTAGTCGCGGCGTAGTTGGTCGGCGACAGGGCGTTGATCAGCTGGCGGCTGAAGAAGTCGACCTGGGTTCGGGTGCGCTCATCCACCTCGGCGGCGGCGACCGTGTCCTGGATCTGGCGAGCGGCCAGCAGATAGGCCTGTTTGATGAAGTCGTAGACCGGCTCCTCGCGCCAGGCGGGGGCCGAGAAGCGACGGTCGCCCTTGGCAGGCTCGGCCAGCGGCGCGGGCGTCTGGCCCACGGCGCGCTCGGCCATGGTGCGCCACAGCGCGGTCCAGTCGTCGAGGCTCTTGGCCTGCAACTCCAGCAGGCGGCGCGGATCGCGCATCAGACCCATCTGGAACTCGAGGAAGGACCGCGCGACCAGGGTCGGGTCGTAGGGCAGGGGCTCGCTTGAGACCGCCTTCTTCATCGTGGCCGTCATGGCCGCGTGGCTGTTCTGCGCCAGCTCCGAAAGCAGACGCCCCACCACGACCGGGTCGGGCAGGGCGGGGACGGTGGCGGCGACGGGACGGTAGGTCTGGGCGGCTTCGGTCACGGCGGGCTCCTTCAGCCGGCGAGCAGGCGGTCCAGCGCTTCGCACGGCTGGGGCGCCACGTACAGGAACGCCAGCAGGCGGTCCGGGTTCGTCTCGGCCATGTCGACGGCCGGCGCGGGCGCGGCGTCGATCAGCTGGGCCGGAGAGATGGCGACAGCGTCTTGGGCGAAGGCGTCGAAGGGCATGGCGTCACCGCGATCTGGAGTGGACGAGCGGCGATATGCCAGAGCGCGAATGCCGTGACGAGGCGAGACATCGCTGATCGGTTGTGCAAAAATCCACATATGTCTCCGTTCGACTGGAACAGCCTTCAGGACTTCCTCGCGGTCGCGCGGACAGGTCGGTTGACCGCCGCCGCCG
>NZ_JANJTL010000158.1 GCF_024711105.1 Brevundimonas sp. | reverse complement strand
CGACGCGCAGGCCTTCGGCGGTGTAGATTTCGCGCCCGTCCACCAGGGTGCGGCCGTCTGCGATCACCAGGCACAGGCGGCCGCGCAGGACGCGACGGATGTCGATTTCGTACTCGACCCGCTTCGCAGACGGCAGCACCTGGCCGGTGAACTTGACTTCGCCGACGCCGAGCGCGCGACCGCGGCCGGGCTCGCCGAGCCAGGGAAGGTAGAAGCCGGCCAGTTGCCACATTGCGTCGAGTCCGAGGCAGCCTGGCATTACCGGGTCACCGGTGAAATGGCAGTCAAAGAACCAAAGGTCTGGGCGGATGTCGAGCTCCGCCCGGATCACGCCCTTACCGTGGCGCCCGCCCTCGCTGCTGATTCCGGTGATGCGGTCGAACATCAGCATCGGGGGCGCCGGCAGCTGGGCGTTGCCGGGGCCGAACAGCTCGCCGCGGCCGCTGGCCAGCAGGGCTTCGTAGTCGAAGGCGTTGGGATAGGTGGTCATCGGGTCCTAAACTCCCCGCGCCGCCGGATGGATGCGCGCCGCGCGAGGGGCCGGGTTACACGAGGCTTGGCCGCGCCTCAACCGGCGGCCGCGACCCGCAGGCCGCCGGCCGTAGCGGTGGCCTCGGGCCGACACAGCGCCTCCTCCTGCGGGCCGAACAGGGCCGTTTCGGGGACCCAGCCCCGGCTGTCGCCGGCGCTGACCGCGCACCAGCCCCCCTCGCAGGCCTCCAGGCTGACGAACCCCCGCGCGGCAAGCTGGGCGCGGATGTCGGCGCCGGCTTCGGGGTCGGACAGCATCGGAACCGCCTGCAGGGCCATGGCCCGCCGCCGCCCCGAGGTCAGGCTGCGGTGGATCCAGGCGATGGAGCCGTCAGGCCCGCAGACCTTTCGCCACTCGCGCGTCTCGGTGATCACCTGCAGCGGCACGCCCGAGCGTTCGAAGCGCCACAGGATCGGATAGTCCAACCCGGGCCCCGCCCGCATGCTGGCCGGCGAGCCCCGCACCGACACCCACCGCGGCACCGGCAGGCCCGACGGCGTGTCGGCCTTTTCTTCAGTCTCGGGCACGCACGCCGCCAGGAGTCCGGCCAGCAAGGGGGCCGCCAGGGCAGCCGCGCCGCGGGCCGAAAAGCGGAATCTCGAACCGGGGGCCATTCCGTCCTTGTCCAAGAGCCGGTCTGTCCGGCCGCGATGTCGGCCGGCGGCCGACGGAAACGTGCCGCACTGTGGTTGAGCCGCGGGCGTGTGCGCAAGGGCCGGATCGGCGCTCTTGACGACGGCGCGCGCCCGGGTTCCCCTCCTTTCCGTAAAAGGGGGACGTTTCCAGTGACCTACGATCCGATCGCGCGGCGCACAGGCGTGCTGTCGCGCCGCAATCTGATGCAGCTCGGCGCCGCCGGAGCCGCCATCGCGGTGGCCGGACCCGCCGCCGCACAGGCCGGGCCTCAGCCGCACGAGCTTCGCGACTTCTTCGTGCGCGACCAGGTGGTCGGCGCCGCCCTGTCGCCCTCGGGCCACAAGGTCGCCGTCCTCAAGGAAACGTCGGAAGGCGGGACGCGGCTGCTTTTCGTGGACATCTTTTCGGCGGACGACTTCACCCGGCCCCTGAGCCGCAGCCGCCTGGGCGAGTTCGAGGCGGACCGGCTGGATTGGGCCAATGATGACCGTCTGCTTGTCAGCCTCATCCAGATCATCTCGAACGAAGCCCGCGTCCGCGAAGGCGGTCGCATCTCCGACGAGCGGATCACGCACGCCAGTCGGCGCATGATCTCCATCGACACGGTGAACGGCGGAGCGGTGGTGCTGTTCGAAAACCAGGCGGGCCAGCTGAGGAGCGCGACCGACCTGGGCCGCGTCGTCGACCTGTTGCCGGACGATCCGGATCACATCCTGATGATCGCCCATGAGGGCGGCCGAGACCGCGGTGTCGTCATCCAGGCCTCGGACGGCTTCCCGACTCTGTTCCGCGTCAGCGTCGTCACCGGCCGCGCCGAGCGCGTCGAACGCGGTACCGAAAACACGGTGGGTTGGCATGCCCGCAACGGCGTCCCCGTTCTGCGCAGGGACGTCAATCCGCGCGGAACCTATGAGACGCTCTACGCCCGGTCGGAGAGCGGCGGCGAATGGCGAATGCTGACGCGGCGCCGCATCACCGAAACACCCGAGTTCACCATTATCGGGCCGGCGGCCAGCCCCAACCAGTTCCTAGTGGCCGCCCGCATCGGTGACGAAGATGTGGTGTCCATCCGAGAGCTGAATCTGGCGGACATGACCTATGGCGCGCCGCTGTCGACGCGCGCGGGCCAGGACGTCGCCTACGGGCTCATGGACGGCGCCGACCGCTACCTCGGCGCGGGCTACTACGCCGACCGCCTGGAATATGACCTGAACGACGCGACGCTCAATGCTCACCATCGTGCCCTGAACGGCTTCTTCGGCAACGCCGCCAACGTCCAGTTCGCGGACATCAGCCGCGACCACAATCGCCTGCTCCTCTATGTCACCGGACCCCAGGAGCCTGGCACCTGGTTCTTCTACGACGTCGCGGCGACGCGCATCGAAGCGCTTGGAGCCCGTACGCGCCTCACGGCCGAGCGGCTGTCTGCGACCGAGGCGCTGGAGGTGCCGACCCGCGACGGATCGTCGATCAAGGCCTATGTCACCGGTCCGTTGCATGGCCGCCCCGGCCCGCTGGTGGTGCTGGTGCACGGCGGACCGGAGCTTCGCGACGTGCAGGACTGGCACTACCAGGTCCAGGCGCTGGCCGCGCAGGGCTGGTGGGTGGTCCAGCCGAACTTCCGCGGGTCCGGAGGTTACGGCCAGGCCTTCGCCCGCTCCGGCTGGCGCGAATGGGGCGGCAAGATGCAGACCGACGTCGAGGACGCCGTCGCGCATACCATCGCCGCCAAGGGACTCGACGCCTCGAAGGTCGCCATCATGGGCGCGTCCTATGGCGGCTACGCCGCGCTGATGGGCGCGATCCGGCGCCCGGACCTCTACAAGGCGGCGATCGGCATCGCCGGGGTCTACGATCTGGTGGCCATGCTCGAGCATGAGCGCGACGAGGACACCACGCCCGACCGTTTCGTGTTCGGGCTTTGGTCCAACCGGATCGGCGACCTGCGCAATGACCGCTCATTGATCGAGTCGGCATCGCCTCGCCGGCGGGCCAGCGAAGTCCGCTGTCCCGTGATGCTCGTCCATGGCGAGTACGACTGGATCGTGCCGATATCGCAGTCCGAGGACATGAAGAACGCCCTGGAGCGGAGCGGAGCCTCGGTCGAGTACGTCCGCGTCGACAACGCCGGCCACGGCGACTGGGTGGGCGAGATCGACTACGCCCTGTGGCAGCGCTACGTGCGTCTGCTGTCCAGCGCCTTCGCCTAGGGCCCGGCTGTCGCATTGCCCTGACGGCGCGGGATCGCTACATCCCGCGCCGACCTCCCCCTATTCCAGCACGACAGGGCGCACGCCTCATGGCGCAGCAATACATTTTCCAGATGCAGGGCCTGACCAAGGCCTATCCCGGCGGCAAGAAGGTCTTCGAGAACATCTGGTTGAGCTTCTACCCGGACGCCAAGATCGGCGTCGTGGGCGTCAACGGCTCGGGCAAGTCGACCCTGCTGAAGATCATGGCCGGGATCGACAAGGAGTTCTCGGGCGAGGCCAAGGCCGCCGACGGCGTCAAGCGCGGCTATCTGGAGCAGGAGCCCCATCTCGATCCGAACCTGAACGTGCGCGAGAACGTCGAGGCCTGGTGCGAGGAGAAGCAGTGGGTCAAGCGGTTCAACGAGATCGCGGCCGAAATGGCGGAGAACTACTCCGACGAACTGATGGAGGAGATGACCGCCCTCCAGGAGAAGATCGACGCCGGCGACGTCTGGGACATCGACAGCCGCATCGAGATGGCCATGGACGCCCTGCGCTGTCCGCCGGACGACTGGGAGGTCACCAACCTCTCGGGCGGTGAGAAGCGCCGCGTGGCGCTGGCCCGTCTGCTGCTGTCCAAGCCCGACATGCTGCTGCTCGACGAGCCGACCAACCACCTCGACGCCGAGTCCGTGGCCTGGCTGCAGCACCACCTGGAGGCCTTCCCGGGCTGCGTGATCCTGGTCACCCACGACCGCTACTTCCTGGATCAGGTGACCAAGTGGACGCTGGAACTGGACCGCGGCAAAGGCCACCCGCACGAGGGCAACTACTCCTCGTGGCTGGAAGCCAAGCAGAAGCGAGTCGTGCAGGAGCAGTCGGAATCCGAAGCCCGCCAGCGCGCCCTCACCCGCGAACTGGAATGGGTCCGCTCGGGCGCCAAGGCGCGCCAGGCCAAGTCCAAGGCGCGTCTGGCCGCTTATGAGAGGATGGTCGCCGAGCAGGAAAACTCGGCCAAGGCCCAGACCTACGCCGTCATCCAGATCCCGCCGGGCCCGCGGCTCGGCAACGTCGTGCTGGAGGCCAACGGGCTCGAGAAGTCCTACGGCGACAAGCTGCTGTTCAAGGACCTGACCTTCAAGCTGCCGCCCAACGGCATCGTCGGCGTCATCGGTCCCAACGGCGCGGGCAAGTCGACCCTGTTCCGCCTGATCACCGGCCAGGAACAGCCCGACGCCGGCTCGATCAAGCTGGGCGAGACGGTCAAGCTGGCCTACGTCGACCAGAGCCGCGACGATCTGCAGCCGAACGACACCGTCTGGCAGGCCATTTCCGGCGGCACCGACGTGATGATGGTCGGCAAGCGCGAGATCAATTCGCGCGCCTATGTCGGCAGCTTCAATTTCAAGGGCGCCGACCAGCAAAAGAAGGTCGGGCTCCTGTCAGGCGGTGAGCGCAACCGCGTCCACCTCGCCAAGACCCTGGCCACCGGCGGCAACCTGATCCTGCTCGATGAACCGACCAACGACCTGGACATCGAGACCCTGCAGAACCTCGAGGAGGCCCTGGAGGAGTTCGCCGGCTGCGCCGTGGTCATCAGCCACGACCGCTGGTTCCTCGACCGCCTGGCGACCCACATCCTGGCTTTCGAAGGCGACAGCCACGTCGAATGGTTCGAGGGCAACTTCGAAGCCTACGAGGAGGACAAGAAGCGCCGCCTGGGCGCCGACAGCCTCATCCCGCACAGGATCAAGTTCCAGAAGTTCGCTCGCTAAGGCGGCGCGCCGCCGGTTCGCATCCTCCGCTGGAACCGGCAGATAGCGGGTTGTTCCGGCTGGGATCGCCATGCCATAGACCCAGCGCCCCGCGCTGGAGCGCTGGACGAATGTTGAACTAGGGGGACGATGTGGCGGCCAAGGTTGCTCTAATCACCGGCGTGACCGGTCAGGACGGCGCCTATCTGGCGGCTCTGTTGCTCTCGAAGGGCTACGTCGTTCACGGGGTGAAGCGGCGATCGTCGTCATTCAACACCGCGCGCATCGACGACCTCTACGTCGACCCGCACCAGTCGGACGTGAAGTTCTTCCTCCACTACGGGGACATGACGGATTCGACGAACCTGATCCGTCTGATCCAGGAGACCCAGCCCGACGAGATCTACAACCTGGCCGCCCAGAGCCACGTGCAGGTGTCGTTCGAGACCCCCGAGTACACCGGTAACGCCGACGCCATCGGCACGCTGCGCATCCTCGAGGCCATCCGCATCCTGAAGATGGAGAAGAAGGTCCGCTTCTATCAGGCCTCCACCTCGGAGCTGTACGGCCTGGTGCAGGAAGTGCCGCAACGGGAGACCACCCCCTTCTATCCGCGCAGCCCCTACGCGGTGGCCAAGCTCTACGGCTACTGGATGACGGTGAACTACCGCGAGGCCTACGGCATCCACGGCTCGAACGGCATCCTGTTCAACCACGAGAGCCCCCTGCGTGGCGAAACCTTCGTGACCCGCAAGATCACCCGCGCGGTGGCCGGCATCGAGAAGGGCCTGCAGACCTGCCTGTATCTCGGCAACCTGGACGCCAAGCGCGACTGGGGACACGCGCGGGACTACGTCGAGGGCATGTGGCGCATCGTCCAGCAGGACGAGCCGGACGACTATGTGCTCGCCACCGGCGAGACGCATCCCGTGCGCGAGTTCGTCGAGCTGTCCTTCGCCGAGACCGGCCGCACCATCGTCTGGCGCGGCGAGGGGGTGAACGAGGAAGGCTATGACCAGGCGACCGGCGACGTGCTGGTGCGGATCGATCCGCGCTACTTCCGCCCGACCGAGGTCGACCTGCTGATCGGCGACCCGACCAAGGCCAGGACCAAGCTGGGCTGGACCCACACCACCCCCTTCCGCGAGCTGGTGAAGGAGATGGTGACCGCCGACCTGGAGCTGGCCGAGCGCGAACGCTGGCGGCGCGACCGCGGCGAGTGGTGATCCGATGAGCTACGACCTCGCGGGCAAGCGGGTCTTCGTCGCGGGCCACCGCGGCATGGTCGGCTCGGCGGTCGTCCGGCGTCTGGCGAGCGAAGGCTGCGACGTGCTGACGGCCGGGCGCGACGTGCTCGACCTCAAGGACCAGGCCGGCGTGCGCGCCTGGATGGCGGAACAGCGGCCCGACGCCGTGGTGCTGGCCGCCGCCAAGGTCGGCGGCATCCTGGCCAACGACACCTATCCGGCGGACTTCCTCTACGACAACCTCGTCATCGAGACGAATGTCATCGAGGCGGCCTTCCGCAACGAGGTCGAGAAGCTGCTCTTTCTCGGCTCGTCGTGCATCTATCCGAAGATGGCGCCCCAGCCGATCCCGGAGGATGCGCTCCTGACCGGGCCGCTGGAGCCCACCAACGAGTGGTACGCCATCGCCAAGATCGCGGGGCTGAAGCTGTGCGAGGCCTATCGGCGCCAGCACGGGGTCGACTACATCTCGGCCATGCCGACCAACCTCTACGGGCCCGGCGACAACTACGACCTGGAAAAGAGCCACGTGATCCCGGCGCTGCTGCGCAAGGCGCATGAGGGCAAGCTGCGTGGCGACACGGTGATGCCGGTCTGGGGCACGGGCTCGCCGCGCCGCGAGTTCCTGCACGTCGACGACTGCGCGGACGGCTTGGTCCACCTGCTGAAGACCTATTCCGGCGCCGAGCACGTCAACCTAGGCACGGGCGAGGACGTGACCATCCTCGAGCTGACCCGGATGGTCTGTGACGTCGTCGGCTTCGAGGCCGAGGTCGTCACGGATCCGACCAAGCCGGACGGCACGCCCAGGAAGCTGATGGACGTCTCGCGTCTGTTCGCCACGGGCTGGCGGCCGAAGCACACCCTGCGCTCGGGGCTGGAGGACGCCTACGCCTGGTTTGTCGAGCACGCCGGCAAGGACGCGCGGCTCGAGGTCGCCTAGGGCTCCTCGGACACCATGACGGCCGCCCGCGCCACCCGGGTGGGGTCCCGATAGCCGAACAGCCGGGCGATGGCCCGCAGCGGCCCCGTCGCCTCCCAGGTGATCGAGGTGATGGTGCGCAGCACGAACTCGAGCTGCTCGGCCTCGGACATGGCCGGCAGGACGGTGGGTTCCAGCGATCGTCCACGCCAGCGGTTCAGCAAGTTCCGGATCGGCCGCGTCCAGCGCATCGGCGGCGAATAGAAGAGCGCGTGGCTGAGCTCGGCCAGCTGGGACGCCGAGACCCGCCCTGTGCGCCGCTCGCCGCCGACGAGGTTCAGCATCTGCCGGACCCGGTCCAACGCCTCGTCGTCCCGGAGGCCGCCGTCGCTGAGAAGCTCGGTCGTGGCCGCCAGTGTCGTCTGCAGCTTGCGCCGCTCCGCCTCATAGGCAGCGGCCTGGCGCTGGATGTCCTCGTACTCCACCGCCAGCCCCTGGAAGAGGCGCAGCAGGTTGGCGTGCGGGTGGCCGGCGTCCTCCAGATAGGGGCGCAGATTGCGCAGGAAGTTGGCCGGGTTCTTCTCGGCCCGGAGCATGCTCGAGGACGCCACCCGATAGTGGAACAGCGGCTCGGGCACGCTCAGCAGGGTCAGGCCGCCGAGCACGGCGCGCGCGAACAGCTCCCAGTCCTCGTGGCCGACGCCGTAATCCTCGGTGAAGCCGCCGAGCCGCGCGAAGGCGTCGCGCCTCACCAGCGCATTGGCGTCGCCGAAGGCGTTCTCGATCGCCCCGAAGGCCCTGGCCGCGCCGATCGGCAGCCAGATGGCGTCCGGTGCGTCCGCCGGCTTTGGCGCCTTGCCGGAGAAGGTGCCCATGGCCGCGGTCACGATGTCCGCGCCGGAATGGCGGGCGACTCTTAGGAAGGTCTCAATCATCTCGGGACGGGCGATGTTGTCGTCGTCGTGGAACAGCAGCCACTGGCCCTTCGCCTCGGCCGCCGCGCGGTTCCGGGCCGCGCCGAGATAGCGGTTGTCCTGGTAGACGATCCGCCAGGACCGGGCGGCGAAACGCGGCTCGAGCGCCTTCAGCCGCTCGACCGTCGCGGGCGAGCTGCCGTCATCGACCAGAACGACCTCGAAGTCTTCGGTGGTCTGCGCCTCCAGCCCTTCGATGGCCTGGAGAAGCATGTCCGGCCGCTCGTGATGCACGAGACAGACGGTCACCGACGGGCCGAGATGCCGGACCGGTCTAACTGGTGCGCGCGGCGCGTCGGACGGCGCGAAGCCGGCCCAGGCCCGGGCGTTGGCCTCGGGGTCCACGCTCGGCCGCGCCGCCGCCGCGCCTTCGCCCAGCACACGCTTCAGGGCGCGGACCATGTCCGGCGGGTTCGGGTCGAACAACACGCGATCTGCGTCCGCGGCCGCCACCATCTCCGGAATGCCGCCGACCCGGCTGGCCACGAAGGGCACGCCGCGCTCAAGGCACTCCTGGATCGTGTAGGGCGCGTTGTCGATCAGCGAGGCGATAACCGCCAGCCGGCCGGGCTGGGCCAGGTAGTTGACGGCCCCTTCCGCATCCAGGTCGGTGATGACCTGCGGCTTCACATTCCACTTCTTCGCCCGGGTCTTGATGAAGGCGTAGCTGTCGAAGCCCTCTCGCGAGGAGGTCTTGCCAAGGAAGGTGACCTTGGGCCTGAGCCCGTCGGCGAACAGCCGGTCGAGCGCCGCGGCGAAGATCTTGATGCCCTTGCGGGGCTCCAGACGGCCGAAGAAGACAAGCTCCTCGATCGGCTGGACCTCGCCCGACGGCGGCTCGCCCCGGGTGTGTTTCGGCGACAGGTTGGGCTGCACGAACGTCTGCGCCGGAAGCGTCCAGCCCTGGCGCGTCATCCACTCCAGCATGTAACGCGAGGGGCTGATGACCGCGTCCGCATGCTCGACGCAGGCTCGCTCCATGTCGTCGTTTAGCAGGAAGTAGCGGTAGGTCAGGAGCTGCTGATCACCCTCGAGGTGCCACAGCGTCGGCGAATGGGTGACGACCACCAGCCGGGTCTCACCGAAGGCCAGTCCCATCCGCTTGGCCTGGATCGCGTAGTAGCCGCAGCCGCTCCACTCCGGGAAATAGACGATGTCGAAAGACTGCCCGGCTAGCCAGCGGTACACGCGCCAGGCGATCTGGGCGACCTGTGGAGCCTCGACGATCGGGGCGGGCGGAGCCGGACACGGCACGAGCTTAATCTCAGCCTCGGCGTAGTCGGTGATCCACCGATTAATCGTGCCCTGCTCACACCACTCACCCAGTGCGTAAAGAGCGGTGACCGAATGCCCAGCGGCGGCCAAGGACTCAGCCAACGCGCGACAGGCTGTCCCGATACCTCCATTGCGGACCGGGCCATTGAAATCGGGCGAGGCGATGCAAACGCGCAGCCGCTGACTATCGGCGACGGGCAGACCAGGCCAGCGTCGATCGCCGGTTTCTCGGGTACTGGGATTCGACAAGTGGCCTCGCTTCTGGCGCCCCTGCTAAGGGGAGGCTTGCGCGGTGGCAAGCCGGCGCCGCCTTGCCCCGTCCGTTCCAGGGGTCTAACAGGGGCCAAGGCTCGGGCGTGTTTCAGAAAGTTCCCACGTTATGTCGCTGAACGCCGTACAGGACGTGCTCGCCGGTTTGCGCGCCCGCGACATGTGGTGGACGCGCGCCATCTGGGACATCAAGCGCCGCTACTCCGAATCCCTTCTGGGCCCGATCTGGATAGCTGGCGGGCTCGCCACAATGTCGGCCGCGATTGGCCTGCTCTACGCGCGTGTCTTCGGGATTCACCGCGAGGCCATCCTGCCGTGGATCACCGCCGGATTTCTTGTCTGGTACCTCATCTCGACATCGATCGGGGGCGCCACGTCCATCTTTGCAATGAACCGGGCGGCCATCCTGCATTCGGCGGGGCCGATGTCGCCGCACATCTTCCGGCTCGTGTCTCGCGAGCTGTTGGTGTTTGCGCACAATATCGGCGTGTTCCTGATCGTAGCGGTCATCTACGGGATTCTGACCTCGATCCAGATTTGGTGGCTGCCTCCCGCGCTTGCCTTGGTCCTGATCAATGTGGCCTGGATGGCCCTCATTGTCGCCTGCCTGTCGGTGCTTTACGCCGACATTCCACCGATCGTTCAGTACGGGACCCTGCTGGCGATGTTCATCACGCCGCTGTTCTGGATTCCGGGTGTGGCTGGCCGCGGGCGGAACCTGGGCGACACGGCCGTTCTCGACTTCAACCCATTCTATTATCTGGTGACGGTTGTCCGGGAGCCTTTGCTCGGACGTACTCCGGAGCTCAACATCTGGATCGGATGTGTCGTCCTGGCTCTTGTTGGCTGGGCGGCCGCGCTGCTCGTCTTCCAATCTACGCGACGCAAGATCGCGCTGGCGCTCTGAGGCTCGAATGAACGCGATCGAACTCCACGGCGTCACGCTCGACTACGAAGTCAAACACGTACGCACCCGTTCTCTGCGCCGGACGCTGGCCAACTACGCCACGGGCGGCAAGCTACTCGCCGATCGCGGAGACAACGTCACAGTTCGGGCCCTCGACAATGTCTCGCTGCGTGTGGCGGAAGGGGCTAGGCTCGGAATCTTCGGCCACAACGGATCGGGCAAGAGCACGCTGCTCAGGGTCATGGCCGGCGTTTATGTCCCTACGCGCGGCACTGTGGTCGTGAATGGGCGCGTTTCGTCAGCGCTCGACGTGTCGCTGGGCATGGAGGATGAGGCCACCGGCCGCGAGAATGTGCTGATCATGGCTCTGTACCGCGGCGTCCCGCTGAATGAGGCCCGAGCCTCTGTTGACGCCATCTGTGATTTCGCTGGGCTCGGCCCCTACATCGACATGCCGGTCAAATCGTACTCCTCGGGGATGCGTCTGAGGCTGGCCTTCTCCGTCGCTACGAGCTGGCAGCCGGACATCCTGTTACTCGACGAATGGCTTTCGACCGGCGATGAGATGTTCGTGGGCCGCGCAAAGGATCGGCTGCAGAGTTTTCTCTCGAAGGCGCGCGCGCTCGTAGTGGCGTCGCAGTCGCGGGAGCTGCTGAGCCGCGTCTGTGACCACGTGCTCGTCCTTCACCAAGGGCGCGTGGCCGCCTATGGGACCCCGGACGAGGTATGGCGGGCCTACCCGGCTCCCCAGGATGCCGTGGTTACGCCGGCGGTCGCCTAGCGCCATCGATGCACCGGCATGGCGCGCGAGGCCCTATTGAGGGAAAAAGGCCTCTTGAAGTTGGTTTTAGGGGGACTGCGTGAGCGACGGGGAGAGCCTAGGGGAGAAAATCAAGCGCGCCGTCCGCGGCCGCCAGGCGACAGTCTCGCCCGCAGTGACCCGCGGAGGGGCCCTGCTTCAACGTTCCCTGAGTGACGAACTCCGAACCGAGGCCCAGGCGGCTCTAGATCAGGGCGGAATGCCAGAAGAGGCCTTGATCGCTCGTGTCGCCGCCGAGTCGAATCCGCAGGATGCAGCAGAACTGGCCCTCCTGATTGCGATCGCGGGCCGCCTGGCCGAGGTAGGCGCCGCTGACGCATCATCGACATTTTTGGAGGCGCTCAGGGGCCGGCGAGATCTTGGCGCGCTTGCGCTCATCGAAAGCGCCAAGGCGTTTTCTGCGCGCGGGTCGGTCCAGGCCGAAGCTTTCGCTTTGGCGGCCGCAAACGCCGCTCCGGCGGAAACTCCGATCGCGTGCGAAGCGGCGGCCATTTCCCTGCGGTTCTCCGGGTCAATCGCTTCGCTTCGGGTCATCAAGGCTCATATCGAGGTCGCTGGGGACGCCGCATTGCTGTCGGCCGATGTGGCTAGGCACGCTGGATGGGCTATCCATCGCCTGGAGGCCGCCGCCGTCAATCCGGACTGGCCAAACCTCGCGCGGGCAGCCGCCAATCCCGCCTTCGATGTCTTTGTCCCAATGGGGTCCGGGCCCGAAATCTGGACGTCCGTCCTGCTGTTGCTGGAGGCTTGGGGCGAAGGACGCATCGACCTCAACGAAATCGAGGCGCGTCTGGTGGCCATGCTGCTTCGCAAGGCGCGCGAAGAACTCCTGGCGGCCGGAGGCCGACCCAAGGCGCCGGTCACCGACGTCCTGCGAGCTAGCAATCGCATGACGCCGGCCGCGCTTGCGGCCTTCACAGAACTCCTAGCGGACTTTGGGGCAGGCGCGGAAGCTGTGACGCTGGCCGGCCGGCTGAGGGGTACAACCTACGAAATCGCAGCGCTTGGCATTCAGGCGGACCACTCCCCGGACCGTTGGCGCGATCGGATACTGCCGCGTTGGATGGAGGTCACCGCGGCGTTCGCCGATGACGGCGACGCCCAATTCCGCTCCGGTGCGGCGCTGATACGCCGTGGGGAAGTGGAAGGGGCTATTGTCGCGCTTGCACGGGCGTTCGAGTTGGATCCGGCAAACGCCGCATATGCGCTGGCGCTCGGTGGCGCCCATGAAGTCCGCCAAGACTGGTCCGAGGCTCTGGCTGTTTACGACCGAGCCGTAGAAGCCAACGCCGGGGAGGCCCACCTCGTCCGCAAGCGAGCTTCCATGCTCATGGAGCTTGGCCTGCCGGAACAGGCGGTCGATGTCATTGCTCCACTGGCGCAAAAGGGCAACGCTGAACCTGCCTCCATTGTGGTTCATGCATGGGCGCTTGAGCGCAGCGGGCGGTTGGCCGAGGCGGCGCGGATCTTGGCGGACGCGGACGTGTCCGCGGCGTCGCCAGACCTGCTAATCGAGACCGCGGTTCGTGTCCTTTCCCTGACCTTGTTGAGGGCTGGCCTATCCTACGCTGATCGGCGTCTCCTTGAGCGGGCCGGCGGAATCGCGCTCGAGCATATTGGCCGCCTGCCGGAAGAACGGCTTTGGGAGGTCACTCAGGCCGCGATCGAACTGGGCGAAGACGGACTCGCCTTGCAGATTGTCGCGCGAGCCGTGACAGATCGCGGACTTCCGATTTCCGGCGTCGGCGATACCGCAGCAGCGCTGCTTCATCGCCTGTCCACAACGACCCTTCAAGGCGATCTCTCCAGGTTCGCTGACGAGGCCGGTCCAATGACCCCGCAGACCTTGGCGATGGCGCTGGAGCTGCAGGGACGAAGCGAAATCGCCACCCTGGCGCTCACCATGGCCGCCATGCGGGACCAGCAGAACGAGGGCCTGGCCCTCGCCGCCGGACCCCTGATGCAGCGGCATGGTCACCTGCAGGCTGCGGAGCGCCTCTTCACCCGATGCAATCGAGCCTACGAGGACGGCTGCCGCAATTTCATCTGGCCTCGGTCGGAGACTGGCGGATGGCCCCGCGGCGGCGGGCCGAGCGCGGCCGCCTTCGACGCGCTGCTGCCAGAGAGCGCGCAGTGGCCGCGGATCACGGTGGTCACACCGTCCTACAACCAGGCCGACTTCGTCGAGGAGACGGTGCTGTCGGTGCTGAACCAGCACTATCCGAACCTGCAGTACATCATCGTCGACGGCGGCTCGACGGATGGGGCGGCCGAGATCCTGGAACGCTATCGCGACAAGGTCGACGTCCTGATCATCGAGCCGGACAAGGGCCAGACCGACGCCATCAACAAGGGCTTCGCGCTCGCCGACGGCGAGCTGATGACCTGGCTGAACTCCGACGACATGTTCGCGCCCGGCGCGCTGCACCGCATCGCGCTGGAGTATCTGAACAGCAAGGCCGACATCATCGCCGGCATCTGCGTCGCCTACCGCGACGGCCGGGTGGAGGTCGCCAACCTGCCGGCCGTCCGCCAGGAGACCTTCACCGTCGAGGTGATGGCGGACATCTTCCGCTACTGGATGAAGGGGTATTTCTTCTATCAGCCCGAAGTCGTCTTCAGCCGGGCCATCTGGGAGAAGACCGGCGGCCGCCTGAACGACGACCTCAACTTCACCATGGACTACGAGTTCTGGATGCGCTGCGCCCAGGCCGGGGCCCGGTTCGAGGTGGTGCACTGGCCGGTCGCCCTGTTCCGCCAGCACGAGGCCCAGAAGACCAGCCGGCTGCTGCACTGCGTCGACGAACAGGCGGTGGTCCGCGACGAGATCAAGCAGATCGCACCTTCGGACGATCGCTCTCGGTCCCTGGTGACTGGAGCCCGCGAGCGCCTGCGGGCCGAGCCGATCAAGGTCGCGGTCTATACGTCGCGGTTCGACAAAATCTTTTCACCCCTGGTCGAAGCGGAGCTCGCGCACCGGTTCAAGGATACCGGAATGTCTGTCCGGCTGTTCGCCTCGGCCGAGGACCTGCCCGTCGACGACGATTTCATCGTCTGGCTGGTTCACCTGCAGAACGACGACTACGCGATCGACGCCTATCGCCAGCGCGGCGGCCGGGCACAGATCATCGGCTGGTTCTGGGACAATCATCACCACCTCTTCCCGAACCGCGACGTGGTCGAGCGGCTGGACTACTGGTCGGCCGGGCACGCCTTCGTCAGCAACTATCTCGCAAATGATCAGGCCCTGAAGCTGGAGCCGACGCCGCTCAGCGTCACCCAGTGGGCCCGGCAGGAGGCCGAGATCTTCTATCGGGAGGTGGGCGACCAGCCGCGAAGCGACGTGCTCTATGGCGGTTTCGTCCGCTACGCCTTCGCCGAGAAGCGCAACACCCTGATCCAGGCGCTCATGGATGAGGGAGAGGAGGGCGTCTACTTCCTGGAGGAGGCCGACGCGCGTCGCTATTTCGACCGCTCGCGGCGCTCGAGGTTCGCGGAGTGGGCGGCGCACAAGACGTCGCTTTGCCTGCCGCTCGATGGTGACCTGTCGCAACGGCTGTTCGACGCGCTCTTGACCGGCCAGGTGCCGATCGCGCCGAAGGACATCGCCGACCTCGATGCGGTGATCCCGCCTGCCCTTCAGAAGAAACTGCCGATCGTCCGCTTCGACAAATACAAGCCCGGTGACGTGAAGGCGGCCCACGCCAAGGCGCTGAAGCTGTTCGACGAGGGTGGAGCCGAGGGGGCCATGGTCCGGCATCGGATCGCGCTCGAATCTCACATGTTCTCGGACCGGATCGCCGCCCTGCTGGACAAGGTGCGGGCCCTCGCCGACGGTCGATGAACCCGGTCGGCCAGGACATCCTGGCGTGGCCGGAGATCCGGTCCGGGCGGCTGATGACGGAGGAGGTGCGCGCCACCGGCGCCTGGGCATGGACGCTCCGGCGCTCCGACGAGAGCATGTGGCCCGGATGGTGGCGCGTCCGCGCCGAGGGCCCGTCGCCGATTGAGCTTGAGATTCGCCGCCTAGGCTCGGACCACGTCGAGTTTCTCTCCCTGCCTCCGGGCACGTGGCGCGCCCTGCGCCTGGGCGTGGGGCGGCATGAGGCCCGCATCTGGCTGCGGTCCGGCGGCGATCTGGTGAACCGGCTCGAGCTGGAGCCGGCGCCGGCGGGCTGGCTGGGCCCAGCGCGTCTTATGCGTGCGATGCGGCGACTGGTTCGGTTGGCGCGGCCGCGTGGGGCCGGGCGGGCGTCTGTCGTCGTCACCCAGGCGGGTGATCTCCCGGACCTCCCGGCGTCGGTCGGGATCATTATCCCGACGCGGGACAACGCCGCGCTGCTCCACCGCTGCCTGACGACCCTGTTCGAAACCACCGACTATCCGGGTCTCCGGGTGCTGGTCGTCGACAACGGCTCCATTGATCCCACCACGCTCGCCGCGCTGGATCGGTGGCGCGCGCACCCGCAGGTCGAGGTGCTGGTCCGAGACGAACCGTTCAACTTTGCAAGGCTGTGCAACGCCGGCGCCGAGGCGATGGCCGATCGCCAGGTGCTGGTCTTCCTCAATGACGACATCGAGGTGATTGAGCCGAATTGGCTGTCGCATCTTGCGGCCGAGGCAGTGAAGCCGGACGTCGGCGCCGCTGGGCCGTTGCTGGTGTATGGCGACGGAACCGTCCAGCATGCAGGCGTCGCGCTCGGCGTGCTCGGCCATGCTGGTCATCCTTGGCGGGGCATCCATCCGGCTGCGGCTCCGGAAATCATGGCGCGCCGCCAGGTGTCCGCCGTGACAGGCGCCTGCCTCGCGGTCCGGGCCGAAGCCTATCGCGCCGTAGGCGGCATGGACGAGCAGGCCTTCCCGATCACCTTCAACGACGTCGATTTGTGCCTGCGGCTGGCGGCCGGAGGCCTGAAGACGATCTATCAGCCCGCGGCGCGGCTGATCCATCTGGAGGGGCGTAGCCGGAGGCCGGACCACTTGCCGGAACAGGCGGCGCGGCGCGGACGGGAAGTCGAAGAATTTCTGCGACGTCATGGGAGCGCGGTGGACGACGATCCGTTCTATGGTCCAGACCGGACCCGCGCCGATGAGAGCGCACGGCCGCGCTGACGAGGGGTGAGCTTGAACGATCGTGTCTTGGTGACCGGCGGCGCCGGCTATGTCGGCTCCCACGCCTGCCTGCGGCTCGCCGAGGCGGGGTTCGAGCCCGTCGTCTTCGACAACCTGTCGAACGGCCATGAGCGGTTCGTGCAATGGGGTCCGCTGGTGCGCGGCGACATCCGCGACCGGTCAGCGGTGGCCGCGGCCTTCGAACGGTGGCGGCCGGTGGCCGTGATGCATTTCGCCGCCCTGATCGAGGTCGGCGAGTCGGTGAAACACCCCGGCCGCTTCCACGAGACCAATGTCGGCGGCGCGGCCAATGTCATCCAGGCGGCGGCGGCGTCGGGCGTCGAGGCGTTCGTCTTTTCCTCCACCTGCGCGACCTATGGCGATCCGGTGCGCGTGCCGATGGACGAGACCCACCCGCAGGCGCCGCTGAACCCGTATGGCCGATCGAAACTGATGATCGAGCAGGTCCTGGCGGACATGGACACCTACTCGGGCCTGCGCTCGACGGCCTTGCGCTACTTCAACGCCGCCGGCGCGGATCCGGAAGGCCGCATCGGCGAGCGGCACGATCCGGAGACCCACGCCATACCCTTGCTGCTGCAGGCAGCGCTGGGACGGCGGCCGGGCTTTTCGATCTTCGGGACCGACTATGACACGCGGGACGGCACCGCCGTCCGGGATTACATCCACGTGCTCGATCTGGCCGACGCCCATGTGTCCGCGCTGAGGCGGTTGCTGAACGGGGGCTCCTCGGAAGTCTTTAACCTGGGTACCGGGACGGGCACGACCGTCCGTGAGCTGATCGACGCGGTCCGCGAGGTGACCGGGCGAAGGTTCGAGGTCGCCGAAACCGGTCGTCGCCCGGGGGACGCGCCGATCCTGGTGGCGGATAACAAGAAGGCACGCGAGACCCTCGGCTGGTCCCCGCGCTATGGTCTGGAGGACATCGTCGCGCACGCCTGGGACTGGCATTCGCGGCGTGAGGGGGAGGTGTTCGGCCTTGGGGGAAATCCGGTTTGACGCCGTCCGCGCCTGGCTGTTCGATCAGGCGCTGCCGTTCTGGGCGGAGCATGGGCTGGACGCCCCGGGGCGGGGCTTTCTAGAGCAACTGACGCTCGATGGTGCGCCGAAGGATCCCGGCTTCAAGCGGCTTCGGACCCAGGCGCGGCAGGTCTACGCCTTTTCGCATGCCGAACTGCTTGGCTGGGACGCTCCGGCGCGCGACCGGGCGGACGCTGGCTGGCGCTTCCTGCTGTCGGCCGAGCTCCCTGACGGCGGCTTCCCGAAGACGTTGAACGCCGATGGCTCGGTCCAGGACGCCGCCTTTGATCTCTATGACCAGGCCTTCGCCATCTATGCGTCGGCCTGGCGGAGGAAGGCGACGGGAGACGCCGAGTGCGAGGCCGTCGCTCACCGCACGCTGGACGCCGTCGAGCGCCGGCTCGGTCGAGCGGACGGTCGAGGCTTTCGCGCCTGCGACCCGGACCCGGGCGAGCTCGTCCAGAACCCGCACATGCACATGCTGGAAGCCAGCCTGGCCTGGGTCGAGGCCACGGACGATCCGCGCTTCCTGGACCTCGCCGGCCGCATCCTCGACCTCTTCCTCGATCGCTTTCTCGAGGCGGACACAGGCGTGCTGGTCGAGCATTTCGACGCGGACTGGAGACCGGTGGCCGGCCAGCGCGGCCGTCAGGTCGAGCCGGGGCATCAGTATGAATGGGCCTGGCTCCTGGGTCGGGCCCAGGTCCTGCTGGGCCGCGACCTGGAGGCGCCGGCGCGCGCCCTGCACGGCTTCGCCGTCCGCCACGGCCACAACCCACGGACCCGTCTCTGCTGGGACTGCGTCAACGCTGACACAGGGGAGCCGCTGAAGTCGACCTCCCGCAGCTGGGCCCAGACCGAGGCCCTGAAGGCTGAGCTGGCCCTGGGCGAGCACTGGGGCGACTTCGACCGCGTCCGCATCGCCGAGGCCGTCGACCTGCTGCTGGACCGACATCTGGCCTGGGAGCCGGCCGGGACGTGGATGGACTGCTTTGACGCCGAGGGACGCGCTGCCGCGGACCACATCCCGGCGAGCATCCTCTATCACGTGCTCCTGGCGTTCGCGGAGCTCCTGCGACTTGAGGATCGCGTCCGTTAGCCTCCTCCGTTCGGAGGAAGCGGCGGCTCCTCGGGCCCGGTACCCAGCCTCCATTGAGCGTGGCTCATGGAGGAAGAACGATGAAACTGAAGCAGATGATTTTCGCGGCCGGCGCCCTGGCCGCGCCATTGGTCCTGGACGGCGCGGCCCAGGCCCAGACCATCCGGGCCCAGCCGGTCGATCCCGTCCAGCAGCGCCTGACGGCCATCGAGGCGCGGCTCGAGGATCTGTCACAGTCGGCCGGCGCCCAGGTGGTGGTGATCACCCAGACCATGGAGATCGCGCGTCACTGGCCGGCGAACACGGACACTTGGCCGAACAACAACGCCCGGGCCCAGGACCTCTGCCAGGAGGCCCTTGGGGATCGCTTCGGCCGGGTGATCTCGCGCGAGCGGACGACGGCGGGCGACCGCTACTTCCTGAGCCGTGTCGTCTGCGAGACACGCGCGGACTAGTCAGCGGCGCCAGCGAGCAGTTGCTGGCGCAACGCGTCGATGAGGGCTAGGCGACCGCGAGAACAGGAGTTTTCGCCTTGCGCCATCTCGCTCTCATCGCCGCCGCCGTCTCGCTTTGCGCCTGTGCGCCCGTGGTTCAGGGCGGTCCGCCCATACCGCTGTCCCCCGAACTGGTCAGCACGGCGCGGATCGACCTGATCACCATGAGCAGCGGCTGGCTGCAGTCGGAGGAGGACTTCTCCGACACCTTCACCGATGAGGTGCGCGAGGAGCTGACGCGGTGCGCGACCGGCTCGCGCCCCCTGAACCTTCGGCTGCATGTCGACGATCTGGAGCGGGCGGGGCGTCTGGAGGGTCTGGTGGGCGGCGGCCGGCACTTCCTGGCGGCGACCGCCGAGTTCACCGATCCGGCGCGCGACGACCTCGTGGTCGGCAGGTTCCCGATCACCGTCGAAGCCCCGACCAGCGGCGGCCTCGCGGGCGTTCTGGCCGACCGCCAGATGGTGGTCTCGGAGGCCTGGGCGCGCGAACTCTGCATGGAGGCCTTCGGGCGCAACCCGCGCACGCCCGGCCCTCATAACGCCACCCCGAACTGAGCCCACGAAAAAGGGGCGCCATCGCCGGCGCCCCTGATCGCTTCAAGCCTCGCCTCGACTTCAGCCGCGCGCCAGGTTGCGCAGCACGTAGGGCATGACCCCTCCGGCCTTGAAGTAGTCGAGCTCGGTCTGGTTATCGATGCGGCAGCGGACGGGGAAGCGGGCCATCTTGCCGTCCGACGGCCGGAACAGCTCGACCCACAGCTCCTGGCGCGGACGCAGCCGGCCGACGTTGGCGTCCGACAGGCCGCGGATGGTGACGATCTCCTCGCCGGTGAGGTTGAGGCGGGTCCAGCCCTCCTGCTTGAACTGCAGCGGGACCACGCCCATGCCGATCAGGTTGGAGCGGTGGATGCGCTCATAGCTCTCGGCGATGACGGCCCGAACGCCCAGCAGGCGCGTGCCCTTGGCCGCCCAGTCGCGCGACGAGCCGGTGCCGTATTCCTTGCCGGCGAAGACGACCAGCGGACGCCCCTCGGCCTGGTAGCGCATGGCCGCGTCGTAGATCGACATCACGTCGCCCGACGGGAAGTGCTTGGTGACACCGCCCTCGATCTCGGGCGTGATCTTGTTGCGGATGCGGATGTTGGCGAAGGTGCCACGCATCATGACTTCGTGGTTGCCGCGGCGGGCGCCGTAGCTGTTGAAGTCCAGGGCGTCGACACCGTGGTCGGTCAGGTACTGGCCGGCCGGCGAGGCCTTCTTGATCGAACCGGCCGGGCTGATGTGGTCGGTTGTGATCGAGTCGCCGAAGATGCCCAGGATGCGAGCCTCGACGATGTCGGCGACCGGCGCCGGCTCCATCGACAGGCCCTCGAAGTAGGGCGGGTTCTGCACGTAGGTCGAGGAGTCGTCCCAGGCGTACGTCTGGCCGCCCTCGACCGAGATCGACTGCCAGTGCTTGTCGCCCTTGAAGACGTCCTTGTAGCGCTTGGCGAACATCTCGGGCGTGACCGCCTTGCGCTGGATCTCGGCGATCTCGGCGGACGACGGCCAGATGTCCTTCAGGAAGACATCCTTGCCCTTCTTGTCCTGGCCGATCGGCTGGGTGGCCAGGTCGATGCGCATCGAGCCGGCCAGGGCGTAGGCCACCACCAGCGGCGGCGAGGCCAGATAGTTGGCGCGCACGTCCGGGTTCACCCGGCCCTCGAAGTTGCGGTTGCCCGACAGGACGCTGGTGGCGACCAGGTCGTTTTGATTGATCGACTTGGAGATGGCCGGGTCCAGCGGCCCCGAGTTGCCGATGCAGGTGGTGCAGCCGTAACCGACCAGGTTGAAGCCGAGGTCGTTCAGGTCGTCCTGCAGGCCGGCGGCCTCCAGATAGTCAGTGACCACCTGCGAGCCGGGCGCCAGCGAGGTCTTCACCCACGGCTTGACCTTGAGGCCCAGCTTGTTGGCCTTGCGGGCCACCAGGCCGGCCGCGATCAGGACCGAGGGGTTGGAGGTGTTGGTGCACGAGGTGATTGCCGCGATCACCACGTCGCCGTCGCCGATGTCGAACTTCTCGCCCTCGACGGCGACACGCGGGGCGTCGGCCGGACGGTTGAAGACTTCAGCCAGGGCGGTTTCGAAGGCCGAGGCGGCCGAGGTCAGTTCGACCTTGTCCTGCGGACGCTTCGGACCCGCCAGCGACGGGACCACCGTCGACATGTCGAGCTCGAGGATGTCGGAGAACTCGGGGTCCTCGGACGTCTCGTCGATCCAGAGGCCCTGCGCTTTGGCGTAGGCCTCGACCAGGGCGACCCGCGCCTTGTCGCGGCCGGTGGCCGTCAGATAGTCGATGGTCGCGCGCGAGACGGGGAAGAAGCCGCAGGTCGCGCCGTACTCCGGCGCCATGTTGGCGATGGTGGCCTGGTCCTCGATGGTCAGGGCGCTGACACCCGGGCCGAAGAACTCCACGAACTTGCCGACCACGCCCTTCTTGCGGAGCATCTGGGTGACGGTCAGCACCAGGTCGGTGGCGGTGGCGCCTTCCGGCAGGCGGCCGGTCAGGCGGAAGCCGACGACTTCCGGGATCAGCATCGGGATCGGCTGGCCGAGCATGGCCGCCTCGGCCTCGATGCCGCCCACGCCCCAGCCCAGCACGGCCAGGCCGTTGATCATGGTGGTGTGGCTGTCGGTGCCGACGACGGTGTCCGGATAGGCGACGGTCGCCTTGCCCTCGGCCTGGGTCCAGACCGTCTGGGCCAGGTTCTCCAGGTTCACCTGGTGGCAGATGCCGGTGCCCGGCGGCACGACACGGAAGTTGTTGAAGGCCGAGGAGCCCCAGCGCAGGAAGCGGTAGCGCTCGATGTTGCGCTCGTACTCGCGCTCGACGTTGCGGTTGAAGGCCTTGGAGTCCCCGAAGTGATCGACCATCACCGAGTGGTCGATGACCAGATCCACGGGGTTCAGAGGATTGATCTTCGACGGATCGGCGCCCAGCGCCGTCATGGCGTCGCGCATGGCGGCCAGGTCGACCACCGCCGGCACGCCGGTGAAGTCCTGCATCAGGACCCGCGCGGGGCGGAAGGCGATCTCGTGCTCGACCGAACCCTTGTTCTCGATCCAGGCGGCCACGGCCTTG
>NZ_JANJTL010000129.1 GCF_024711105.1 Brevundimonas sp. | reverse complement strand
TCCGGGATGCGGAGCCGGCGCGGCTGCTGGGCCGGGCCGCGGCCGAGCGGCTGGCCGAACGGCTGCCGGGCGAGAGCGTCGAGGAGGCCATCGCCGAGACCCTGTCGGGCGACCTGCGGCTGAACGGGGACCTGCTGAACTGGGCCGATCCGGCCGCGACCGACGTCATCGACCTGGCCGAGCAGAGGCGCGGCCTGTCGGCGGCGCTGGCGGTCTATTACCTGCACGCCTGCCGGACCTGCGGCGTCGGCGCGGCGGGCGTCGACTTCCCCGGCCACGTCCTGTTGCGCGTCGACACGCCGGATGGTCCGGTGGCGGTGGACCCCTTCAGCCAAGGGCGGCTGGTGCTGCCGTCGGAGCTGTCTCGCCGGGCGCTGCGCGCAGGCCTGACGCCGATGGCGGCGGACCGGATGGACCTGCTGATGGCGCCGATCACCGACCGGCGCTTGCTGATCCGACTGCAGAACCTGGTCTTCGTCCGCGCCCAGCGGGCCGGCGACAACGATTCCGCCGAGCGCGCCGCGCTGCGCTGCGCCCTGCTGGACCCCACGGACCACCGCCCCTGGCTGGACGTGGCCGCCGCGCGTGAACAGCAGGGTGCGCTGGCCGGCGCGCTCCAGGCGCTGGAGATGGCCCATGCACTGGACGGCACCGCCGCGGCCCGCGCCGAACAGGCCAAGAAGCGCGTCCTGTTGCGCCTGAACTGAGGCGGAGCCACATACGGCCATGCTTAGAACCGCCGTTCAGATGGACCCGCTGGCCCCGATCAACATCGAGGCCGACACCACCTTCATGATGCTGCTGGAGGCCCAGGCGCGGGGGCACCGCCTCTGGTGGCACCAGCCGCAGAACCTGGCGCTGGAGGACGGCGAACTGTTCGTGCGGGCCTGGCCGCTGACGGTCCGGCCGGTGCGCGGCGATCACTACGAACTGGGCCAGCCCGAGACCCTGAAGGTCGCCGACGCCCTCGACGTGGTCCTGATGCGCCAGGACCCGCCGTTCGACATGGCCTATGTGACGGCGACCTACCTGCTGGAGACGGTGCATCCCCGGGTGCTGGTCGTGAACGATCCGTCCGAAGTGCGGAACGCGCCGGAGAAGCTGTTCGCCACCCATTTCCAGGGCCTGCAGCCGCCGACGATCATCTCCGGCGACGTGGACGTCCTGGCCGACTTCCACCTTCGCCACGGCGACGTGGTGCTCAAGCCCCTGCATGGGGCGGCCGGGGCGGGGGTCATGCGGCTGACCAAGGAGGACCGGAACCTCGCGGCGCTCGTCGAGACCTTCGCGGCGATAAACCGCGACCCGCTGGTCATGCAGGCCTTCATCCCGGCCGTGTCCGAGGGCGACAAGCGCATCATCCTTGTCGACGGCGAGGTGGCCGGGGCCATCAACCGCGTGCCGCCCAAGGGCGAGACCCGCTCGAACCTGCGCGTCGGCGGCGTCGCCGAGCCGGTCGAACTGACCGCGCGGGACCGCGAGATCTGTGACATCCTGGGCCCGGAGCTGAAGCGGCGCGGCCTGATCTTCGTCGGCATCGACGTGATCGGCGGCTATCTGACCGAGATCAACGTGACCTCGCCCACCGGCGCCCAGCAGCTCAAGCGCTTCGGCGGCGCAGACGCCGCCGCCCTGTTGTGGGACGTGATCGAGGCGAAGCGGGCCTAGTGCCGCGAGCGGTCCTCGCGTGAGCGCGACGTCGGCTGGAAGCTGGAAGCCTCGCGGGGGCGACGGTCCTCAAGGACCTGGACTGCGGTCCTGTAGACCTGGGTGCTTTCCAGCGTGCGGCCTTCGCGGTCCGTGAAACTGGAGCCGGCGAGCTGGTCGACCAGGTCTTCCAGCGCTTCGAGCGTCGTGACGGGCGCGGACATAGGGCCTCCCTCGGCTGTCTTCCCAGGGAAGCTAACCGGTGAATCCTGATTTGGTTCGATCCGGCCTGTGGAGGGCCGGCCGCGACGGCCTCAGGAGGCCGGCGCCGCCGTCTGTCCCGCGGCCGCGCCCGGACGTGGCTGATCGGCCTCGCGCAGGCGGCGATAGGTGGCCAGCGCCTGACCCACCACCTGGTCCATGTTGTAGTACCGGTAGGTCGCCAGACGGCCCACGAAGGTCACGTCCCGCTGCTGCAGGGCGAGCGCCTCGTACTGCTTGAACAGGGCGTGGTTCTCCGCGCGCGGGATCGGATAGTAGGGATCGCCCTCCGCGCTCGGATACTCGTAGGTGATCGAGGTGCGCGGGTTGGTCTGGCCGGTCAGGTGCTTGTACTCGGTGATCCGGGTGTAGGGCACGTCCTCCTCCGGATAGTTCACCGTGGCGACCGGCTGGAACCACTCCTGGTCCAGGGTCTGGTGGTCGAACTTCAGGCTGCGGTAGGGCAGCTCGCCGAAGCGGTGGCCGAAGTACTCGTCGATCGGGCCGCAGAAGATGGTGTGGCCGGGCTCGACCTCCGCCTCGACCTCGGTGTGGTCGACGCCTAGCTCGATCTCGATGTTCGGATGGTCGAGCATGTTCTCGAACATCCGAGTGTAGCCGTGCAGCGGCATGGCCTGGAACCGGTCGGTGAAATAGCGGTCGTCCAGGTTGGTCCGCGTCGGCACGCGCGAGGTCACCGACTTGTCGAGTTCGGACGGGTCCATGCCCCACTGCTTGCGGGTGTAGCCGCGGAAGAAGCGCTCGTAGAGCTCGCGCCCGATGGCGTTGACGACCACGTCCTCGGAGGTGCGGATCTTCTCCACCGGCTCGGCGCGCGAGGCGAGGAAGGCCTCGGCCTCGGCGTCGGTCTCGAGCTTCAGGCCGTAGAGCATGTTCAGCGTCGTGCGGTTGATCGGCATCGGCACGTGCAGGCCGCGCGTCGAGGCCAGCACCCGGTGCTCGTAGGGCCGCCAGGCGGTGAAGCGCGACAGATAAGCGAACACCTCCTGGGAGTTGGTGTGGAAGATGTGCGGCCCGTACTTGTGGATCAGCACGCCGGCCTGGTCGTGGTGGTCGTAGGCGTTGCCGCCGATGTGCGGGCGCTGGTCGATGACCAGGACCCGCTTGCCGGCGTCCGAGGCGAGGCGTTCGGCCAGCACCGACCCCGCGAAGCCGGCGCCCACGATCAGATAGTCGGGCCGGCGCTTGGGCTTGGAGGCCACGATGGCCGGGCCGGCGACGCGCAGCGGCGTCCCGCCGGGACGGCGCGCGGCCGCCTCGTCGATCAGGGTCGCCATGCGCGCGAAGGTGCGGTCCCAGGACAGCTCCGACAGGATCTTGTCGACCTCCGGACGCCAGGCCTGAGGGTTGTTCGAGAGCTCGAGCGCCGTCTCGCACGCGGCGATGAAGGCTTCGGGGGTATCAGCGATGCGCACGCCTTCGAGGTCGCCATAGTGGCGGACCACGTCGGTGATCGGGGTCGAGACCACCGGCCGGCCGCCCGCCAGATATTCCGGCGTCTTGGTCGGGCTGATGAACTTGGTCGCGTCGTTGATGGCGAAGGGCATCAGCGCCACGTCCCAGCCCGCCAGGTAGGACGGCAGCTGGGCGTAGGACTTCGAGCCCAGGTAGTGGACGTTGTTGCGCTTGGGCAGGTCTTCGAGATCGACCTTCACCACCGGCCCGACCATGACGATGGACCAGTTCGGCCGCGCGTCGGCCAGGGCGGCGATCAGTTCCAGATCGAGCCGCTCGTCGATGACGCCGTAGTAGCCGAGCCGCGGCTGGATCAGGCCGGCCTGGTCGATGGCGGCGTCGCGGTCCAGCTCGCGCGCCTGGGCGAAGTGGGCGCGGTCGACGCTGGACGGGAAGGGGTGGACGTTGTCGTGCTGGAGGCGCTTGGCCTCCCACAGGCTGTAGCCGCCGGTGAAGACGACGTCGGCCTTCTCGAACAGCTCCTGCTCGCGCGTCACCAGTTCTGGCGGGGCGAAGCGGAAGTGCGACAGCTCGTCCATGCAGTCATAGACGACGACCGAGGACTCCAGATGCCGCGAGAAGCCGAGCATCATTGGCGTGTAGTACCAGACGATCGGGCGGCTGATCTCCCGCTCCTCGACCAGTTCGTCGAGCAGGGCCTTGGCGGCGATGTCGGTGGCTTCGGGATCCAGGCCCGGCGGCAGCAGCGGCGTGGCCACGACCACGCCGGACTTGTCGCAGACGTTGCGGCGCAGCGCCGGCGCCGTGCGGCCCTGCTCGACGATAGGCTCCTCGAAGAAGATCACCGGCCGGTGCGCGGCGAAGCGCGTCATCAGGTGCTGCGGACGCTGGAAGACGAAGTCCCAGCGCAGGTGCGAAAAACAGATCAGGGTCGCCGGACTGTCGGCGCCCCGGGCGCCGGTGAACCCGTTTCCGGGCGCGAACGAACGATCTTCCGACGATAGACCGGGCATAGAAGACTCCACCTGCAAGAGGGTTGCACTGCACAAACCTTTGAGATGAGCGTCGGTTCCTCTGTCGACAATCAGACCGATGTCATGGACCAAAAAGAGCTTTTTCGGCCTCTCAATCGGTTTTTGACGGATCGGCGCTATGCGGCGGCGAGGGCCTCGACGGCCGCCAGCCCGCACGCTCCGCTGGCGGCGAGTTCTGGGGCGGTCAGGGGCGTGATTCCGCCGAGCGCATAGACCGGCAGGCCCGCGTCGCGCACGAGCTCGACGAACCGGGCCGCGCCCAGCGGCGCGCCCGCCGACGGGCTGCGGCTCTCGAACACCGGCGACAGCAGTGCGGCGTCCGCCCCCGCCGCGACCGCGCCCTGCAGCGCCCTCGCCGAGTGGGCGGCGCCGGTGATCAGCCAATCGGGATGATCCAGCCGCAGCGAGGCCGTGCGTGCGAGATCGCGCTCGGGCAGGTGGACCCCGTCCGCCGCCAGCGCCGTGGCCAGCTCCGCATCCGCCCCCACGAGGAGGACAAGCCCGCGCCGCCGCGTCGTCTCCGCCAGCCTGCGGCCGACCTCCAGCGCGTACGGCCGCCTGAAGGCCCGGAAGACGACCCCCGCGCCCTCCGGCAGGCGCTCGGCGATCCGCCACGGCTCAGGCGTACGCTCCGGGTCGGTCAGGAACAGCAACGGCGGCAGGTCGCGTCCGACCGGGTTGGCGCGGGCGTGCGACTGGCTTAGGGCCAAGGCCGTCGACAGGAGCGCGTTCGATGTCCAGTCCAAGTCACAGTCCGCAGGAGGCCCTGGCGGCTGTCCGCCACAGGATCGCGCGCGCCGCCCGGGCCGCGGGCCGCGCGCCCGAGGATGTGACCCTGATCGCGGTGAGCAAGCAACAGCCCTGGGAGCGAGTGGAGGCCATCCTTGAGGCCGGCCAGCGGGTCTTCGGCGAGAACCGGGTGCAGGAGGCGCAGGCGCGCTGGGCCGACCGGGGCGCCCAATGGCCCTATCTCCAGTTGCGCTTGATCGGCCCGCTGCAATCGAACAAGGCGGCCGATGCCGTGGCCCTGTTCGACGTGATCGAGACGCTGGATCGCGACAGCCTCGCCGAGGCCCTCGTCCGGGCGATCGCCAAGGCCGGGCGCGCGCCCGAACTGTTCGTCCAGGTCAACACCGGCGAGGAGCCGCAGAAGGCCGGCGTCCTGCCCGCCGAGGCCGACGCCTTCCTCGAACGGGTCCGCAAGACGCACGGCCTGAACGTTTCGGGCCTGATGTGCATTCCTCCGGCGGACGAGGAGCCGGCCATGCATTTCGCCCTGCTCAGAAAGATCGCCCGCCGCAACGGGATCGAGCGTCTGTCGATGGGCATGAGCGGCGACTACGAGACCGCGGTCCGCTTCGGCGCCACCCATGTGCGCGTCGGCTCGGCCCTGTTCGGGGCACGGGAGGGATTTGCGGCCAGCGCCGCATCGGGCCAATAAGGGCCATGGCCCAGGCGACTTCGATTCTGATCGTCGACGACGACAACGACCTGCGCGAGGCGCTGGCCGAGCAGTTGGCGCTGAACGGCGAGTTTTCGGTCGACCAGGCCGCCACGGGGCTCGACGGCGTCAAGAAGGGCTCCGAAGGCCGCGCCGAGCTGATCCTGCTCGACATCGACCTGCCCGACATCAACGGCCGCGAGGTCTGCAAGCGCCTGCGTGAGGCCGGCGTGCGCGCGCCCATCGTCATGCTGACCGCCCAGGACAGCGAGGCCGACACCATCCAGGGCCTCGATTCCGGCGCGACCGACTATGTCACCAAGCCGTTCCGCTTCGCGGTCCTGCTGGCCCGCATCCGCGCCCATTTGCGCAGCGTCGAGCAGTCCGAGGACGCCGTCTTCCGCATTGGCCCCTATCAGTTCCGTCCGGCCCAGAAGGCCCTGTTCGACGACACGGGCAAGCGCATCCGTCTGACCGACAAGGAGACCTCGATCCTGAAGTACCTCCTGCGCGCCCGCTCCGAGGCGGTCAGCCGCGAGGAACTGCTCACCGAGGTCTGGGGCTACAACGCCGGCGTCACCACGCACACGCTCGAAACGCACATCTACCGCCTCCGCCAGAAGATCGAGCCTGGCAAGGGGCAGGCGCGTCTGCTCATCACCGAGGGCGGCGGCTACCGGCTGCAGGCCTGAGCGGCCTCAGCGCCGCCTGAAGATCGCGACCTCGAAACGCTGAATAGCCCCCCAGGGCGTCCGGTGGTCGAAGCGCTCATCCCATAGCGGTTCGAAATCATCACCGAGGAACGCCGCCAGTCCGGCGGCGTCGTAGCGGCGCACCGGCAGGCCGCTGCACGTCTCCGGGCCGTCCGGCGCGAAGGTGGCGATGATCGCATGGCCGCCCGCTCTGAGCCCTGCTTCGAGCGCGCGCCGATATCCGGTTCGCTCCGGCTCGGATTGCAGGAAATGGAGCACGGCCCGGTCGTGCCAGACGCCGTAGACTCGCTCGGGCCGCCAGGTCGAGACATCGGCCACGATGCCGTGCAGCGCCGGGCGTGCCGCGACCTGGCGGCGGACGGCCGTGTCCGAAATGTCCAGCAGGGTGACGTCCTCGAATCCCAGGTCGAGAAGCGCGCCGCCCAGCCCGGACAGGCCGCCCCCCACGTCGATGACGGGCTCCGCCGGCGCGGCGCCGACCCTGGCGATCCAGCCGAGGGAGCGGTCGGGTGAGGCCTCGAACCAGCTGACGGCGTCCGCCGCCCTGGTTTCATAGACAGTGTTCCAGTGGACGGACCGGGTCGGCGTCCGGCTCACTCGTCGTCCAGCTCGCCCTCAGGATCCCCCGAGGCCATGTATCGGCGGAATCGGTCCAGGCCCTCGGTCATCACCATGTCGACCAGCGGAGCGGCCTGAGCCGTGGCCGCCGTGCCGCCGTTGACCTCGAAGGTCTGGACGATCTCCAGGCCTTCGCCCTGGCCGCGCGAGCGGATCTCCCAGGTCAGCACTGCGTTGACCGCCTGAGCCTGAAGCGGGCCTAGCGGGGCTTCGGCCCTCAGAATCCCGCGCTCCGGCCAGGCCAGGATGATGCGGCCGTGCTCGATCTGTCCGCCCGGCCAGATTTCGCACCAGCAGCCTCCCGCCTCCGGCGTGATGGAAATGTTCGAGGCGTCGCCGGAATAGGTGTGGCTGTCGCTCCACCAGTCGCCGATGCCGACCAGCTCGGACCACACGAGTTCGCGATCGCCGGTTCCGATCTGGACCCGGCTTTCCAGCTTGAAGCCGTCGGCCCGCGTCTCGACGACCTCGGCGGAGGCCGCCGTCGCGGCGAAGGTCAGCGAAAGGCCACACAGGATGCTAGCGAGCTTCATCGGTTCCTCCCCGGACAGCGCTCGGAACGATGACCCCAAACGGGGGCCGGGCTCAAGCCGCTTCGAAGGTGACCGGGCCGCCCCAGAACTGGGAGACGAGATCGGATTGCCGTCCCGGCTGGCCGGTGGTCAGGAAGCGACGCTTGCCGGACGACCCGACGTCATATTCGGGGTGCCGCTTGAAATACCGATCCAACGCATCGGCCGTGGCGGTCGGCTGATGGATCAGGGGCGTGCCGGCGGGCAGCGCCTCCTCGAACAATCCCGAGATGATCTCGTAGTGGGTGCAGCCGAGTAGCGCCTTGTCGGGATGCCGGCCGATCCGGCGGCGGAGCGCATCCACGTGGTCCGCGACCACCACCCGAAGCTCCTCGGCCGGGGCGCCAAGTTCGATCAGGCCGGCGAGGCCAGGGCAGGGCTCGCTGAAGGCGGCCAGGTCCTCGCGCCGCTTTTCGATCTCGATCTCGAATACCCGGCTCATGGCCGTGGCGGCGGTGCAGAAGACGCCGAGGATCTCCAGCGCCTGGATCTTGTCGTCCGAGGCGTTGATCAGGTGTTCCCAGGGACGCCCGGTCGCGGCCTCGATCGTCGGCACGATGATGCCCAGAATGTTCACCCGTCGGCCCAGTCTGGCCTGATAGTCGGGGAGCCAGGTCTGCTGCAGGCGGCGGAGCGCGATGGCCGAGGCCGTGTTGCAGGCCAGGACAACCAGGTTGGCGCCCGCCTCGAACAGCCGCTCGCAGCCGGCGCGGGTCAGATCGACGATCTCCTCACCGCCGCGCCCGCCGTAAGGGGCATTGGCCTGATCGGCCAGATAGACGAAGTCCGCGCTCGGAAACCGGTCCACCAGCCGTCGGTGGACGGTCAGGCCGCCCACGCCGGAATCGAATACGCCTATCGCCATGGGAGCGGCTTCTAGCGGTGTTTCGACGCCTGAGGAATGCGCAGTTGCCCGTGCACTCCCATGCGTCGCCGGAACGCGCTAAGCCACCGCCATGAACCTGAACGAATCCGCGCCCGGCATCCTGCCTTGCCAGGCCATCGAAACCCTCATCGCCGGCGGCGCCATCTCGGCCGCCACACCCTTCGAGCCCATCCAGATCCAGCCCGCGAGCCTGGACCTGCGCCTGGGGACGCGCGCCTGGCGGGTGCGGGCGTCCTTCCTGCCCGGCCACCGCACCGTGGCCGAGCGGCTGGCCGACGTGATCATGCATCCGATCGAGCTGACTGAGGCCGGCGTCGTGCTCGAGAAGGGCTGCGTCTACATCGCCGAACTGCAGGAGCGGCTGGCCCTGCCGCCGGGTGTCCAGGCCCGCGCCAATCCCAAGAGCTCGACCGGCCGGGTGGACGTCTTCGTCCGTCTGCTGACGGACCGCAGCCGCGCCTTCGACGACGTGGCGGACGGCTATGACGGCCCGCTCTACATGGAGATCACGCCGCAGACCTTCTCAGTGCTGGTGCGGCCGGGGACGCGCCTCAACCAGCTGCGGCTCAAGGTCGGCGATCCGCCCAAGCTGGAGGTGCGCGACGTCGGCGTCGACCTGACCGGCGAGATCGCGGGCTTCCGCGGCCGGCGCCACGCCGGCGTGGTCGACCTCGACAAGGTCGACGGCCACGATCCCCGCGACTTCTGGGAGCCGCTCATGCCGCGCGGCGGCGAGCTGCTGCTGGATCCGGGCGAATTCTACATCCTGGTTTCCAAACAGCCGACCGAGATCCCGGTCGACCAGGCCGCCGAGATGCTGCCGATCGACCCATCCGTGGGCGAGTTCCGCGTCCACTACGCCGGCTTCTTCGATCCTGGCTTCGGTGTGGACGAGGCGCACGGCAAGGGGTCTCGCTCCGTCCTGGAGGTGCGCAGCCACGAGGCGCCCTTCCTGCTGGAGGACGGCCAGACGGTCGCGCGGTTGGTCTATGAGCCGATGACCGAGCGGCCCGCGCGCCTCTACGGCGAGGGCGGCTCGCACTACCAGCGCCAGGGGCTCAAGCTTTCCAAGCATTTCCGGGCCTGGCCGGATCGCGGCTGACGA
>NZ_JANJTL010000108.1 GCF_024711105.1 Brevundimonas sp. | reverse complement strand
CGCCTGCCCGGCTTCTCGGACATCCACCCGCTGCAGCCGCAGTCGACGGTGCAGGGCGCGCTGGAGCTGATGGACCAGCTGGCCCACTGGTTGACCACCCTGACCGGCATGCCGGCGGTGGCGCTTTCGCCCAAGGCGGGCGCCCACGGCGAACTGTGCGGCCTCATGGCCATCCGCGCCGCCCACGAGGCCAAGGGCGAGCACGAGCAGCGCCGCAAGGTGCTGGTCCCCACCTCGGCCCACGGCACGAACCCCGCCACCGCCGCCTTCGTCGGCTATTCGGTGGTCGAGGTCGCCCAGACCGACGACGGACGGGTCGACGTGGCCGACCTGGCCTCCAAGCTCGGTCCGGACGTGGCGGCCATCATGGTCACCAACCCGAACACCTGCGGCCTGTTCGAGCGCGACATACTGGAGATCAGCCGCCTCACCCACGAGGCGGGCGCGTACTTCTACTGCGACGGCGCCAACTTCAACGCCATCGTCGGCCGGGTCCGCCCGGGCGACCTCGGCGTCGACGCCATGCACATCAACCTGCACAAGACCTTCTCGACGCCGCACGGTGGCGGCGGTCCCGGCGCCGGTCCGGTCGTGCTGTCCGAGGCGCTGGCGCCCTTCGCCCCGGCCCCCTGGGTCGTCTCGGACGGCGACGGCTTCAAGCTGGTCGAGTTCGCCGAAGGTGAGGCCGAGCAGGCCTTCGGGCGCCTGTGCGCCTTCCAGGGCCAGATGGGCATGTACGTCCGCGCCCTCAGCTACATGATGAGCCACGGCTCCGACGGCCTGCGTCAGGTCGCCGAGGACGCGGTCTTGAACGCCAATTACATCAAGGCCCGCCTGTCGGACCTGATGTCGGCGGCCTTCCCCGACGGCCCCTGCATGCACGAGGCCCTGTTCGACGACGAATGGCTGAAGGGCACCGAGGTCACCACGCTCGACTTCGCCAAGGCGATGATCGACGAGGGCTTCCACCCGATGACCATGTATTTCCCGCTGGTCGTCCACGGCGCCATGCTGATCGAGCCGACCGAGACGGAGTCCAAGGCCGAGCTCGACCGCTTCATCGAAGCCATGCGGGCCCTCGCCCAGGCCGCCAAGGCCGGCGACGTCGAACGTTTCAAGGGCGCGCCCTTCCATGCCCCGCTGCGCCGTCTCGACGAAACCCGCGCCGCCCGCTCGCCCAAGCTGCGCTGGTCGGCCCCGGCCGGCAGCAATCTGGCGGCGGAGTAGGGGTCAGCCCTCGAAAAGGGCCGCACGCGGGTTGCGGGCGGCCCTCGTCGGGGACCTCAGTGTCTGCCTTAGCTGCGGTCGTCGTCCGTGGCGTGACCGGCCGCCGCGCCCGCCGCGCCACCGACTGCAGCCCCCACCGGGCCAGCCACGACCGCGCCTGCGATGGCGCCGGTGGCCGCCTTCTGTTCGATGGTCGTGCCGCACGCCGCGACGACGGCCGCGACCGCCATCATGGCCGCGATCACT
Organism: Brevundimonas sp.; assembly: GCF_024711105.1. Classification (GTDB taxonomy): domain Bacteria; phylum Pseudomonadota; class Alphaproteobacteria; order Caulobacterales; family Caulobacteraceae; genus Brevundimonas. The sequence continues at coordinate 3,866 of NZ_JANJTL010000108.1, read as the reverse complement.
CCAGCTTCCTTGCGCATCAAAACCTCCGTTGAGCCCGGGTCGGAAACGGACCGGAGGCTTGGCGGTTCCGGACCGGCCTATGAGCGGACGGCGTCGTCGTAGGCCAGGCGCAGGGAGTTGCAGGTCGACCGCATGACCACGCGAGGCGTCAGCCGGCCGGGCTCGCCTCCGGCCGGATCGGCCGCCATATTGGCCTCCGCCAGCCGGCGCGCCCGCTCGATGTGAGGTTCCATGAGGTGCACGGCGGCGTTCTGGTCAATCTGGCGGTCAATCCGGAGCCTTGAGACCGCCAGCCGGAAGAGGTCGACCCCCGCGTCCAGGCTCTGGGTGGCGTCGGCTTCGCTCGCGGCCACGTTCGCCATGGCGCCGTAGAAGCCGGCGCACTCGGCCAGCAGGAGCCAGTAGGGCCGGCCGTTCGAGCCTTCCAGCAGGCTCGGCCCGTCGTCTCGGTGCCTGTAGGTCAGGTCGCTGGCGGCGGACGGCGCCGCGACGGCCGCGATGGCGGCGGCCAGGACCATGGCGGTGGTGCAACGCATCGATCTTCCCTCAAGAACGTCTGCAACGCCTCAGGATGGACCGACCTCCGTCGGCTGACAATCCGTGCTGCGGGTATGAGAGAATCAGCCGACCCTGGCTCAGGCCGGATCAGTAATCCACAGCTTCGTTCAGCGGACTCAAACCTGATTTCGCTGCGCTGCGAGATGAGCGATTACATCCCGCGCCAGTATTGATGCGACGACTGGCCTGCAAGTCTTTCAGTCCAGCTCAGCTGCTTCGGAACATGTCATCTACGGGCCGTTCATGTTGCGGCGCAGCACAATCTTGCGAATCGAACACATTGGAGCCATATTCCGATGGCTAATGCGCGCCTCGACGCGCGGTAGGAGAAGGTTCCTGACGCGCGTTTCTGCTTTCCGAGTTCGTCCTGCGTAGCCTGGATGGGAAAGCCATTGTCGGGGGGCCGGGAGGCCCTCGCCGCAGAGGACTAGGTGCCTGTGACACTTCCGAAGCGCCTCCGCGCGCCACGGATTCCCCGTGGGCTGCTCGACACCCTGAAGACCCGGATCACGCGCCAGAGCGCGTCCATCGCCGCCGCGACCTTTGGCGGCGTCGTGGGTCTGGCCATCGGCTTCGCTTATATCGGCGGCGCGGTGGCCCAGTCGGCGACCGTGCGCGGCCAGGCCACCCGGATCGCCGGCGCCTATGACTCCGGATTCACCGAGGAAGCGCTCGCCGCTGCGGTCGGCGGACTGGATAACAGCGCCCTCGTCGTCGCCCGCCGGCATGATCCCTACACCGTCGCCGGCGCCGCCCAGCGCGATCGCCAGGCGGCCATGCTCACCGCCATGCTGGAAGGCCGTCGTGGCGGGGCCCAGCTGATCCAGGCCAGCACCGGCCCGGTCGACCTGCGCGGAGCCCTGGACGTGCAGGGTGCGCCCGCCTTCCGCCTGAACGGCGCGCTCGAAGGCTCCCGCGACCTCGATTGCCTCACCCAGGCCGTCTATTACGAAGCCCGCGGCGAAGGCCAGTCCGGCATGCAGGCCGTGGCCCAGGTCATTCTCAATCGCGTGCGGAGCTCGGCCTTCCCGAATACCGTCTGCGGCGTGGTCTTTCAGGGCGCCGGCCGCCGGACCGGCTGCCAGTTCAGCTTCGCCTGCGACGGCTCCATGCGTGGTCGCCGCGAGGGCGCCGCATGGGAACGCTCCCGCCGGGTCGCGGCCCGCGCGCTCGACGGCTACGTCTACGCACCCGTCGGCAACGCCACCCACTTTCACACCACGGCGGTCAATCCGCGCTGGAGCGGCACGCTCGTCCGCGTGACCCAGGTGGGGCAGCACATCTTCTACCGCTTCGGCGGCCGTCGCGGCGGTTCCGGCACCTATACCTACACGCCCGAACGCGCGGTCCCGCGCGAGGTCGAGACGCTGCAGGCCAGCCTCGTTCCGACGGATGTCCTCCAGGACGCGGGCGAGCGCGTGGCGTCGGCCTTCAGCAGCGAGCCGACCGCGCCGGTGATCGTCGACGCTCCGACCGTCTCCGCGCCGGCCGAGATCGTTACCATGGCCCAGCCGGCGGCCTGATCGCCCTAGCGGTCCTGGACGCTGCGCTGCGGCGTCAGATTCTGGATCGTGTTCGCCTGCCGGCCCTGCTGGGACAGGTTGACGTCCGCATCGCCGGGCTGGCCTGACTGCAGTCCGGTCTTCAGGTCGCGGCGGTCCGCCTTGGCGTCGTCGGGCGTGTTCGCCGAGCCGAAGCTGCGCTGTTCCTTGGGGATGGGCGGAAGCTTGCTCATGTTCGCTCCTTTCTCCGCCTGACAACGAGCCTGGCGGCGCGCGGGTTGCAGAACACGGGTCAGGCGTCCCGACCCGGGACGCGCGACAGCAGCCCGGACCATGTCAGCCACGACCTTCACTGCGACCTCGATCCCAGCCACCCGTTCGGGCGCGCTCGACGCTCTGCGGTTCGTGGCCGCCACCTTTGTCGTCCTGTACCATTTCGGCTGGAACGCTCCGACGCCCCTGGCCGAGGTCTCCTCGGTGTTCGGGCGCGGCTGGCTGGCCACCGACTTCTTTCTGATCTTGTCCGGCTATGTGCTGGGCCGCGCCTATGGCGTAGCCCTGGATGAGGGACGCATGAACTGGAGCGGGTTCTTCGCGCGTCGCCTGGCGCGCGTCTGGCCCGCCCAACTGATCGTCCTCTTCGGACTGGCGGCCCTTGTCATCGCCGCCTCGGTCGTCGGCGTATCGCACGATCCAGCCCGGTTCGGCCTTGAGGACTTTTTCAGCCAGGCGGCGCTTATCCACGCCTGGGGCGTGACCCAGCACGCCGGGTGGAACGAACCGAGCTGGACCCTTTCCGCCCTGATCGTCTGCTATGCGGCCTTCCCCGCGATCTGGCTGGCCTGCCGTCCGCTGAATGGCCGGCCCGCGGCCCTGGTCGCGGGGCTGTCGGTCCTGATCGCGGGCGCCGCCTTCAGCCTGGGCGCGCTCGGACTGTCGCTCTACGACCTGCCCTTCCATCTGGGGCTGGCTCGAGCGGCGCCGCTGTTCGTGCTCGGCCTGTTCATGGCGCGGTTCATGAGCGGTCGGCGCCGGTCGCGGGCGTTCGCCGTCGCCTCTGGCCTGGCGGCGCTGGGCGCGCTGGTGACCCTGCAGGCCGCCGAGCGGACCGAACTGGTGTCCTTCGTCAGCATCCTGGCCGTCGCCGCGATCGTCCTAGCCGCGGACGGCCTGCGCCTCAGATCCGGGCGCCTGACCCGGGCGGCAGCTGACATGTCCTTCGCCCTGTTCATCAGTCAGGCGCTTGCCGGAGCGCTGTGGTTCGGGCTCGCGGACCTCACCGGTCAAGGGCACAGCTGGCTGGTATGGTCGCTGGGACTCGCCTTCACGCTCGGCTTCGCCGTGGCCTTCCACAGGCTCGTCGACGCCCCGCTCCAGCGCCGCCTGCGCGCCCTCCTCGACCGGCCGACCCGACCGGACCGGGACCTGGAGGCCAGCCCCGCCGGCTAGAGCGCGTCCAGGCCGACGTCCAGCGCCGGAGCTGAGTGGGTCAGGCCGCCGACGGAGATCACATCCACCCCCGTCTCGGCGATGGCGCGCACGCTCTGCAGGGTCACGCCGCCGGACGCCTCCAGCACGGCGCGGCCGGCCGTGATCTCGACGGCCCGGCGCATGTCGTCGAGGCTGAAGTTGTCGAGCATGACGACGTCCGGCCCCTCCGCCAGGGCCGCCTCGAGCTGATGCAGCCCGTCGACCTCGACCTCGACCTTCACCAGATGCCCGGCCGAGGCGCGGGCGCGCCGCACCGCCTCTCCCACGCCGCCGCAGAGCGCCACGTGGTTGTCCTTGATCAGGATGGCGTCATCC
>NZ_JANJTL010000100.1 GCF_024711105.1 Brevundimonas sp. | reverse complement strand
GAGCGCTTCGGCCGCTTCCCTCATCGCAACGACGTGCTCGGCCGCGAGACCACGTCCGAGGAGCAGGCCTTCCTGGAAGAGGACGGCTTTCGCGGCTGATCCACAGGAACGTCACTGACCGGTGATTCGCAGACACCGCGAATCAGCGCCAACTGGCGCCCATGAACGCCGTCGCCGCCCTGACCGATCTTCAGGCCCGCACCGGAGCCGTCGCGGCCGACCATCCGGAGTGGCAGTATCTCAACCTGCTGCGCGACATCCTCGACAACGGCGCGCGGCGCGACGACCGCACGGGGACGGGCACGCTGGGCGTCTTCGGCCGCCAGATGCGCTTCGACCTGTCGAAGGGCTTTCCGGTCCTGACCACCAAGAAGTTGCACCTGCGCTCGATCATCGTGGAGCTGCTGTGGTTCCTGCGCGGCGAGACCAACATCGGCTGGCTGAAGGACAACGGCGTCAGCATCTGGGACGAGTGGGCCGACGCCGAGGGCGAACTGGGCCCTGTCTATGGCAAGCAGTGGCGCTCCTGGGCCGCGCCAGACGGCCGGGTCATCGACCAGATCGAAAAGCTGATCCACGGCCTGAAGACCAACCCGAACGGCCGCCGCCACATCGTCTCCGCGTGGAACCCGGCCGATGTGGACGACATGGCCCTGCCGCCCTGCCACTGCCTGTTCCAGTTCTTCGTCGCCGACGGCAAGCTGAGCTGCCAGCTCTACCAGCGCTCGGCCGACGTCTTCCTCGGCGTCCCCTTCAACATCGCCTCCTATGCGCTCCTGACCCTGATGATGGCCCAGGTCGTGGGTCTGGAGCCGGGCGAGTTTGTCCACACCTTCGGCGACGCCCACCTCTATCTGAACCACATCGAACAAGCCGAGCTACAGCTGAGCCGCGAGCCCCTGCCGCTCCCGACCATGACCATCGCCCCCCGCGACGACCTGTTCGCCTACCAGCTCTCCGACTTCGTCCTCGAGGGCTACGAGCCCTGGCCGCACATCAAGGCGCCGGTCGCCGTCTGATGGCGCTTGATCTCAAAGCCTTGCAGGACGACGTCCTGCGCATCTCCGACATCTATGCGCGCGAGCACGGCATCGAGCGCGACCGCGACTGGGCCCTGCTCAAGCTCCAGGAAGAGCTCGGCGAGCTGACCGCCGAGCACCTGCGCCTGTCTGGCCGCGCGCGCGGTGAGCCGGACGCCGCCAAGCTGGCCGATGAGGCCGCCGACGTGCTGGGCATGCTGCTGATCTACTGCGACCGCGCGGGCGTCGATATAGAGGCGGCCATGCGCAACAAATGGCTGCGCTGGCTGGAATGCTAAGAAACCCGCGTTCTTCGAACTAGCGTCACCATAAGACTCGCCCCACCGTCCCAGTGTCCGCTCTTGGACTCACGACATTGGGGAGGATGTCATGGTCAAGCGTATGTCCGCCGAGTTCTTCGGCACATTGGTGCTGGTCCTGTTCGGCTGCGGGGCGGCCGTGCTGGGCCCGGCGCCCTTCGATCAGCTGGCGGTGTCGCTGGCCTTCGGCTTCGCCATCGTCGCCATGGCTTATGGGATCGGCCCCGTCTCGGGGTGCCACGTGAACCCGGCCGTCAGCCTGGCCGCCTTCGTCGCAGGACGCATGTCCGCCAAGGACATGGTCACCTACTGGATCGCTCAATTCCTCGGCGCCGTGGCCGGCTCCGCGCTGCTCTCCACCATCGCCCAGACGGGCACGGCGAATCTCGGACAGAACGGCTGGGGTCCCAGTTATCTCGGAGAATATCCGATGATGGCGGCGCTCATCTTCGAGTTCGTCATGACGGCGATCTTCGTGGTCGTCATCCTTGGGGTCAGCGGCGACAAGGGCCACGGCCCGTTCGCGGGCGTCGCGATCGGCATCACCCTGGCGGTCATCCACATCGTCGGCATCCAGGTGACCGGCGTCTCGGTCAATCCGGCCCGCAGCTTCGGCCCGGCGCTGCTCGCCGGCGGAGAGGCGCTGAGCCAGCTCTGGCTGTTCATCGTCGCCCCGGCGGCCGGGGCCATCGCGGGCGCCATGCTGTTCCGCTTGAAACTGCTCGACCCTCAGGACTAACCAGCACGGGCGGCGGTTCGCGCCGCCGCCTGTCACCCTGAGGTTCGCTTGTCGGTATTCCTGTCGATCGTCGTCGCCCGGGCCCGCAACGGCGTGATCGGCCGCGACGGCCGGCTGCCCTGGCACCTCCGTTCGGACCTGCAGAAGTTCAAGGCCAATACCATCGGCAAGCCCTGCCTGATGGGCCGCAAGACCTGGGACAGCTTGCAGTTGCGACCCCTGCCCGGCCGCCTGAATCTGGTCGTGTCGCGGAATCCGGACTTCGCGGCCAAGGGGGCGCTGGTCTGCCCGACCTTCGAAGAGGCCGTTCGGATCGGGTGGGAGACGGCGCGCGAGGACGGCGTCAACGAGGTCTGCGTGATCGGCGGCGCCGGCATTTTCGCCCTGGCGCTGCCGCGCGCGAAGCGTCTCTATCTCTCTGAAGTCCAGGCCGAGCCGGAGGGCGACATCCATTTCCCGCCGTTCGACGAAGATGAATGGACCGAGGTATCATCCGAACGGATCGAGCCGGGCGAGAAGGACGATCACGCCTTCATCTACCGGGTTCTGGAGCGACGCTAGAGGAGCCGCATCATGATCGTCACGACCGCCAACGACCTGCCGGGGCACCGGATCGTCCGGGTCCTCGGCGTCCAGCGGGGTATCACCGTGCGATCGAGAAACGCCCTGGCCGATGTGCTCGGCGGGATCCAGTCCGTTTTCGGCGGCAAGGTCGACGCCTACGTCAAGCTGGCCGAGAGCGCGAGGGCCGAGGCCTATGACGAGCTGATCGAGCACGCCCGCGCCGCCGGGGCCAACGCCATCATCGCCATGCGATACGACGCCAACGAGATCATGGACGGCATCACTGAAGTGCTCGCCTACGGTACGGCCGTGGTGGTCGAGCCGGTCTGAGCGCTCGCTTCGACTCTCGTAGATCCATTCAAAGACAGGCAGATAGCAGCCTGCGTGAGAGAACAAGGCCGCAGTGTTGCGGGCGGCCTTACACTGCCCCCTCGTGTCGGAATCGGCAGAGGAGAAACTTGCACAAGTTGGCAGTTGCAGTCGTTTTCGAGACTGCCATTCAGCCGGCCAGTCGCACCGCCAGCGTCCGAGCGATGGAATCGAACGCGTGGGCAGAGGCTGTTTCCCGCTCTGCTGCGACCGGTCGGCCGGCGTCACCGCCCTGGCGTATGGCGGGATTGAGCGGCAGTTCTCCCAGGAAGGGCGCCCCCAGCCGCTCGGCCTCCGCCTGCGCCCCACCTCGGCCGAAGACATCCCCAGCCATGTTCTCGATGAGCCCCCACACCGGCGTTCCCGTTTTGCCGAACATGGCGTGGGCCCGGCGCGCATCGGCCAGCGCGGCCTCCTGCGGGGTCGAGACGATCACAACGCCGTCGATCGGCGTCTTCTGGACGAGGGTCAGTTGAACATCGCCCGTGCCTGGCGGCAGGTCGACGACCAGCACGTCAAGCGGCTCCGCGTCGGTCCCCCAACGCGTCTGGGTCAGCATCTGGGTCAAGGCCTGGCTGGCCATGGGCCCGCGCCAGATCAGCGCCTGATCGGCCCCGACCAGGAAGCCGACCGACATCACCTTGACCCCCCAGGCCTCGAGCGGAACCAGCCGCCCGTCCTCGTGCCTCGGGGCCTCGGACAGGCCCATCATCAGAGGCGCAGACGGTCCATAGACGTCGGCGTCCAGCAGCCCGACCCTCAGACCCTGGGCCGAAAAGGCGCAAGCCAGGTTTACGGCGACGGTAGACTTGCCGACTCCGCCCTTGCCGCTGGCCACCGCCAGGACCGCCCTGACGTGCTCCGGCCGGTCAGTGGGGACGGGGGCCTTGGGCCGGCCCTGATCCATCGCCTCGGACGACAGGCGGGCGCCCCGCTGAGGCTTCGCCGTCTCCGCCGTCAGCACCACCCTCACCGTCTCGATGCCTGGGAGCGCGCGCAGGGCGGCCTCCGCCGCCTCGCGCACCGGGCCATAGGTGGCGACAGCGTCGCCCGGGACCTCGAGCATGAAGCCCGCCTTGCCTCCGGAGACGATCAGCCCCTTCACCTCGCCGGCGTCAGCCAGACCGCGGCCGGAGCGGGGGTCCTTGATCTCGTTCAGAGCCTCAAGTGCGATATTCTTGTCGGCCGGTTCGCCCAAGGCGTGCGGTCTCCTTGCCAGTCGGGGCGCGCCGTCATATCCGCCGACGAAGGCATTGGCCAATGGGGAGCACTGAGATCGCCGCGCCGTCCATCACCCTGATCGGGGGCGCCACCGCCTCGGGCAAGTCCGCCTTGGCGCTGGATCTGGCGGAACGAACCGGCGCCGTCATCGTCAACGCCGACTCCCAGCAGCTTTACAAGGGCCTGGCCGTCCTTACCGCCGCGCCGACCGAGGCCGACACTCGGCGGGCGCCGCACCTGCTCTATGAGATCGCCGATCCTGAAGACTCCTGGTCGGTGGGACGCTGGCTTCGGCGCGTCGAGCGTGTCCTGACCGAAGAGCAGCGTCCGGTGATCCTCGTCGGCGGCACCGGCCTCTATTTCAACGCCCTCACCAAGGGGCTGGCCGACATTCCGCCCGTGCCAGACGCGTTGCGGGCCGAGATCTCGGAGGCCTATGACCGCATCGGGGAGGACAGCTTCCGGGTCCTGGTCGCCAAGGCCGATCCGCAGGCCGCCGCCCGCATCACGCCGGGCGACCGGCAGCGGCTGATCCGGGCGCTGGGCGTGGCGTTGGCCACCGGCAAGCCGCTCAGCCACTGGCGGAGCCGGACCAAGCCGTTGCTCCGGCCCGGCGCCTACGAGGCTATTGTCGTCGATATGGATCGAGACGCTCTGTACGCCCGGTGCGACGCGCGGGCCGAGGCGATGTTGGAGGCGGGAGCGCTGGACGAGGTCGCGGCCCTCATGGCGCGGGACCTCAATCCCAGCCTTCCCGCTATGAAGGCGGCGGGGGTCCGGGAACTGGCCGGGCACCTCCGTGGCGAGACGCCGCTCGAGGAAGCCCTGGCCGCGATGAAGACCGCCACCCGCCAGCTCGCCAAGCGCCAGCTGACCTGGTTCCGCAATCAAGCCGCGCACTGGCCGCGATCCGCGTAAGGTCCGGACATTACGCCGCATTCATGATCGCGACGTTGCCAGCCTCATCGACCCGCGTCATACATTCCTGCTGACCCTTTCGGAGTTCCTAGATGTTCGTCGCCCTCACCGCTGTCCTGACGCTTGCCGCCGTTCAGGACCCCACCCCACTTACCGGCGTCGACGTCCAGGGCGAGCGGGTCCTCACCGCAGAGGAACGCCGCGCCGCGGAAGAAGAGGCCCGCCAGAACGAGGTCATCTGCCGCCGCGAACACGTGGTCGGCTCCAATCGCCCGCAACGCATCTGCCAGACCCGTCGCCAGTGGGAACACCTCAGCGAAACCTCGCGCGACGCCCTGCGCGACGACCGCTTCCAAACCGGCCAGGGCCGCGGCCCCGGCGAAGCCATGGGCGGCTGACCCCTTCAAAACACGCCTGATCGCGCCTATATTGTCCGTGTCCGGGTTCGCCCGGACTATGGAGATAAACGCGCGCGTAATAAGCGGACTGGACCCGGGTGCGATTCCCGGCGGCTCCACCAATCCTTCCCGGGTATCGACGGGATGCATGGGGCCGATCAGCATCGACAGACGTGTAAAGGCGACTGCTTTCTCTCGGCATGGCACCACCGTTTCGGGCCATTTTCTAACTGCGAACGATAACTTCGCTGGAGAAGTTCGCCTGGCCGCGTAAGCGACCCGGTGTTTCTCACCTAAGCCCTAGGGGTTCAGATCCCTAGGCGGGGCCCCCCCGGCGCCTGGCAACAGAAGCCGGGGACTTTCTTCCCCATAACTGTCGCCTTCCCGCTTTCGCCTTCGCTGGCGTCCGGCTATTTTCGCCGCTTCCGGAACGAGGCGAGCATGACCGGCGAGGGCTTCCCCACCGACGAGATGCGTTACGACGTGCTCACCCAGGCGGCGCTGAGAGGCGTCATCCGGGCCGCGCTGGAACGCGCCGCCACCCCCGACGGCCTCCCGGGAGCACACCATTTCTACATCACCTTCAAGACCCGGGCCGAAGGCGTCTCCATTCCCGCCGACCTGTCGGCCAAGTATCCCGACGAGATCACGGTCGTGATCCAGCACCAGTACTGGGACCTGATGCCGGAGGCCGAACGCTTCACGGTCGTGCTCCAGTTCGGCGGCCAGCCCAAAAAGCTGGTGGTGCCCTACGTCGCCGTCACCCGCTTCTACGACCCCAGCGTGCAGTTCGTGCTCCAGTTCGAGCCGCCGCAGATGGCGCCCGTCGAGGTCGATGATGAGCCCGAGGCGATCGGACCAGAGGACGACGACACGCCGACCGACGACGGCCCCAAGGTCGTCTCGCTCGACCAGTTCCGGAAGAAGTAAGGCTCAGCCTTGACTTCGCCACATCCGGCGCCCATCCTTGTTGCATCGCAACACGCGATGTCCGGCGCGCTCCAGCGCGTGAAGATCCTCACGGATCGTCTGTAGAAGCGCCCGGCTCCTCAAGCTTCATTCGTCGTCCGACACGCGGGGCGGCGCCCGATCCTTCCCCGCGCAAGGGGACGGCGGCGCGCACCCTTTGACGGCTGCTCGCGTCGCCGCACGCGAAAGCAAACCATGACCACCTTTGAATCCCTGGGCCTGAACAAGGCTCTCCTCCAGGCGCTGACGGCCAAGGGCTATGTCACGCCCACCCCCATCCAGGCGCAGGCCATCCCCGACGTGATGAAGGGCCGCGACCTCCTGGGCATCGCCCAGACGGGCACCGGCAAGACCGCGGCCTTCGCCCTGCCCATCCTGCATCGCCTGGCCGAGAATCGCATGGCGCCGACGCCGCGCACGACCCGCTGTCTCGTCCTGTCGCCGACGCGCGAACTGGCGACCCAGATCGGCGAGATGTTCAAGATCTACGGCGCCGGCCTCGGCATGCGGGTCGCCGTCGTCTTCGGCGGCGTGAAATACGGCGCCCAGGAGCGCGCCATCCAGCAGGGCCTCGACATCCTGGTCGCGGCGCCCGGCCGCCTGCTCGACCACATCCAGCAGAAGACCCTGGACCTGTCCTCGACCGAAATCTTCGTCCTCGACGAGGCGGACCAGATGCTCGACCTCGGCTTCATCAAGCCGATCCGTCAGATCGTCAGCCGCCTGCCGGCGCGTCGTCAGAACCTGTTCTTCTCGGCCACCATGCCGGGCGAGATCGGCAAGCTGGCCGGCGACCTGCTCAAGGACCCGCTGAAGGTCCAGGTCACGCCGCAGGCGACGACCGTCGAGCGCATCAAGCAAAGCGTCATCATCGTCGAGGCCGCCCGTAAGCGGGCCCTGCTGACCGAGCTGTTCTCCGACCCGGCCTTCACTCGCTGTCTGGTCTTCACCAAGACCAAGCACGGCGCAGACAAGGTCGCGGCCTATCTCGAAGCCGGCGGCGTCGAGGCCGGCGCGATCCACGGCAACAAAAGCCAGCCTCAGCGCGAGCGGGCGCTGGAGGCCTTCAAGAACGGCAAGCTGCGCGTGCTGGTGGCGACCGACATCGCCGCGCGCGGGATCGACGTCGACAAGGTGACCCACGTGGTCAACTTCGAGCTGCCCTTCGTGCCCGAGGCCTATGTCCACCGCATCGGCCGCACCGCGCGCGCCGGCAAGGACGGCACGGCCATCAGCTTCGTCGCGCCCGACGAGATGAAGTTGCTGAAGGACATCGAGAAGGTCACCCGTCAGAAGATCCCGTCCTGGGACCGCCGCAACGACAAGCAGCTGGCCCAGCTGGACGCCTCGATCCTGGCGTCCGGCGTGGCCAAGAAGGCGACCCTTCCGGGCGAGGACGAACGGCGCGAGCAGCGCGGCCCGCGCCGCGGCGGCCGGCATGGCGACAAGCCGGAAGGCGCGCGCGGCCAGCCGCATCGTCAGCGACGCAATCGGCCCCAGGCCGAGCGTCCAGCCTTCGATCCCATGGCCAGGGAACGCCAGCCGCTGGTCGCCAAGCCGGAGACTGGCGAAGGCGCGAGCCTGAAGCGGCGTCCGCGTCGCCGCCGTCCTTCGAACGGCGGCAAGGGCTACGCCAAGGCTTAGGCTGGAACCTCAGTGGCCGCCGTTCTTCGGAAGGGCGGCCTTTTTCCATAGGCGATCGCCCGGAGCAGCCACTCCGCGGGTCCCATGGCGAAGGCCTTGAGCCACAGTACGCTGAAGACCCCCTGGAATACCCAGACGACGGCGGCGACCGCCCAGAGCTCGGCCCAGTTCAGGTGGTTCCACCACCCCAGGCCGTAGAAGATGATAGCGGCGATCAGCGACTGGCCGAGGTAGTTGGTCAGCGCCAGCTTGCCGATGGCGCGCAGGGCGGCTCCGACGAACGACAGGGCCCCCGCCTTCCAAAGCAACATGATTAGGCCCAGGTGGCCGAGCGTCGTGGGCAGGCGCGAGACCTCATAGGTGAAGTTCGGCCACCAGACTTCGGGCGAGAAGCCGCCGCGCCACATCGCGAGGTGCTCGGCGACATTGACCGTCACCCCGATCGCGTAACCGACCAGCATCATGACCGCGTAGAAGCCAAGCGATCGCTCGCCGGTAATGACGCGCCATCGGAACAGGGCCATCCCGAGGAACATGAAGGCGACCGACTCCATGACCACGAAGACGCCCCAGCCAGACAGGCCCCAGTCGGCATAGGCCTCGAAAGTCCACGCCACCGCCTGTGGATAGGAGCCCATCCGCTCCTTGGCCTCCGCGTCGATCCGTTCTTGGGGAGGTGAGAGATATTCCTGATGGTCGGTGTAGGCCTCCAAGGCGCTGGCCTGATCTGCCGTCAGGGTCTCGCCGCGTGCCTGGGCGGCGTGGGCGGCCGCACCTTCTCGATAGGGCTCGATGTCCCCCTGGTAGGCGTAGCCCTCCAGAACCGAAAGCAGCGCCATGATGGAGACCGCCATGGCGACCAGCTTCCAGGGCCGCGCCTTGCGGAAGACGAACAGGACCAGGCCCGCGCAGCCGTAGTTCCACAGAATGTCCCCTGGCCACAGCAAGAGCGTGAAGTTCACCAGCCCAAGCGCCAAGAGCACCAGGCACCGTCGGGACCAGACGTCCGCGGCGCTCATCGTCTGACCGGTCTCGTCGGCGCGACGGGTGATCAGCATCACGGCCGCTCCAAACAGGAGGGTGAACAGGCCGCGCATCGTGCCTTCGAACAGGGCGTTCTCGGCGAACCAGACCTGCCAGCTGGGGTCCGACCAGCTCGCCGGAAACGGCGGGAAGTTGGTCACCCATGGCGTGCCCATGCCTATAATGTTCATCAGCAGGATGCCGCAGAGGGCGAACCCCCTCAGCACGTCCATGGCGTCATAGCGCTCGGCGCCCGGACCGGGCGCGAGCGGCTGGCTCATCTCAGACATGGAATCCCCTCCGTGCCGGAGATTGCGCCTCCATATCGGCGTTCGTCCAGCGAGATTTCAGGGAGCTACCGCAGCTATCCCCTCGGCCCCGAGCGCGGCGAGCAGTTCGTTCACGGCCGTCGACACCGCACCGCCGTCTCGACCTCGGACCACCAGGTTCGTACCGATCTCGCCGACCGTTCCTGCTCCGAACGGATAGCTGCCAAACGAGAGGTCCCGCCGGGCCAGTGCCAGGCCCTCCAGTATGGCGGCGACCGCCCCCTCCCCCACGCCGGTGACCCGGATCGTCCGGCTGTGCACGACCGCGCCGGTGCGCAGGCGCGGAGCGACGTCCTCGAGCATCGCCTGCATGATCTTCGGGACGCCCGCCATCACGAAGACGTTGCCGATCTGGAAGCCCGGAGCATCGGTCAGCGGATTGCGGATCAGGCTGCCGCCTTCGGGGATGCGGGCCATGCGTCGGCGGGCGGCGTTGAAATCGGCGCCATAGCGGCGCTGAAGGATGCACAAGGCCTCCGGGCGTTCCGGCAGAGCCACGCCGAAGGCCTCAGCCACGCAGTCGGCGGTGATGTCGTCGTGGGTGGGCCCAATGCCGCCAGTGGTGAATACGTAGTCGTGGGCCGAGCGAAGGGCGTTCAAAGCGTCGATGACCTGGGCCTTGCGGTCGCCGACGGTGCGAGCCTCCAGGAGATCAATCCCGAGCGCGCCCAGGAAGCGGGCGATGGTGTTCAGGTTGGTGTCCGCCGTGCGGCCGGAGAGGATTTCATCGCCGATGATCAAGACGGCGGCGGTGGGCGACGGCGGCGTGCTCATGACGCCGCTATAGCAGCGGATTCCAGACGCCGCTTGTTCCGCGCGAAGGCCCCGCTAACCTCCGCCGACAAGGAGTCGCCATGCGGATCGCCACCTGGAACGTGAACTCGGTCAATGCGCGGCTAGAGACCGTGCTGGCCTGGGTCGACCAGGGCCAGCCGGACGTCCTGTGCCTGCAGGAGATCAAGTGCGTCGACGAGAAGTTCCCGGCCGAGCCGTTCGAGAGCCGGGGCTACAACGTGCTCGTCCACGGCCAGAAGTCCTACAATGGCGTGGCGATCCTCTCGAAATTCCCGGTCTCGGACGTGCGGCGCGGCCTGCCCGGCGACGATACGGACGAGCATGCGCGTTACCTCGAGGCCGTGATCGAGGGGCCGGAGCCGGTGCGGGTGGCTTCGATCTATCTGCCCAACGGCAATCCGATCGGGACCGAGAAGTTCGCCTTCAAACTGGCCTGGTTCGAGCGTCTCAGGCGGCACGCGGCGGAGCTGCTGAAGCTGGAGGAGCGCCTGGTTCTCTGCGGCGACTACAACGTGATCCCTGAACCCGCGGACGCCAAACGGCCCGAGGCCTGGGTCGGCGACGCCCTGTTCCAGCCGGAGAGCCGCGCGGCCTTTCGCGCCCTGACCTGGCTTGGCCTGACGGACGCGCACGAACTGGGCGGCGAGCCGGACGGCACCTTCACCTTCTGGGATTACCAGGCCGGGGCCTGGCAGAGGGACCACGGCATCCGGATCGACTTCCACCTCCTGTCGCCCCAGGCCGCCGACGCCTTCCGAGGCATCGAGACCTGGCGAGACGCCCGTGACATGGACAAGCCTTCCGACCACGTGCCGGTGCTGGTGACGCTGGATCCATGACCGAGGTCTTCCGCACCCTGCTGCTGATCGTGCTGGCCGGGACCGCGGTGACGTTCGTGGCGATCTTCGCCTCTTGGTGGTTCGAGGGCGTGCGCCGTCTTCAGAGAGCGCTCAAGCGGGTGCTGGGCGGACCGCCGCAGGGCGAGGCTCTCTCCCCGGCGCAGGGCCGCGCGGCGGGCCTGAACTTCGACAACGAGACGCTGGCCGTCCTCTGGAACAACGGCTCGGCGGGTCTGGTCTACGGGTTTCACGAGATCGAGGGGGCTGAGCTGATCGTCGATGGCCGGGTGATGGCCCGCACCCGCCGGGACGAGCCGCGACGCCTGTTGGATGACCTTGTGGGCGACGCCGAGCGAGTCGCTCTCCGGCTGGTCTTCGATGACCCTCGATTTCCCGAGTTCGAGCTGGAGCTGTTCGGGCCGGGTTCGCCCCTGCGCGACGCAGCCGACGGGATACGGCTGGGCCGACGGTGGCTGGCCCATGTCGAAGCGGTGCTCCGCCGCCCCCAGCCCAGGGTCGCGACGGCCCCCGAACCCGAGGACGACGAAGACTAGGGAACACCGCGACGCTCCGCCGGCTTCAATCGGCGGACGAGGACGGCTAGAAGGCCGCTTCGCCTTTCGCTGCCTCTGTTCAGGAGCCCGCCGTGGCCCGCCTCTTCGACGCGTACATCATCGTGGACTGGTCAGCGGCGGAGGGCCGCAAGACCGGCGAGCAGTCCGTCTGGATCGGGGTGGCGCGCCGCGACGCTCGCTTCCGCCCGACCTACGAGGCGCACAACCCGGCCACGCGCGCCGAGGCCGAGGCCCTGCTGACGAAGATCGTGGGTGACATGCGACGGCGCGGCGAACGCGCCCTGATCGGCTTCGACTTCGCGCTGGGCTATCCGGCGGGAACGGCGGCGCGTCTGAAACTGGACGGCCAGCCCTGGTCGGCCATGTGGCGGCTGCTGAGCGCCGAGGTGAAGGACAAGGCCGACAACACCAACAACCGCTTCGCCGTCGCCAACAAGCTGAACCGGCTGATGACGGGCGAGGCTCGGCCCTTCTGGGGCGCCCCCGCCCGGCAGGTGCAGACCTGGCTGTCGGCGACCAAGCCGGGCAATGCCTATGAGGGCACGGCCGAGTTTCGGGCGACCGAGGAAGTCGCCTGCGTCGGCAAGCAGCGGCCCAAGAGCGTCTGGCAGATGCATGGCGCCGGGGCGGTCGGCGGCCAGACGCTGCTGGGCATCGCCCTGGTCGGTCGGCTGATGGAGGCCTGGGGAAGCTCGGCGGCAGTCTGGCCGTTCGGGACGGGCTGGAAGGCGCTGAGCGCCGCCGATGTCGAACCTCTGTCCGTCGTGGTGGCCGAGGTCTGGCCGTCGATCCTGCCGCAGAAGCCGGAGCCGGGCGAGGTCAAGGATGCGACCCAGGTCCGCACCCTGGCTCAGCACCTGCTGCGCCTCGATGAGAAGGGCGAACTCGGAGTCTTGTTCGCGGCTCGTAAAGGCGCGGACGAAGGCGTCGTGCGCCGGGTCGAGGACGAGGAAGGCTGGATCCTGGGGGTCTGATCGCCGGCCGACTGTCGCTCAACGACACAGCGACAGAGCGACAGAGCGACAGGTCCGCGCGACCGCCAGGCGGTCACAATGCTGGCGAACGATTTCAAAGAACCAGGGGACCGACTCTAAACCGTCCCCGGCCACCGTGCCTGAACGACGGCGACGGCGGACGCAGTCCCAAGAAGATCAACAACTTGCAGATGCCCGATACGAGCGTGAAGAAAGCCCTGCGCTCAGATCGCGCGGCGCGAAACGATGGCGAACCTTACGCAGAGCAGGCCCGCGGACACGAGGCTGGCGATGATCACCGCCCAGACGATGCCGTCCACGCCCCACCCGAAGGGAACGGCGAAGACGTAGCCCAGGGGCAGCATCACGAGGGCGTAACTGAACAGATGCATGCCCGTCGGCAGCCAGACGTCGGCGGCTGAACGCAGCGCTTGGGCGGCGACCACCTGAAGCGCGTCGGCGACGAAGAACAGGCAGGCGAGCACCAGAGCCGCCGACGCCATGGCCAGCACGGCGGCGTCGCTCGTGTAGGCCGACGAGATGATCCGCGCGCCCGGCCACACAATCAGGCAGATCACCAGGGCCGCCGCCCCCACGACGGCGAGGCCGAGCCAGCCCGAACGCTCCACCCCGCGGCGGTCGCGCGCGCCATAGGCGCGGCTGACCAGCACGCCCGTGGCCGCCGCCAGGCCCAACGGCAGCATGAAGATCACCGCCGAGACGTTGAGCACGACCGTCCAGGCCGCCGTCGCCGCCGCGCCCAGAAGGCCGGCGACGAGGGTCATGCCGGCGAAAGCGCCGACCTCGATGAAATAGGAGGCGCCGGCGCCGAAGCCGACCTTGCGCTGCTCGCGAGCCTCGGCCGCCTCCCCCTTTGGCGGATGGAAGACGCCCAGGGCCCCCGCCTCGGGCATGCGCCAGATGTAGACCAGAAGGAACACGGCCAGGCTGCCGCGCGCGAAGAAGGTGGCCCAGGCCGAGGCCACCGCGCCCTCGACCGGCAGGCCGGACAGCCCTGGGACCAGCCAGAGGTTCAACGCCAGGTTCACGCCATTGGCGACCCACATGGCGTTCATCCCCGGCTTCGGTCGTGACAGCCCTTCGAGGAAGAACTGCGCCGCGACCGAGACCAGGTAGAAGGGCAGAGACAGCGAAAAAACCAGCAGCGCCTGGCTGGCGCCGTCGGCGAGCCCGGGTTCGAGCCCCATGGCGTGCAGGCCGATGGGACCGAGCAGGATCAGCATCAGGGTGCTGAGCACGCCGATCTGCAGGCTGTAGACGATCCCGCGCCTGAGGACACCGCCGATCGCGTGGGGCCGCCCTTCCCCGATCAGGCGCGCCGTCATGACCTGGACGCCCATGAGGAGCCCCACGGCCGTCGTCAGCAGGACGGAGGTCGGCGCCCAGCCGAGCGCGTGAAAGGCCAGTTCCTCCGCCGAGTGGCGCCCGACGATGATCGCGTCGGTCAGGCCCATGGTCATGATGCCCAGGCGCGCGAGCACGACCGGCCAGGCGAGCTTCAGCAGCTCGCCCAACCCTTCAGGCGCGCGAAGCTTGAGCGTGGCCGTGGACATGGGGCGCGGAAACTGGCGATCTGTGGATTGGAAGACAAGAGCCGCGCCGTCTGATGCCTCACCTTTCCCGCAGGAGCGTCCTCGCCGCCACGGCGCTGGCCTTGGCCGGCCCGGCCGCGGCGCAGACTCCGCCGCTCACCCGGGCCTATGGGACCGACCCTCGCCAGCAGATGGACCTCTATGGTCCGTTCGCCGACGACGGGCCGGCGCCGATCCTGATGTTCCTGCCGGGCGGCGGCTGGCGCACCCATGCCCGGACGGATGTGTGGGACATGCCGCGTTTCGCGCGGCGGCAGGGGCTGCTGTTCATCTGCGCCGACTACCGCGCCATGCCGGGGAACGGGGCCCGCGCCCAGGCGCAGGATGCGGCTGCTGCGGTCGCCTGGATCAAGGCCAACGCCGCCGTGCACGGAGGCGATGCCGACAGGGTCTTTGTGATGGGCCATTCGGCCGGCGGGCACCTCGCCGCCCTGATCAACTGCGACCCGACCTATCTCGGCGCCCACGGCCTGTCGCCGGCCGACATGGCGGGCGTGATCCTGCTCGATGGGGCCTGCTACGACGCGACCCAGCAGCGACGCTTTCTGCAGGCGCACTCGCGCACGGCCGACTATTTCGAGGTGCTGTTCGAGGGCCGCATGGAGGCGTTCACGCCCGCCGATCTGGTGACAGCCGGGACTCCGACGGCGCCCATGCTGATGCTGTTCGCAGCCAGTCGGCCCTATGCCTTCGACCAGAACTACGGCTTCGCCCGCGCGCTCAGGGCCGCTGACCGGCCCTACCGACTGGTCGAGGACCGGCAGGCCACGCACGTCTCGATGGCCCAGGCCTTCGGCCGCCACGGCGACCGCATGGGCCAGGCGGCCGCCGAGTTCATCCGGACCGGACGGCTCTAGGCCTTCTCCTCGACAAGGGGCGCGACGGGGCTCGGATCGTCGCGAGGCTCGCCCCGCGACACGACGGTCGCCGCGACCAGATCGCCCGTCACGTTCAGCGTCGTGCGGCACATGTCGAGGAAGCGGTCCACGCCGAGGATCAGACCAATGCCCTCGGGCGGCACGCCCACCATGGCCAGGATCATGGCGATGACCGGCAGGGAGCCGGCCGGTACGCCGGCAGTGCCGATCCCGCCGAGTATGCAGACGATCATCACCAGAAACTGCTGCTGCAGGGTCAGGTCGACACCGAAGAACTGGGCGAGGAACAGCACCGTTACGCCCTCGAACAGGGCCGTGCCGTTCTGGTTTGCGGTCGCGCCGACGGTCAGCACGAAGCGGGAGATCCGGCGCGGAAGCTTGAGCCGTTGCTCGGCGACCTGCAGTGCCGTCGGCAGGGTGGCGTTTGACGAGGCCGTCGAGAAGGCGACCACGACGGCCGGCTGCACCCGCGCGAAGAACTTGAAGGGGTTCATCCCGCCCAGACCCCAGACGGCGAGAGAATAGACGATGAAGAAATGGATCGCGAGTGCGAGGATGACGACGCCCGCATAGGCCCCGAGCCGGGCCAGCAGGTCCCAGCCGAACAGGGCAGCGAGGTTGAACATCAGACACGCGATGGCGATCGGGGCGACCGAAATCACGAGGTTGATGAGCTTCATCATCACCTCAAGCAGTCCCTCGAGCGTGCGCTGAAGCTGGTCTGACGCCGGCCCCTTGGCCATCACCAGGCCGACGCCGAAGAACAGGGCGAAGACCATCACCGGCAGAATCTGGTTCTCCGCCGCCGCCGCAAAGACGTTGGAGGGGATCAGGTCGAGGAAGAACTGGGCGCCGCCGACCGAGGCCGGCGCGCTTTCGACGATACCGCGGGCTCCGGCCTCTCCTTCGGCCAGCAGGCGCGCCGCCAGGTCAGGATCCACACCCACGCCGGGCTGGAAGTAGTTGACCAGGGCCAGGCCGATCGCGACCGCGACGCCGGAGATTACCACTGTGAAAAGCAGCGTCTTCAGGCCCGCCTTGCCGAGCGACTTGAGGTCGCCCATCTCGGCCACGCCGGTCACCAGGGCCGCGAACAGCAGCGGCAACACCAGCATGAACAGCAGGCGCAGGAAGATCTGGCCGATCGGGCCGGTGACGTTGGAGGTCACCCACTGGACCCAATAGGTGTCAGCCCCGACGCCGAGATTGACGGCCAGCCCCCCCAGAAGGCCCACCAGGAACCCGAGCCCCATCCAGAGGTGCAGTCGCTTCTTCTTCGGCGTGGCGGTGTCCATGGCGTCCCCCAAGTCTGCGCCTATCGAATCGGCGCAGGGTACATCACCCCAGGCGGCTCGGCCGTCCAAAGTGCGTTCAGGCCGCGGGCGAGGTTCAGCATAGACCCGCTTCCCAGATTACGATCGAAGATCTCGCCGTAGTTGCCGCCGGCCGCGATGGCCTGACGCGCCCAGGCGTCCGAGAGGCCCAGCGGCGCACCGACCTCGCCCTCGACTCCGAGCAGCCGGCGCACCTGCGGATCGGCCGAGCTTTCGGCCAGTTCCTCGAGGTTCGCCTCGGTCACCCCCAGGGACTCGGCCAGGATGAGGGCGTTCAGCGTCCAGCGGACGATGTCCTCCCATTGATCGTCGCCCTCGCGCACGACGGGCCCGAGCGGCTCGCGCGAGATCACTTCCGGCAGGATCACGTGGGCCCGTGCGTCCGAAAAGGTGGTCCGCGCGGCGGCCAGCGCCGACACGTCGGCCGTCAGGGCGTCACAGCCTTCGCGGATGTAGGTCTCGCGGGCCTCCGCCTCGCTGCGCACCACCACGGGCGTGTACTCAATGCCCCGCGCACGGAAGAAGTCCGCCAGGTTGAGCTCACTGGTCGACCGGCCCTGCACGCAGACACGGGCGCCGTTCAGCTCGGTCGCGCTGGCCAGCGCCAGGCTGCGCCGGACGAGGAAGCCCTGGCCGTCGTAGTAGTTGACGCCCGGAAAGTCGAAGCCCGAGCCGTCGCGGCCCAGGGTCCAGGACGTATTGCGCCACAGGACGTCGACGCGTCCCTCGGCCAGGGCGGGCAGGCGTTGGGCGTTGTCCACCGGGACGAAGCGGACCGCGTTGGGATTTCCAAGGACAGCCGCGGCGAGCGCGCGGCAAAAGTCGACGTCGAAGCCCCGCCAGCGCCCCTGGTTGTCCGTGTAGGCGAAGCCCACCAGACCGGGATGAACGCCGCAGTTCAGTCGCCCCCGGGAACGGATCACCGTCAGGGTAGGACCGGCCTCCCGAGGCGCGGGCCGACCGAGGTCGTCGCCTCCCTCGGGCGTCTGGACCGGCAGGGGCTCGGCGGGCTGAGCCGGCGTCTCGCGCTCGTCGCAGGCGGCCGCGGCCAGGGCCAGAGCCGCCGCCGCGATGATCCTGATGCCGATGCGCCTCATCGCGCCTCACGAGCCTTGCCGCGCGACCGGGTCCGCGCATAGTGCCCATGCAACAACCAGCCGGAACGAGGCCGCGTCAAGTGCAGGACCGCACCCGACTGATCGCCGGCGCAACCGCGCGGCCTGAACGGCGGCGCGCCGTGAACCCGTCGGTCACGCGCGCGACCACCCTGATCAACGCCCGTGCGGCGGACCTCCGCGACGAGTCGTTGGGGCCGGTCTACGGCATCGATGGGGTGGAGGTTCACCAAGAACTGCGGCGCGCGCTCGCGGGTCTGGAGGGCGCTCACGCGGTCAGTCTCGCGCCGACGGGGCTGGCCGCGGTCACCGTCGCCCTGCTGGCGATGGTCCGGCCAGGGGACGAGGTGCTGGCGACCGACGCCTGCTATGGCCCAACGCGGCGATTCCTGGACCGGCGCCTGTCCCGGCTGGGCGTGACAACCCGCTACTACGCTCCCCGCGCGACGGCCGACGATGTCGCTGCTCTGATCACCGACAAGACGCGCGTGCTGTTCATGGAGTCGCCCGGGACGGCGACCTTCGAGATCCAGGACGTGCCGGCCCTTTGTGCGATCGCGCGTGAGCGGGGCCTGGTCTCGATCGTCGACAACACGTGGGCCGCGGGATTGCTCTTCAAGCCTCTGTCGCATGGCGCCGACCTCAGCCTGCAGGCGCTGAGCAAATATGTGAGTGGCCATTCCGACGTGTTCGGAGGTTCCATCGCCTGCGGCTCGGCCAGCGTGGCGCGGGCGGTGGCCACGACGATCGAGGACCTGGGGCTGTTCGTTTCGCCGGATGACGCCTGGTTGATGCTGAGAGGCCTGCGGACCCTCCCGGTCCGCATCGCCGAGCACGGGCGCAGCGCGCTTGCGGTGGCGGCCTGGCTGGAAAGCCAGCTGGAGGTTGCGAAGGTCTTCTATCCGCCCCTGCCCTCCTCGCCCGACCACGAATTGTGGCGCCGCGACTTTTCGGGAGGCTCAGGTCTGATGGGCCTGGTGCTGAAGGACGCGACCGCGCCGCAGGCCGAAGCCTTCCTCGATGCGCTCCGGCTGTTCGGGATCGGCTTCTCGTGGGGGGGCTTCGAGAGCCTGGCGACCTATGAGGACGCGCAGCTGGCGGTGCGAAGCGACCCGCCACGGTTGGGCGGCGCGCTGGTGCGACTGCATGTCGGGCTGGAGGTGGTCGCGGACCTCATCGCCGACCTCGACCAAGGCCTGGCGACGCTCCGCCGTTGAGCGGCTTGCCGATGTCCGGGCGACGCCCTATCCGGGACCCGTGCGCCCGTAGCTCAACCGGATAGAGCATCCGCCTTCTAAGCGGACGGTTGCAGGTTCGAGTCCTGCCGGGCGCGCCATCAGAGGGGTTTGCCTTCCCTTCCGTCAGGCGGCTATGCGTAGCGAAAGACAACCCTGACCAGGACGTTCCATGGCCATCCCCGCCTCCCTCCAGAAGGGCCTGAAGATCCCGGCCATCGCCGCGCCGATGTTCCTGGTATCGGGGCCTGATCTCGTCGTCGAGACCTGCAACGCGGGGGTGATCGGCACCTTCCCGTCGCTGAACCAGCGAACGACCGAGGGCTATCGGGACTGGCTGATCGAGATCAAGGAGCGATTGAACCCCGACGCCGCGCCGTTCGGGGTCAACCACATCGTCCATCCGACCAACCCGCGACTGATGTCCGACATGATGGTCTCGGTCGAACAGAAGGTGCCGCTGATCATCACCTCGCTGGGCGCAGTGCGCGACGTTGTCGATGCGGTGCATGGTTATGGCGGGGTGGTTTTCCACGACATCGCCAATGTCCGTCACGCGAGGAAGGCTGCTCAGGCGGGCGTCGACGGCCTGATCCTCGTCGCCAACGGCGCGGGCGGCCACGCCGGTGTCGTGAACCCCTTCGCCCTGGTCAATGAGGTGCGCAGCTTCTTCGACGGGACGATTATCCTGTCGGGCTGTCTGTCGACGGGCCGCGACATCGCCGCGGCGATCACCATGGGCGCGGACCTCGGCTATCTCGGCACCCGCTTCATCGCCACCACGGAAAGCCAGGCGCAGGCGCACTACAATGACATGATCGTCGAGGCCGGCTCGATGGACATCACCTACACGCCAGCGGTGTCGGGCATACCCGCCAACTTCCTGACGC
>NZ_JANJTL010000049.1 GCF_024711105.1 Brevundimonas sp. | reverse complement strand
GGCCTGGTCCTGCCGGAACTGAAGGGCAAGCTGGACGGCTCCTCGATCCGCGTCCCGACCCCGAACGTCTCGGTCGTCGACCTGAAGGTCGTCGCCGGGCGCGACACCTCGGCCGAGGAGATCAACTCGGCGCTGAAGGCCGCCGCCGACGGCGCCATGAAGGGCGTGCTGGCCACCACGACCGACCCGGTCGTGTCCTCGGACCTCAACCACATCGCCGCCTCCTCGACCGTCGCCCTGCCCCAGACCCAGGTCATCGAAGGCAAGCTGGCCCGCGTGCTGAGCTGGTACGACAACGAATGGGGCTTCGCGACGCGGATGTCGGACACCGCGCTGGCGATGGCGAAGCTGATCTGATGCGGCTGCTCGCCGCGATCGCGCTGATTGTGGCGAGCCCTGTCGTCGGCTTCCTTGTCGCGTGGGCGATTGCCGCGCTGTTCCCGCATTTGCCCGCCGCCTGGGATGCCTATTTGTCCAACCTGCACCCCCTATTCGGTTTTTGGGTGGTAATTGGCATCTGGCCTGTGGCTCTCACGGCCCTGGCTCTTCTTGCCACTATCGGCTGGCTGCGGCCTCAGGCCAAGTTGACGTCGCCTTGGGACTCGACACGCCCGCTCGTTGGGGGCGCGCGCCTTGCGTGGGGAATTCTTGCCGCGTTGGCCATCGTCGCGACGGGACTTCCGCTCTACTGGCTTGCGGCGGCGATGACTCTTCTTGCGCTGGGCCCTGGCTGACAGAAATGTCCTCGTCATCCGCGCCCAAGAGGGCGCGAAGAGCTGGGACGCCCGTCCCAAGCACTTGTCGTCCCGGAAGCCGCGCAGCGGCGATCCGGGACGACAGGTCCGCTCGATGCACCTCTCCGCGTACACCCGAATTCAATCAACCAAAATCCAGCCCTGTCGACTCCTTGTCCCGGACAAGTGCTGCGCGCTTTCCGGGATGACAAATCGGGGACGTGTGTCCCTGCTCTATGTTGAACCCCGCCGAGATCACGATTGGAAACCGGCTGGTCCGGGCCGCCCTGCGACGGCACATTGGGCAAATGTGCGCCTCCTATGAATCCCGCTTCAGCGTGACCCAGCTGGTCAAGGCCTTCGAGGCGGCCCAGACGCCGCTGCTGTTCGAGGGCGGGTTGCCGAACCTGGAGCCGGTCGCGGAGGTCAGGCCGACCGATCTCTCGCGCGCGGTCCGCGCCCGCCCGGACGGGCGAGCCGAACTCGTCCAGATGCGTTTCGGCTTCCCGCCGCCCGCGCCCAAGCGGCCGCCGATCATCAACTTCCGCAGCGAAGGCCGGCGGTTCTCGAACGGCGCGGACCACGGCCGGTGTCTGGTGCCCGTCTCGGGCTTCTATGAGTTCACCGGCGACAAATATCCCAAGACCCGCTGGGTGCTGCGTGACGCCAAGGCGCCGCTGCTAGCGCTGGCGGCCATCTGGCGCGCGGGGCGCGATGGGGCGCCCGACGCCTTTTCGCTGCTGACCGCCGAGCCGGGCGAGGACGTAAGACCCTATCATCACCGGGGCGTCGTTCCCCTGCCTCAGCAAGACTGGGCCGACTGGCTGTTCGGAGCCGGTTCAGAAGCGGAGCTACTGGTCCCGCCCCCGGCCGGGACCCTCGCGGTCGAGCCGGCGCCACGGGGCGTGACTTCCGTCGAACATTGACTTTCGAGGGAAAATCCCTATCTAGGCGGCAGCTTCGGAGCAGGTTCGGCGAATTCGCGCCGCCCGCTCGCCCAAGACCGGGCGGCTCCTGGGCCCTAATCCGAGTGAAATGACAGAATTTTCCGACCTTGGCCTTTCGGCGTCCACGCTGAAGGCCGTAGCCGACACCGGCTACACCACCGCCACGCCCATCCAGGCCCAGGCCATTCCCGTGGCGCTCGCCGGCCGTGACGTGCTGGGCATCGCCCAGACCGGCACCGGCAAGACCGCCGCCTTCACCCTGCCGATGATCGACCGGCTGGCGTCCGGCCGGGCCAAGGCCCGCATGCCGCGCGCCCTGGTCCTGGCGCCGACCCGCGAGCTCGCCGACCAGGTCGCCGAGAGCTTCGCGAAATACGCCAAGGGCACCAAGCTCAACTGGGCGCTGCTGATCGGCGGCGTGTCGATGGGCGACCAGGTCTCGGCGCTCGACAAGGGCGTGGACGTGCTGATCGCCACCCCGGGCCGGCTGCTGGACCTGTTCGACCGGGGCAAGATGCTGCTGACCGGCGTGCAGATCATGGTCGTCGACGAAGCCGACCGCATGCTCGACATGGGCTTCATCCCGGACATCGAGCGCATCTTCAAGCTGACGCCGCCGCGCCGCCAGACCCTGTTCTTCTCGGCCACCATGCCGCCGGAGATCACCCGGCTGACGACGCAGTTCCTCAAGGACCCGACCCGGGTCGAGGTCTCGCGCCCGGCCCAGACCGCCGACACCATCACCCAGAACCTGGTCCGCATCTCCAACGGCGATCCCAAGGCCAAGCGCATGGCGCTTCGCGCCCTGATCGAACGCGCCGACGTCAAGAACGGCATCGTCTTCTGCAACCGGAAGTCCGAGGTCGACATCGTCGCCAAGTCGCTGAAGGTGCATGGCTTTGACGCCGCCCCGATCCACGGCGACCTGGACCAGAGCTTGCGCATGAAGACCCTGGCGGACTTCCGCTCGGGCGAACTGCGCCTGCTGGTGGCGTCGGACGTCGCCGCGCGCGGCCTGGACATTCCCGACGTCAGCCACGTCTTCAACTACGACGTGCCGCACCACGCCGACGACTACGTCCACCGCATCGGCCGGACGGGCCGGGCGGGCCGCAAGGGCCAGACCTTCATGATCGTCACGCCCAACGACGACCGGTCGTTGGACAAGGTGCTGAAGCTCATCAAGATGACGCCTGAGGAGATCACGCTGGATCTCGACCTCACCGGCGTGAAGAGCGAACCGCGCGCCAAGAGCGGTCGCGACAAGCCGCGCGCCAGCCGGGATCGCGACCGTCGTCCTCGCCCGATAGCCGACCACGGCCAGACCGCCTCGATGGAGCCGATCAAGGCCGAGCCCCGCGAGGATACGCCTGCCGCAGCCGGCGAGGCCGAGGCTGAAGCCCGTGAGCCCCGTACGCGCAGCCGTCGCCGCCGGGGCGGCGAACGGGCCGAACGGACGGAAGCGACGGCGCAAGCCCCCGCGGAGACCGCGGAGGTCGAGGCGCAGCCTGCGGCGGAAGCCACGGTTCCCGAACAGCAGGAAACTCCCCGGGACCGCGAACCGCGCCGCGAGCGCGCCGCCCGCGGCGACCGGGATAAGGGCCGCGACCGCAAGCGGGACGACCGTTCGCGCGGTCGACGCGACGAGGACGACAGTCCCCGCGGCGCCGGCTTCGGCGACGCCACGCCGGCCTTCCTGCTGCGCGCTGCGCCGCTGCCGTCGCGATCGAAAAAGGCCGAACCGGCTTAATCCGACCGTTACGCTTGGCGCCCTAGTGTGACCCTGACCCGACAGAACGTCGCGCCGAGGGGAATGCATGACCGCCGATGTCGACACGACGCTCAGAGGCCCCGCGGCCTATGATCTGGCGAAGAACGCGCTGCAGTCGATGGAGCGCGCCGGCGTCTGGCCGACACCGCTGAACTTCGAGCTCTGGCTCTACTACCTGGGCCAGCCGGATAGCGCGCTCGCCAAAGAGCTGGACCGGATCCTGCGCGACGGCGCCCTGACCGAGGAGGAGTCCGAGAGGCTCGCGACCGAGTTCCTGCCTCGCGCGCGGCTGTCCGAGGAAATCCGCGACGCCGGCGCCCAGCTGTCGCGTGAGTTGACGAGCGTGGCCGGCGCCATCGCCGAGGCGCAGCGTTCCCAGGCCGCCTATGGCGAGACCCTGGCCGAGGCCGATCAGGGCCTCGAGGCCGCCGACGCGCCCCAGGTCAAACAGGTCATCCAGACCCTGACCCGCGCCACCGTTCAGGCGCGCGAGGAGAACTCGGCGCTGGAACAGCGTCTGGCCGCCTCGACCAAGGAAGTGGCCAAGCTGCGCGAGCACCTGGAGCAGGTCCGGCGCGACGCCATGACCGACGCCCTGACCAACCTGGCCAACCGCAAGGCGTTCGATGACGAGCTGGAGCGCCGCTGCGCCGAGGCCGCCGAAGCAGGAGAACCCCTGACCCTGGCGGTGCTCGACGTCGACCACTTCAAGCGCTTCAACGACACCTGGGGCCACCAGACCGGCGACCAGGTGCTGCGCTACGTCGCCAGCGTCCTGTCGCGCGTGGCCAGCCCGCCGCGCGTCGCCGCCCGCTACGGCGGCGAGGAGTTCGCGGTGATCTTCCCCGGCGCCAGCGCCGCAGGCGCCGAGGCCCTGATGGAAGCTGTGCGCCGTGAAATCGGCTCTCGTCAACTGAAGCGGCGCTCGACCAACGATGAATTGGGCGCGGTCACCATCTCGATCGGCGTAGCCCACTGGAAGCCGGGCGAAACCCCCGCCTGCCTGCTCGGCCGGGCCGACGAGGCGCTCTACGCCTCGAAACGGGGCGGACGCGACCGGGTCACGGTGGCGGAGCGCCTCGAACAGGCAGCCTGAGGCCTGTTCCGCGCCAACGCCGGCGCTAGAGTGGGCGGATGAGAAGCGTCGCCTTCAACATCGTCTACTGGGTCCTGTCGATCGGCTACACCCTTACGGCCGCCTTCGCCGCCCTCGCGCCGGGCCGGAGCGCGGTTCAGTGGGTCATCCGCCAGTACGTCCGCCGCATGGTCCAGGCCATGCGCCTGTTCGCCGGCATCCGCATCGAGGCTCGCGGCAAGGATCGCCTGCCCGAGGGGGCCTTCATCATCGCGGCCAAGCACCAGAGCTGGGGCGACGGGTTTTCCGTCTACGACCAGTTCGGCGACCTGGCTTTCGTCACGGGCGACCATCTGGAACGGTTCCCGCTCCTGTCCACCGTGCTGCAGAAGCTGGGCGCCATCGTCGTCAACAACTGCGGCGGGCACGAAGCCCGCAAGGCGCTGGCCGAGAACGCCGCCCGTGCCCACGCAGAGGGCCGGCGCATCCTGATCTATCCGGAAGGCAACCTCGCCAAGGTCGGCGAGAAGTTCCGCTATCGGACCGGCGTCTGGCACATGTACCGCGACTTCAACCTGCCGGTCGTGCCGCTGGCGACCAACCTGGGCCTGTTCTGGCCGCAGGAGGCGTTTCGCAAGACTCCAGGAACCGCGACCATCGAGTTCCTCGACCCCATCCCGCCGGGCCTGGAGCGCGCCGAGTTCATGGCGCGGCTGGAAGCGATGATCGAGGGCCACACGGCGGAGCTGGTGGCCGAGGCGACCGGACAGCCGGTGACCCCGGCGGTGCAGGTTCTGGCGCCGGACGAGGTCCGCCGCGCGGAGCGGAAGGCGGCCTAGCTCCTGGTGCGCCGCTTCGGCTTCGCCACAGCCTTTGCGGTGGCGATGGCGATCGACTTGCGCGCCCAACCGACGGCCTCGTCCGGGTCGTCGACTGCTGTATCGGGCAGCGACCAGTAGGCCATGGACATCACCCGGCCGTCCTTGGTCGGATAGGTGAACTGGCGCGCGCCTTCGGCCTCAAGCTCGCGCGCGAGACTCTCGTCGGCTTTCAGCCAGAGGACGCCGTCGTCGAGTATGGCGAACATCGACCCGCCGAACTTCACGCCCGCGCCGCCGAACATGCGCTTGATCTCGATGGGGCCCAGCCCCTGCAGATGGTCCCTGATCCAGTCCCCGAAAGCCGGGTCGTAGGCCATCAGACCGGCGCCGCCGGCTGGATGGTGACGCTCTCGCCGCAGCCGCAGGCGTCGGTTTCATTGGGGTTTCTGAAGACGAACTTCGAGGCCAGGCGGGTGGTCTCGTAGTCGATCTCGGAGCCGAGCAGGAA
This sequence comes from Brevundimonas sp., assembly GCF_024711105.1. Classification (GTDB taxonomy): domain Bacteria; phylum Pseudomonadota; class Alphaproteobacteria; order Caulobacterales; family Caulobacteraceae; genus Brevundimonas. Next base: position 376 of record NZ_JANJTL010000049.1, on the reverse strand, counting down.
CAGGACGGCCTTGGGCTCGATGAGGATCTTCACGCCCTTGTCCTCGACCACCTCGTCCAGCGGACCGGCGGCCTCGGCGTATTCCACGACATATTCCTGGCCGGCGCAGCCGCCGTTCTTCACCCCGACGCGCAGGCCGACATAGGGCTTGTCGGCGCGCTCGAGGATGTCGCGCACGCGGGCGGCGGCGGCCTCGGTCAGGGTCACGACCTTGGGCCGTTCGCGGCGGCGCGGCGTGGCGGTCTGGACGTCCATGGTCAGAACATGTTGAGCGCGAGCTTGGCCTCGTCGCTCATCTTGGAGGGATCCCACGGCGGATCGAACACCAGCCGCGCGGTCGCCGAGCGCACGCCCTCGACCTTGCGGACGGCGTCCT
>NZ_JANJTL010000042.1 GCF_024711105.1 Brevundimonas sp. | reverse complement strand
AGAGTTTCGAGCAGCTCGCTCCGTTCGGGACCGGCAACCCAGAGCCGACCTTCGCGGTGTCGGGCGCGCTGGTTCGCGACGTGCGGGTCCTGAACGGCGGCCACATCGCCTGCCGGCCGACCGATCCGGACGGCGCATCGTTGCGGGCCATCGCCTGGCGGGCGGCCGAGACGGCGGTGGGAGAAGCCCTGCTCGGCGCCAACGGATCGCTGGATTTGGCGGGGTGCCTGAAACCTGACGACTGGAACGGCAGGCGCGGCGTGCAGTTCGAAATCCAGGACGTTCACGACCCGCGCCGGATCGGCTGAATTCAACGCTGAGCGGGGGTTGCACCCACCCGGGGAGGCGGCTATATCGCCCGTCCGCGGCCGAGTGGTCCCTTCGTCTATCGGTTAGGACGTCAGGTTTTCAACCTGAAAAGAGGGGTTCGATTCCCCTAGGGACTGCCACCGCGGGCTATTTTTCCCTGAAAATAAAACAGTGATTTTTGGGTCTGTCACAGCAGCCCCGAAACCGTGTTATGCTCCGTAACGAGCCCATCGGGCTTGGGGCGAGAAGGATTATGTCGGGGCTGGATTTCGAAGAGGCGGACGCCGAGTCGGGCGTGCGCATCCACGGCCGGGTCAAGTGGTTCGATCCGGGCAAGGGCTACGGCTTTATCGTGCCGGATGACCCAACTCAGACCGATCTGAAGGACGTGCTTCTCCACATCACCAGCCTGCGCGACAGCGGGCGTGATTCGGCCGGCGAGGGCGCGGTCATCGTCTGTGACGTCGTCCGGCGGCCCAAGGGCTGGCAGGTCTCCAATATCGTCTCGCTCGAAGAAGGCGCCGCGGGCGGCGTTCAGCTGAGGACGCCGGGCTATGAGGGCCTGAAGCGGGAGCGGGGCGACTTCGGCATCCGGACGCGGCGTCCTGCGCCCGAGGCGTTCGAAGGACCGGCCGAGCGGGTCAAGGTCAAGTGGTTCAACCGCTCGAAGGGCTACGGCTTCGTGATGCGCGATGGCCAGGACGGGGATATCTTCGTCCACATCGAGACCCTGCGGCGGTGCGGGCTTGACGATCTCCAGCCGGGGGAGGAAGTGGAAGTCCGGTTCGCCCGTGGGCCCAAGGGCCTGGTGGTGGCCGAGATCGCGTCGGTCTAGCGACGCCTCAGTCCACGGAGGTCCCATGTCGGGGATCGGCTGGTTCAAGTTCGCCGCGGCACTCTTCGCGTCGGTCACCCTAACGGCCTGCACGACGCCTCAGTCCGCGCCCACCGGGCCCGACGGAGAGCCGCTCGAGCCGCTGAGCATCGTCACCGACAGCGGCGAGCATGACTTCTGGGTCGAGATCGCCGACGACGAGCAGGAGCGCCAGAGAGGCCTGATGTACCGGCCGCCGCTCGAGGACGACCGGGGGATGCTGTTCGAGTTTCCTGATTCGGCCGAGCGGGCCTTCTGGATGCGGAACACGCCCAGTTCGCTGGACATCATCTATGTGGCCGGGGACGGACGGATCGTCTCGATCGCGCGCAACACCACGCCCTATTCGGAGACCTCGATCCCCTCGAACGGAGCAGCCACGGGCGTCATCGAGCTGCGCGGCGGACGGGCGGCCGAGATCGGCGCCGAGGCCGGGGACCAGGTGCTGCATCCCTTCTTCGGAACCCGCTAGCGGCGGCGCGCGCCGCGTGGCAGAAGGCGCATCCGCCGAAGGACCCGGGGTGTAGCGCAGCCTGGTAGCGCATCTGCTTTGGGAGCAGAGGGTCGCAGGTTCGAATCCTGCCGCCCCGACCATCGGCGAATGACGGAGACCAAAGGCATGCTCGCGCGCATCTATCGCCCCGCCAAGACGGCCATGCAGTCCGGCAAGGCCAAGACCCAGGCCTGGACGCTGGAGTTCGGGCCCGCGTCGGCGCGGACGCCGGACCCGCTGATGGGCTGGTCGAGTTCGCGCGACATGAATGGGCAGATCCGGCTGAAGTTCGACACCCAGGCCGAGGCGGTCGCCTATGCGGAGAAGCACGGCATTCCGTTCCGGGTCTATGAGCCGCACGAAGCGCCTGTGATTATAAAAGCTTACGCGGACAACTTCGCGACGAATCGCAAGGTGCCCTGGACCCACTGATCCCCGATCAGCGCGGCTCGTAGCGGCCGGGCTGGGCCAGGTTGCCGAAGCGGGTCGTGTTTTCGTCGAAGCTGACCTTCACGGTGCCGATCGGACCGTGACGCTGCTTGCCGATGATGACCTCCGCCTTGCCGCGGACCTCGTCCATGTCCTGCTGCCACTTGAGGTGTTCCTCCGAGCCCTCGCGGGGTTCGGAGCGGCCGAGATAGTAGCTCTCGCGATAGACGAACATGACGACGTCGGCGTCCTGTTCGATCGAGCCGGATTCGCGCAGGTCTGACAGCTGGGGCCGCTTGTCCTCGCGGTTCTCGACCTGACGCGACAGCTGCGAGAGGGCGATCACGGGAACATTCAGCTCCTTGGCGAGCGCCTTCAGGTTTTGGGTGATCTCGGACACCTCCTGCACCCGGTTCATGTCGCGTCGTCCGCCGCCATCGGCGCCGCCGGCGGTGGCAAGCTGGAGGTAGTCGATGACGATCAGGTC
>NZ_JANJTL010000143.1 GCF_024711105.1 Brevundimonas sp. | reverse complement strand
TATCGCCTTCTCCTCCACCAGCGTCCTGACCAAGGCGGCCTCCGCCGACCCCGCCGAGCGCGCGGTGGTCGAGGCCCTCGCGCGCGGCGAAGACGCGGTCCGCGCCTCCGGCGTCGACTGGACCATCCTTCGGCCCACCCTGATCTACGCCGAGGGACAGGACGGCAACGTCAGCCGCCTGGCTTCGCTGGCGCGGCGGCTGCCGGCCCTGCCGATCGCCGGGCGCGGCGAGGGCCGCCGCCAGCCCGTCCACGCCGACGACCTGGCGCAGGCCGCGTTACAGGCGCTCGATGCCCGGGCCACGGCCGGCCGGACCTATGAACTCGCGGGCGGCGAGACCCTGACCTACCGCCAGATGTGCGAACGCGTGTTCGAAGGCCTCGGCCGTACGCCGCGCATCGTCTCTGTTCCGCCCGCGCTGTGGCGGCTGGGGCTGACGCTCGCCTCGCCGCTCCTGCCCGGGGCCACGGGCGAGATGGGCGCGCGCATGGACCGCGACCTGGTCTTCGACGACGGCGCCGCTCGGGCCGACTTCGGCTGGAGCCCAGGGCCCTTCCGTCCGCGCTTCTAGGTCCGCCTGGCCTTCACCGGCGTGTCCGGCTCGCCCAGCCTGAGGCCGCGCTCACCGACCAGCACCAGCACCTCTCGCCCGCTCGCGGCCCATTCCCTCAGGGTCGCCTCGAACGGCGCCTTCTTCCAGGCCTGCGGCAGGGACGGATCGACCTCGACCAGGATGCGCCCCGCCTCCTGGTGCAGCAGAAATCCCGCCCGATCCGGCCGCCACTCGTCGCCCAGCTGCGGGCTCAGCAGCCAGCCGCAGTTGAATCCTGAGCACTCGGCGGGCCGGTCCGCATAGATGTCGCAGCCCCGTCCCCGCCGGAAATGGACGCACCATTTCCTGGGCGGCTTGCCGAGCGACGGGGCGCTCAGAAGCTTGCAGCACAGGCCGCAGGTCCCGCAGGTCTTGCCCGTCCCCGTCATCCGGCCAGCCTAGGCCGAGGCCGGCCGCGACCCAAGCGCGACTTGCAGCGCTCCGGCGCGCGTGGAATCAGTCGGATAAAGGGAGGACCTCCTCATGTTCCGTTTCGCCGCCGCGGCCGCCGCCGCTTCGCTCGACTTCGCCGGACCCGCGCTCGCCCAGGCCGTGCCCGAGGGCGGCCTGACCGCCGCCGAGATCCATGCCTGGCTCGTGGCCCAGGGCCTCGACGCCGAAATCAGCGCGGGCGAGCAGCCCATGGTCTCGTCCGGCGCGAACGGCGTGTCCTGGGACGTGGTCGGGTTCGACTGCGAGGCCGGGCGGTGCGGCTCGTGGCAGTTCTCGGCCGGCTTCCTGATGGACAGCATCGACCCGGAGGCCATCTCCAACTGGAACCGCGACCGGCGCTTCCTCAAGGCCTTCGCCTTTGGCCACGACGAGGGGGCCGCGGCCGTGGCCCAGTACGACGTCCTGATCGTTCCCGGAATGACCTACGAAGGCCTGACCGAGCACCTGATCCTGTTCGCGACCTTCGCGCCGGAGTTCGGCCGGTCGCTCGGCTGGACGCCCGAGACTACGCCGCCGGCCCAGTAAGCTCGAGGATGCGCCTGGCCTCGGCCAGGTGCAGCCGCTCGACCATCCGCCCGTCCACCCTCAGCACGCCCGCCGCCTCCGCGCCCGGCGCCGCATAGGCCGCGACCACAGCGCGCGCCCAGGCGACCTCATCCGGATCCGGCGTCCAGGCCGCGTTTGCGGCCGCGATCTGGCTTGGGTGGATCAGGGTCTTGCCGTCGAAGCCGAAGGCGCGGCCCTGTCGGCATTCCGCTTCGAACCCGGCCGTGTCCTGGAAGGCGTTGTAGACCCCGTCCAGCGCGGTGAGGCCATGCGCCCGCGCCGCCGTCACGGTCGCGCCCATGGCCGACCACAACGGCGCCCGGTCCGCCCCCGGCCGACAGCGCATCTCCGCCGCCAGGTCGTTCTGGCCGAGGACCAGGGCGCCCACGCCGGGCGCCGCGGCGATATTCGCGACATTCAGCACGCCCCGGCAGGTCTCGATCATGGCCCACACCGGCGCGCCGGCGGCCTGCCCCGACGCCTCCGCAACGACCGAGGCGTCGCCCACCTTGGGCAGCACCACGGCGTCGGCCCCCGCCAGCGACCGGAGGTCCGCCTCGCCCCAGGGCGTGTCCAGTCCGTTGATCCGGACCGCCGCAATCTTGCCGGTAAAGCCCGCAGAGAGGGCGGCGGCCGCCGCCGCGCGCGCGGCCTCCTTGTCCTCGGGCCCGACGGCGTCCTCGAGATCCAGCACCACCGCATCGCAGTCGAGCGTGCGCGCCTTCTCGACCGCGCGCGCATTGTTGGCGGGCATGAACAGCACCGAGCGCAGGCGAGGCGTCATCCCAGCGGGTACTCCCGTTCCAGCGTATAGGTCGAACCGCCATGGCCCAGCCGGCTCGAATAGAGGCCGAACCGGTCGACGCGGAAGGCCTCCATGCGCGTCAGATTGTGATTCCTGACCCAGGCTCCGACCCGCGACGGCTCCGGCCGGGTCAGATAGGCCAGGGTGACATGCGGCCGGTAGGTCCGGTTCGACGGCTCCAGCCCCGCGCGCCGCGCCGCCGCCTCGCAGCGGCCGGCCAGCACCTTCAGCCGCTCGTTCTCCTCTACCCCGACCCAGACGGCGTTCGACACGCCCCCGTCGCCGAAGTCGCCCGCCCCGTTCAGCGCCACCTCGAAGGCCGGCGACGTGACCCGCGACAGCTCCGCGTCCAGGTCGTCGGCGCGCCGTTCGTCGATCTCGCCGAAGAAGCGCAGGGTGACGTGAAACGCCTCCACCGGCCGCCATCGCGCGCCCGGCAGCCCCTTCTGCAGGCGCGTCAGTTGCTGGCCGATGTGCTCGGGCACGGCGACGGCGGCGAACAGGCGGATCATTTCCGGTCCTTACCAGAGCCCGGCGACCGCGTCCGGTTTCGCTTGCGAACCTTGGCCCCAGCCCCGATATTCAAAGGTGAAGCCCGCCCTTCGGACGGGCCCCATGGGAGACATGACCTCGCGATGAGCGACTTCAACAACGGTTTTTCCCGCCCGGCCCCGTCGCACGCGGACATGGCGGTCGACGCCGGCCTGCGCAGCTTCATGCTCGGCGTCTACAACAAGCTGGCTCTGGGCCTCGTGCTGGCCGGTGCCCTGGCCTGGACGGTCGGCAACGTGGAGGCTGTCCAGCAGCAGTTCTACACCACGGGCCCTGACGGCGCGCTGGCGATGACGCCGCTGGGCCTGGGCATCCAGTTCGCCCCGCTGGTGCTGATCTTCGGCTCCATGTTCCTGATGCGGCGCCCCACGCCGGTCATGACCAACGTCCTCTACTGGGCGGTGGTGGCGACCATGGGCCTGTCCCTGGGCTGGATCTTCCTGATCTACACCGGCGCCAGCGTGGCCACGACCTTCTTCGTGACGGCGGCCGCCTTCGGTGGCCTCAGCCTCTACGGCTACACCACCAAGCGGGACCTGGGCCCCATCGGCTCCTTCCTGATCATGGCGGTGATCGGCCTGATCATCGGCTCGGTCGTGAACATGTTCCTGGGCTCGCCGATGCTCTACTGGATCACGACCTTC
>NZ_JANJTL010000136.1 GCF_024711105.1 Brevundimonas sp. | reverse complement strand
ACAGCTTGCGGCCCGACTTGATCCGCGAGAAGCTCGACCGCGTCTGCCCCTAACCGCCGCGAATTCGGGCGCGGCTTCAAACTGGGGGGCCCCACCCGGGGCCGCCCTTTCGCTTTTCCGTATCGCCCCCTACAGCCTGTCCGTCATGCTCGAGAAAACCTTCGATCCGAAATCCGTCGAACCCCGCCTGTACGAGGCGTGGGAGCAGTCCGGCGCCTTCTCGCCGGACGGCGTGCTGGCCGAGCGGCCCGAAGCCCCGACCTATTCGATCGTCATCCCGCCGCCGAACGTCACCGGCTCGCTGCACATCGGGCATGCGCTGAACAATACGCTGCAGGACATCCTGGCCCGCTATCACCGAATGAAGGGCGAGGCGGTGCTGTGGCTGCCCGGCACCGATCACGCGGGCATCGCGACCCAGATGGTGGTCGAGCGCGAGCTGGCCAAGCCGGGCGTCAACATGAGCCGGCGCGACATGGGCCGTGAGGCCTTCGTCGCCAAGGTCTGGGAGTGGAAGGCCGAGAGCGGCGGTCAGATCGTGCGCCAGCTTCGCCGGCTCGGCGCCTCGTGCGACTGGAGCCGCGAGCGGTTCACCTTGGACGAGGGGCTGTCGGCCGCGGTCCGCAAGGTGTTCGTCGACCTCCACACACAAGGGCTGATTTACCGCGACAAGCGGCTGGTGAACTGGGACCCGCACTTCCAGACGGCGATCTCCGACCTCGAGGTCGAGCAGAAGGAGGTCGACGGCCATTACTGGCACTTCGCCTATCCGCTGGCCGACGGTGTGACCTACGAGCATCCGGTCGCCTTCGACGAGGAGGGCGACGCCACCGAATTCGAGACGCGCGACTACATCGTGGTCGCCACCACCCGGCCCGAGACGATGCTGGGCGACACCGGCGTGGCGGTGCACCCGGACGATGCGCGCCACGCGGGCCTGGTCGGGAAGTGGATCGACCACCCGATCACCGGCCGGCGCATCCGCATCGTAGCCGACGACTACGCCGACCCGGCCAAGGGCTCGGGGGCGGTGAAGATCACCCCGGCGCACGACTTCAACGACTTCGGCGTCGGCAAGCGCACCGGACTGGAGGCGCTGAACGTCATGGACGCCTTCGGCCGGATCACCGCGGCCGATACGCCCGACGTGCCAGCCGAGTACGAGGGCATGGACCGCTTCGCGGCGCGCAAGGCCATCGTCGCCCGCGCCGAGGAGGAGGGCTGGCTCAAGGAGATCGAGAAGACCCGGCACGTCGTGCCGCATGGGGACCGTTCCGGCGTGGTCATCGAGCCGTGGCTAACGGACCAGTGGTATGTCGACGCCCACACCCTGGCCCAGCCGGCGCTCAAGGCGGTGGAGGAGGGGCGCACCGTCTTTGAGCCTCGGAACTACGAGAAGATCTATTTCGAGTGGCTCCGCAATATCGAGCCCTGGTGCATCTCGCGCCAGTTGTGGTGGGGCCACCGCATCCCGGCCTGGTACGGACCCGACGGTGCGGTCTTCGTCGAGGAGACCGAGGAAGAGGCGCGCGCCGCAGCCCGGCATCACTACGGCGCCGAGACGGCCCTGACCCAGGACGAGGACGTGCTCGACACCTGGTTCTCCTCGGGACTGTGGCCATTCTCGACCATGGGCTGGCCGGAGCAGACCGAGGATCTGAAGCGCTTCTACCCCACCACCGACCTGGTGACGGGCTTCGACATCATCTTCTTCTGGGTCGCCCGGATGATGATGCTGGGCACCCATTTCACCGGCGAGGTCCCCTTCCGCCGCGTGGTCATCAACGGCCTCGTGCGCGACGAGAAAGGGCAGAAGATGTCCAAGTCCAAGGGGAATGTGATCGATCCCCTTGAGATCGTGGATGAGCTGGGCGCCGACGCCCTGCGCCTGACCATGGCCATGCTGTCCGGAACACGCGACATCAAGTTATCGAAGCTACGTATTGAAGGTTATCGCAACTTCGGCACCAAGCTGTGGAACGCCGCGCGCTTCTGCCAGGTCAACGAGTGCCGCCGGGTCGAGGGATTTGATCCGGGCGCGGTCCAGCTCACGCTGAACCTCTGGATCCGCGGTGAACTGGCGACGGTGGCGGCCGAGACGGCCCGGGCGCTGGACGTCGCCCATTTCGACGAGGCGGCGCAGGGGCTCTACCGCTTCGTCTGGAACGTCTTCTGCGACTGGTGGCTGGAACTGGCCAAGCCGGTGCTGAACGGCGCCGACGAGGCGGCCAGGGCCGAGACGCGCGCCATGGCGGCCTGGCTGCTGGATCAGTGCTGTTTGCTGCTGCACCCCATCATGCCCTTCATCACCGAGGAGCTGTGGGGCGAACTGGCGGCCTTCGGCGGCCCGCCGCGCGAGACCCTGCTGATCTCCGCCCGCTGGCCCGAGGCGCCCCAGAGCTGGACCGACCCGGCCGCGAGCGACGAAATCGGCTGGCTGATCGAGGTGGTGTCAGGGGTCCGCTCGCTGAAGGCGGAAACCAACGTGCCGGTCGCCGCCAAGCCCGGCCTGACCGTCGTCGGGGCCGACGCGGCCACCCGTGAACGGCTGGAGCGGCACCGCACGGCCATCCTGACGCTCGGCCGCGTGTCCTCCGTCGACGAGGCCGACAGCGCGCCGGCGGGCTCCGCGCCCTTCGTGGTCGGCGAGGCGACCTTCGCGCTGTCGATCGCGGAGCATATCGACGTGGCCGCCGAGGTGGCGCGCCTCGGCAAGGAGATCGCCTCGATCGACAAGGACCTCGACGTCACGCGCAGGAAGCTCGGCAATCCCGACTTCGTCGCTCGCGCCAAGCCCGAGGTGGTCGAGGAGAACCGCCAGCGCCTGACCGACGGCGAGGCCGCGCGCGCCAAGCTGGAAGCGGCGCTAAAGCGGCTGGAGGAGCTGGGCTGAAACTCCGCCTCGACAAGCTGCTGGTCCAGCGCGGCCTGTTCGACAGCCGGGCCCGCGCCCAGGCGGCGATCGAGGCCGGGGCCGTGACCATCGACGGCCAGCCGGCGCGCTCGGCGCACCAGGCCGTGGCCGAGGACGCCAAAATCGGGGCGAGGGCCGCGCACGACTGGGTGGGACGGGGCGCGCTGAAGCTCGTGGCCGCGCTCGACCTGTGGCCGGTCCAGGTAGATGGGCGAACCATCCTGGACCTGGGCGCCTCAACCGGCGGCTTCACCGAAGTCTGCCTGTCCCGCGGCGCGGCGAGGGTGTTCGCGGTCGATGTCGGCCGAAGTCAGCTGCACGCCAGGCTCGCCGCCGATACGCGCGTCACGAGCCTAGAAGGCACGGACGTCCGCGACCTCGACGCCGACATGATCGCCCCTGCGCCCGAGCTGATCGTCTGCGACCTCAGCTTCATCGGCCTGGCCAAGGCGCTGGAGGTCCCGCTGTCCCTGGCTGCCCCGGAAGCCGACCTGATCGCGCTGGTGAAGCCCCAGTTCGAGATGGAAAGCCGCAGCGAAGTCGGCAAAGGGGGCGTCGTCACCGACCTCGAAGCACGCCAGGCCGCGCTCGACCGCGTCGCCGCCTGGCTGGAAGGGAAGGGGTGGTCAATCCGCGAGACCACCGAGAGCCCCATCGTCGGCGGCGACGGCAACCGCGAGTGGCTGCTCTGGGCGCGCGCAATGAAAAACCCCCGGCGGATTGCTCCGCCGGGGGCTCATCACGTCGTCGATCGACAGGGGGGCTGAAGACTTAATCGACGACGTAATACCGTCCGTACCGGTCCGGGCACATGCGGACGCGGCGGTCGTAGCGGCCCTGCCGGACCGTGGTCCAGCGGCACTGGCCGTACTGTTCGTGGCGGCTGTAGCCGTAGCCGCTGTTGCGATAGTCGCGGTCATAGCCACGGTAGTCGCGGTCGTAGCCGCTGTTGTCGTAGCCGTACTGGTTGTAGCCGTACTGGCCGTAACCCGACTGACCGTACTGGTTGTAGCCGTACTGATTGTCGTACTGGCTGTCGCAGGCGGCGTTGCTGCGGCCGACGCTGGAGCCGATGGCGGCGCCGAGGACCGCGCCGATCACGCCGCCTTCGGTGCGGGCGCCGTCCGAGGCGATCGAGGAGCCGGCCGCGGCGCCGATGGCCGCGCCGATCAGTCCGCCGGCGGTCTGGCCGCGGCGCTGGTCGCGTTCACAGGGGTCGTAATAGCCTTGCTGGCCGTAGCCGTAGGACGGCTGGCTGTAGCCGTAGCCGTAGGACTGGGCCGAGGCGGCCGAAGGGATGGCGATGACGCCGGCGACAGCCATGGCTCCGGCGGCGGCGATCCTGGTGCGAAGAGACATGGTGTTGCTCCCGTTTGTCTGGCGGTTCGGGATCAACCATCGATCCCGTGGTCCGTTGCATGCGGTTTTAGAGGGGGCAACCTGAACGGCGTTTGAGATGGCCGTTCATCTTCGTTCATCTAGATTACAAATGCGGGGCGCTTCCGCGCGGCCGCGGGCTTTGGCACAAGCGCCCATGCGTCGTGCACCGGCCCCCCAGCCTTCCGTCGAAAAGATTCTGTCGGTCCGCGCCGTCGGCGGGCAGGGCGACGGCCTGGCCACGGCCGATGACGGTAGCCGCGCCTTCCTGCCGCTGACCCTGGCCGGGGAGAGGGCGCGGGCCTCGGTGGCCGGCGACCGGGCCGAACTGATCGAACTGCTGGAGGCGAGCCCCGAGCGCGTCAAGCCGCCCTGTCCGCACTTCGGCGAATGCGGCGGCTGCGCCCTACAGCACTGGGACTATGAGGCCCAGCTGGCCTGGAAGCGCGAGCAGGTGCGTCAGATCCTTGCCCGCGAGGGACTGGACACCGAGGTCGCGCCCGGCGTGCCGGCCAGGCCTGAGAGCCGCAGGCGCGTGGCGCTGCATGCGCGGCCCGGTCGGGGCGGGGCGGTGCTCGGCTACAAGGCGCGCCGCTCCTGGCGGCTGGTCGAGATCGCGGTCTGCCCGATCTCGGACCGGCGCATCGTCGAGGCCCTGCCGGGCCTGAGGAAGGTCGCGGCGGCCTTTCTGGATCACCCCAAGTCCGCGCCGACGCTGCACGTGACCCTGACCCGATCCGGCCTGGACGTGGACGTCACGGGCGTGGAGCGGAAGTCCGGCGGGATGACCGCCGACCGCAAGATGCAGGCGGCGGAGGCTGCGGCCGAGGCCGGGCTGGCGCGGCTGACTTTGGCGGGCGAGCCGCTCTACCAGCCGGGGCAGCCCGTGGTGCGGCTCGGCCAGGCCCTGGTTGAATTGCCGCCCGGCGCCTTCCTACAGGCGACGCCACAGGCCGAGGCCGCCATGGTGGCCGAGACGCTGGCGGCGACCGACGGCGCGCGCAAGGTCGCAGACCTGTTCTGCGGCGTCGGCACCTTCACCTTTCCGCTGGCCGAGCGGGCGCCGGTGCTGGCGGTCGACGGCGCGGCCGAGGCGGTCGGGGCGCTGAAGACGGCGGCCGGCCGCACGCCGGGTCTGAAGCCGATCGAGACGGTGGTCCGGGATCTGTTCCGCAATCCGGTCTCGGCCTCGGAGTTGAAGGGCTGCGACGCGGTGGTGTTCGATCCGCCCAGAGCGGGGGCGCTCGATCAGTCGCGCCAGATCGCCGGGAGCGGCGCGGCGGTGGTCGTGGGCATCAGTTGCAACCCGACCACCTTCGCGCGCGACGCCCGCGTCCTGGTGGACGCGGGCTTTACGCTGGACCGAGTCACGCCGGTCGATCAGTTCCTGTGGTCCGCCCACATCGAGCTGGTCGGGGTGTTCAGGCGCTAGCGGCTGCGACAGACACCGCGGTCATAGATGCCGACGGTGCGGATCACTTCCTGCGGATTGGCTTCCACGCGCTCGCCAGTCATGTAGCCGGCGATGACGCGGCGGATCAGGCTGTCCAGGCGGGTCACCTGATAGCACTTAACCTCGGGCGTATCGTGGGGCAGGCCGACGCCGCTGTCGTCCGTGAGGAACAGGTAGCGGCTCTGGGTCAGGGCGGCCATGGCGCGCATCAGATACTCGGCGTCGTCGGCCACGCCCGAGGCGGCCACCGGCGTGATGTGGATGCGACCCTCGCGCGACTGCACGGCGGCGTCCCAGGCGGCCTGGAAGTCGGCGTCGTGCGGCGGCGCGTCGGCGACGAGCAAACCAACGCGGACGGCGTTCTCGCGCCAGTCGAGGTCGTACATGCGACGCAGCGCCTCCTGCATCGCCTCTGGGTAGTCGCCGCCGCCGGACGCGCTCTCGCGGGATAGGGCGGACTGGAGCTGGCCAATGTCGGACGTCAGGGGGACCGAGCGGACCACGTATTCGTCGCCCTGGTCACGATAGACCACCAGGCCCACGCGGACGTCGACGCCCGGCAGGGACGAACGAAGCCAGTCGAGAATAGCGCCGAGCTCGGTCTGGATGTAGCGGAGCTCGTCTCCCATCGAGCCGGTCGTGTCGATGACCAGCGCCAGGTCGAGCTGACGCGGACGCTCGGCCGCGACGTCAAGGGAGATGGGCACGACGCGGTCCCGGGACAGCTGGCCCTCGGCCACGGCGATGGTCGAGGCGCGGGCCTGACCTGATGGATCGCGCACGGTGATGTTGAGCGTGTCAGGCAGGTCGTCGAAGCCCGGGAAGATGACGGCTTCGCCGTCCGCGCCGGTGGACAGGGTGAGGGGCGCGCCGCGCCGACGCTCGACATGCACCCAGGCGAAGGGCAGGGGCCGGCCCCCGCGCCCGGTAACGCGGATGGTCACCGCACGGGCGGTGTCGAGGTAGGGCCGGAAGGCGCCGCGCCGGTTTTGCAGGTAACCGGCGGTGTAGTCGGCGTACATGCCCGGGTTGAGCAGGTCGTCATAGTCACCGGCGGTCAGGGTTCCCGCCTGGATCTGCTGGCGCGGCGGCGTGCCCGGGAGCGTCGGCGCGGGGGAGGTGGAGCCTTCCGCAGCCAAGGCCGGCGGCGCCGACGGCATGGGTGGCGGTGGGGGAGGGGGAGGGGGAGGCGGAGGCGGAGGTGGCGGGGGCGGCACCGGCCGCGCGCCGCCATCGGCCGTTCGGGAGCCCGTGACGACGATTTCCTCGCCCGCCGCGCCGCCAGGGCTGGTGGAGCAGGACGACGCTCCGACCGCCAGGGCGGAACACAGCATCAGGATCAGGGATTTCCGCATCATCAGTCTCCAACTCCGCCAGCCGCGGCACTATTTGCCCCGGAAGCGGAGGCGTAAAGGCCGCGGGGCCTGACCTTAAATGACGGGAGCCGACCGAAGATGATCACCGATCCGGCCAGCAAGGTCCGCCACAACACCGAACGCCACCGCTTCGAGATCGCCGAGGACGGCCTGCTAGCGGTCGCCGACTACGATCCGGTCGAGGGCGCCTGGGTGTTCGGCCACACCGAGACTCCGCGCCAGTGGCAGGGCGGCGGCGTGGCCGGCGCGCTGGTTAAGGCGGGGCTGGAGGCCGCGCGCGAGGCGGGAGTGAAGGTGATCCCGACCTGCTCCTACGTCGCCATGTATATGAAGCGGCATCGCGAGACCCACGACCTGGTCCACTCCAGCTATCGCGGCGCGCTGGGCCTTTGATCCGCCGCCCTGAGCGGCTAACCAGCGGGCATGACCGCTGACCCCGCCCAAGACACCTGGACCGTCGCCGGACGGACCTTCACCTCGCGCCTGATCGTGGGCACCGGCAAGTACGTCGACTACGCCCAGAACGCCGCCGCCGCCGAGGCCGCCGGGGCCGAGATCGTGACCGTGGCGCTGCGGCGGGTGAACCTGTCCGACCCCAGCCAGCCGATGCTGGTCGATTACGTGAAGCCCGACCGCTTCACCTTCCTGCCGAACACGGCGGGCTGCTTCACCGGCGAGGACGCGGTGCGCACCCTGCGACTGGCGCGCGAGGCGGGCGGCTGGAACCTCGTCAAGCTGGAGGTCCTGTCGGACACGCCGCACCTCTATCCGGACATGCCCGAGACGCTGAGGGCGCTGGACCTGCTGGTTAAGGACGGCTTCGACGTCATGGTCTACTGCACCGACGACGTGGTCATGGCCAGGCGGCTGGAGGAGGCGGGGGCTTCGGCCATCATGCCCGCCGCCGCGCCGATCGGCTCGGGCCTGGGCATCCAGAACCGCGTCAACATCCGGCTGATCGTCGAGCAGGCCAAGGTGCCGGTGCTGGTCGACGCCGGCGTCGGCACGGCGTCGGACGCCACCATCGCCATGGAGCTGGGCTGCGACGCCGTTCTGATGAACACCGCCATCGCCGGGGCCAAGGATCCGATCCTCATGGCCTCCGCCATGAAGCACGCCGTCATCGCCGGACGGCAGGCCTATCTCGCCGGCCGCATGCCGCGCCGCATGTACGCCAGCCCGTCGAGCCCGCTGTCGGGTTTGATCTGACGGTCAGGCGCCGTCAGCCCTCGGCGGCGACCTCTTCCCGGCCCGCCGCAGACCGAAGGGCGGGACCCTGACCTCGCGGCGAACCGCCCTCGCGCGCCCGGTCGATGGCCGCCTGGAGGTCCTGAGGCGAACGGACCTCGATCATCTCGCCATCGACGATAAAGGTCGGCGTGCCGGAGGCGCCGATCATCTGGGCCAGGCGCATCACATCGGTCAGATGCTGGCCCGTCTCCTGGGCGGAGATAAAGGTGCGGGCCTCGGCAAGGTCTACCCCCGCCTGTGCCAGGGTCGCGTCGACCGAGGCGTTGTCGATGGTCTCGGCGGCCATGAGCGCCTGGTGGACCTGGGCGTACCGGCCCTGCTCTTCAGCAGCGAGCGCGGCGCGAGCGGCGTACTCGGACAGCGGCTCGTCGCGGTCCAGGATCGGCCACTCCTTGAAGACGAAGCGGATGTCCGGATTGGCGCGCACGAGCTCCATGTACGGCCCGGCGATCTGTTTGCAGTAGGGGCAGCGGTAATCGAAGAACTGGATCACCGTCACGGGGGCGTCGTCCGGGCCGATGACCGGGTCCCGCGGGTCGCGCTCAAGCTGCGGGAGGTTTTGGGCGATCGTCTCCCGGGCGGCAGCCTGGATCTGCGCGAGTTCCCGTTCCTGAAGGAGTTGGCTGGCTTCGCGCAGAATCTCGGGATTGTTCAGCAGCGCCTTGCGGACCTGCGGCGTCAGGCCGCCGGACGCATAGGGCGTCGCAGCCAGGATCAGGGCGAGCAGGGCGACAATGAGCGCCGCCCAGCCCGGGTTGAAGCTGTCCAGAATGCTCCGGGAGCCCGCGGGCTCGGGAGGGGGCGTCTCTTCGGTCATGCGAGTCCTGTCAGAGGCGGCCTGCGGCCTCGGCGCGGTCGAGGTCTTCGATGTCCTCGAGCGTCGCGCCCGAAGCCAGGATGATGTCCACGGCGCGGCGATAAGGGGCCGTGCCGGGTTCCAGCCGCCCACGGGCGAACACCGCAGCCCGTTGGGCCTGCTCGAGTTCTTCCAGGGCGAAATGGTACTCGGCCTGGGCCAGGCGGGCCTGGCCGTCCTCGCCGATGGAGCCATAGGCCTGGGACATCAGCAGGTAAGCAAACGGATTGTCCGGTTCGAACGCGAGCGAGCGATGAAGCTCGGCGATTCCCTCCTGGGCCCGCGCCGCGTCTTCCTGGGCGAGAATGGACTGCGCCAGATTCAGGCGGAGCAGGCCGGCCTCCGGCAGCAGTTCCACAGAGCGCCGATGCGCAGGCTCGGCCTCGGCGGCCCGACCGGCCTCGAAGAGGACCTGCCCCTTCAACTCCCACAGGAAGGGGTTCTCCGGGTTCTCCTCCAGCAGCGCGTCGATCTGGGCGATGGCGTCATCGGTGTTGGCGGCCCGATAGGCGGCGATGGCCCGGGCGTAACGGGCCTCGTACGAGGTGTCGGACGATGGGTAGCGCGACAGGGTGTAGGCCGGGGGATTGAGGAAGGCGTAAAGCTTGGCCTGCATGACGCGGTGCTGGAACAACGCCTCTTCGGAGTCGGTCACCTCATAGTGCGACATGCCGCTGACGCGGCGGCGCAGCGCCGAGATCCGGTCCGACGACAGCGGGTGGCTGCGGAAGAAGGGGAACCGGCGTTCGTCCGAGAACAGCTCCTGGTAGCGGAACTCGTCGAAGAACTCGACCAGCCCCCGGCCCGACATGCCGGCGCCTTCCAGGGCGGTGACGGCGGCCTGGTCGGCGGCGGCCTCCTGGCTACGCGAGTAGGTGAGGGCGCCCAGAGTGCCGAAATAGCCGGAGTTGGCCAGCAGCAGGGCGCCGGCGTCCGGCGCGCCCGCGAGCGCGGCCAGGACCCCGAGGCCCATGGTGAGCAGGAAGGGCTTCATCCCCGCCTGGGTCATCTCGTTGCGGATCGTATGACCGCCCGAAATGTGGCCGGCCTCGTGCGCCAACACGCCGTAGAACTGGTTGGGCGTGTCGGCCTCAAGGATCAGGCCGGTGTGGAAGCCCATCCGCTGACCCGGGATCGCAAAGGCGTTCAGCGTCGGATCGTTGACCAGGAGGATGGTCACATCATCGGGATCGAGACCCGAAGCCTCGAGAATCGGATCCGCGTTCGAGCGGATGATCATCTCGATTTCGGTATCCCGGATCAGCGACTGGGCCGTGGCGACGGCGGGCGCCGCCAGCCAAAGGCCAGCGGCCGCAGCCGCCGCGATCAGACCACGCCAGGAAGAGGCCATGGATGAATACTCCGCCTTACGCCCCTGTCCCCGGCATAACCTAGCGTCGGATCAGCCCCGGCGCCACCAGCCGCGTTTCGGCTTCTCCGGCGGCGCGGTGATCTCACCGGGCAGAGGCTCTGCCGGGACGAGCGCGGGCTGCGGCTCCTGCTCCTGCTCCGGCTCCGGCTCCGGCTCGGCCACCGGCTCCGTGGCCACGGGCTCGGGCAAGGCTTCCGGGGCCGGCTCCGGCTCGGTGACGGGAACCGCTGGCTCCGGCGCGGGCTCGACCGCCTCAGCGACGGTTTCCGCGCCTTCCTCGCCACGCGGATCCGTGTCGGGGGCGGGGGTTTCGGTCACAGCGCTGGCCTTGCGGCGGACGCGACGCCGCTTGGGCGCTGCGGCGGCCTCGGGTGCGGCTGCATCGGCCGTAGGCGTCTCGGCGGCTTCGACCACCGCCCCGGGCTCAACGGTTGGCGCGGGCTTGGAGGCCGAGGTCTCCTGCTGCGGGCGGCGATCCAGCGGATCGAACCAGACATAGGGGTCTTCGAGGAAGGGGGTGCGTCCGCGAACCCAGCCATAGGCGTCGCCCTGACGGCCGCCTTCGTCCTCGCGGGAGCGGCGGCCCCCGCGGCGGCCGCGGCGGCGGCGGCGGGAGCCGCCATCGTCCTCGTCATCGGCGCGAGGGCCGCGAGGCGCCTCCGCCTCCGCCTCGCGCGGGCCCTCGGCGTCGTCACGCCGGCCGCCCCTGCGGCGGCGGCGGCGGCGTCCGCCGCGGCGCGCTTCGTCCCCGTTGCGATCCTCGCGGTCCTGGCCCGAGCGCTCGGCGCGGTCGTCGCCTTCTTCCTCTTCGGCGTCGTCCTCGAGGTCGTCCTCTTCCTCTTCGGGCTCGTCCTCGACAGCCTCGTCGGCCTCGTCCTCGGGGCGATAGCTGACACGGTCTCGGCCGACGGCCGGCGCGGCGCGAACGGGGGCGTCCACCGTTTCGGTGCGCTCGACCTTGCACTCGCCGTTGGCCAGGCTGTCGTCCACCTCGACCATCACGAACAGGCCGGAGGTCTCATGCAGGCGGGCGAGCGTGTCGCGCTTGTGGTTCAGGATGTAGAGGGCGACCGCGGTCGGGACCTTCAGCACCACCGTGCCGCCGCCCTTGGCGGCTTCCATTTCCACGGCGCGCATGGCCAGCAGCGCGCTGGACTCGGCCGAGCGCAGGCGGCCCGAGCCGCCGCAGTGTTCGCAGACGTGGGTGACGCCTTCCAGCAGGCCCATGCGGCGGCGCTGGCGGCTGATCTCCATCAGGCCGAACTGGCTGATCTTGCCCATCTGCAAACGGGCGCGGTCGGTGGAAAGAGCATCCTTTAGCGCCTTTTCGACGCCGCGGTTGTTCTTGGCCTCCTCCATGTCGATGAAGTCGATGACGATCAGGCCGGCCAGGTCGCGTAGCCGCATCTGGCGGGCGGCCTCCTCGGCGGCCTCGAGGTTGGTCTTGTAGGCCGTGGCCTCGATGTTCCGTTCCTTGGTCGCCTTGCCGGAGTTGACGTCGATGGCGACAAGGGCCTCGGTCTGGTTGATGACCAGATAGCCGCCGGACTTCAGCGGAACGACCGGGGTCTGCAGCTGCGCGAGCGTGTCCTCGACCTTGTGCTTCACGAACAGTGGGATCGAGCCCTCGTAGAGCTGGACCTTCTTGGCCTGGGCAGGGGTGAGCACCCGCATGAAGTCGCGCGCCTCGCGCCAGGCGGCCTCACCCTCGACCCACAGGGCCTCGAAATCCTTGTCGAACATGTCGCGCACGGCGCGCCGGACGAGGTTCTCCTCCTCGTAGATGAGGGAGGGGGCGATCGACTGCAGCGTGGTCTCGCGGATGCTTTCCCACAGGTGCAGCAGATATTCGTAGTCGCGCTGGATCTCCGCCTTGGTGCGCTTGGCCCCGGCGGTGCGGATGATCAGGCCCATTCCCTTGGGCACTTCCAGCGACTGGGCGATGGTCTTGAGGCGCTTGCGGTCGGTGGCGGTGGTGATCTTGCGGCTGATGCCGCCGCCCTTGCCCGTGTTGGGCATGAGCACGCAGTAGCGGCCGGCCAGCGAAAGCCACGTGGTCAGGGCCGCGCCCTTGCCGCCGCGCTCCTCCTTGACGACCTGCACCAGCAAGATCTGCCGGCGGCGGATGACTTCCTGGATCTTGTAGCGCCGCATCAGGCGGCGGCGCAGCTTGGCCTCCTCGGCGGGCAGGCCCTCGTCGTGGTCGTCCTCTTCGGCGTCCGCGACGTCTTCCTCGGTGTCCGCCTCGGCCATAATGGCTTCGCGGTCGGCGACCGGGATCTGGTAGTAGTCCGGGTGAATTTCATTGAAGGCGAGGAAGCCGTGCCGGTTCCCGCCGTACTCGATGAAAGCCGCCTGGAGACTGGGCTCCACACGGGTGACCTTGGCTAGATAAATGTTGCCGCGAAGCTGTTTGCGGTCGCGGCTTTCGAAGTCGAATTCTTCAACCCGTTGGTCGTTGACGACGGCGACGCGCGTTTCTTCCGCGTGCGCCGCATCGATCAGCATGATCTTGGACATGTAAGGCAGTGTCTCCAGGGCGCGCTCGGGCCACGACCGTCATGCGGTCGTCGGCGGCTCGCCGAATTGGGTGAGGGGCGCGCGAGGCGAAGCCGGCGGCGCCTTGGTCGGCGGTCGCGGCGTTCAGCCGGAATGAGGCGGTCGCGAAGCGGCCCATGGGGTCGTGTCTCTGTCGGTCGCACGCCTTGGCGCGCGGGACTGGCGGCAGCGACTGCTCTGTTGAGGGAGCGATCTCTTGCGCCGGGGTCGCCGGCCCTGAAGCGGTCCGTCAACGAACCTTAGCTGGGCGAGCGGTCTGAGATTAGCAAGAGCGAGGGGGGAAAAGAAAGGCCGATCTGAGGGCTGGGCCTTAACACATCGCGCACCGTGATCTGCGATAGTGGGGCTTCTGGTTAATGGGAGCAGTGGCCGTGGGTCTGGCGGGCCTGGTCAGGATGGTGTTCGGCAGCGGACGGCGGATCGCCGCCGCCATGACCGCGCTCGCCGTCTTCGCCACCGGCGCCATGGCCGCCGCCCAGGGGCTGACCGACGGTCCCGAGCGCGCCGACCTCGTACGAGTCAGATTCGGCGGTGACGCCCAACAGACCCGTGTCGTCATCGAGCTGACGCGTTCGGCGACGGCGCGGCTTCTCGATCAGAACGGCGAGCCTCGACTGATCGTGGCGCTGCCCGGCGTGGACGCCGGCGAGGGTCAGACTGGCCGGGGCGTGGGGCTGGTTCACAGCTATGAACTCGATCAGGCGGCGGGCGCCGCGCGCCTTCGACTGGCCCTGACCCGCCCGGCCGAGGTCAGCCGCCGGTTCCTGCTGCCCCCCGGGGACGGGGTGGAGGTCTACCGCTACGTGATCGATCTTGCGGCCCCTGGGGCGCCGAGCGGACGGGCCCAGGAGCGGGACGATCCGCCCCCGGTCGAGAGCCGCCGCGAGGCCCCTCCGGAGCGTCGGGTCATCGTCATCGACGCCGGGCACGGCGGGACCGACCCGGGCGCCCTCGGCAGCCGTGTCCAGGAGCGCGAGGTCACGCTCGCCGCCGCGCTGGAACTGAGGCGCCAGCTGGAGGCCACGGGCCGCTATCGCGTGGTCCTGACCCGATCGACTGACGTGCTGGTGCCCCACGCGCGCCGCGTCCAGATCGCCCGCGAGGCCGGGGCCGACCTGTTCATCTCGCTGCACGCCGACGCCGGCGCCAATCCCCAGACGCGTGGGGCCAGCGTCTACACCCTGTCTGACCGCGGCGCCGAGCGCGCGGCGCGCGAAGCCTTGGGCGGCGGCAGCTATGGCGGCATCGAGCTCCCGGCGGGAGATCCCTCGGTGAGGCGCGTCCTGCTGGACCTGACCCAGAGGGCGACGCTCAATCGATCCTCCGTGTTCGCGGGTGAACTGCTCGACGCCATCGGCGGGGAAGCGCCGCTGTTGGAACGCAGCCACCGCGACGACAACTTCGCCGTGCTGCTCGCGCCCGACGTGCCGGCCGTGCTGCTGGAGATGGGGTTCATCACCAATCCCGAGGACGAACGGCTGCTGGGCGATTCGGCCGGGCGCAGCCGGCTGATGGGGGCGGTCACGCGGGCGATCGACGCCTATTTCGCCCCGGACTTGCCGGGCGCGCGGGCCGCGGCGCCCTAAACGGCTTTTCGATCCGGCGGGGTCGGGCTAAATCCCTCCATGGCGCGACGCAGCGTCCGTCGCCGCCCGGGAGCAGCTTAGTGAAGTCAGCCGAGCGTTGGTTCGTCATGGCCGGCATCGCCGTGCTCGGCGCCGTCGCGGTGGCCGGCATGTGTCTGGCGATCTATTCTGCCTACCTGTTCCACGACCTGCCGGATGCGAGCGAACTGGCCGAATACCGCCCGCCGACGGCGACGCGGGTCTACGCCTGGGACGGCACCCTGATCGGCGAGTTCTCGCAGGAGCGCCGCATCTTTGTACCCTACGAGCAGATTCCGCCGGTGGTGGTGCAGGCCTTCCTGGCCGCCGAGGACCGGCACTTTTTCCAGCATGGCGGCGTGGATGTCGCGGGCCTCGGCCGGGCCATGGCCAAGAACGTGGTCAACCTGCTGCGCGGGCGGCGGCTCGAGGGCGGCTCGACCATCACCCAGCAGGTCGCCAAGAACGTTCTGCTGACCAGCGACTCGACCATCGGCCGCAAGGTCCGCGAGGCGATCCTGGCCCAGAGGCTGGAGGCTGTGCTCACCAAGGAGCAGATCCTAGAGCTCTATCTGAACGAGATCTTCCTGGGGTACCGCTCCTATGGGGTGGCGGCGGCGGCCTACAACTATTTCGGCAAATCGCTCGACCAGCTGACGCCGGCGGAAGCCGCCTTCCTCGCCGCCCTGCCCAAGGGCCCGAACAACTACCACCCGCGCCGCCGCACCGAGGCGGCGGTCGAGCGCCGGAACTGGATCCTGGGCCAGATGCGCGAGATCGGCTGGCTGACCCGCGAACAGGAGCAGGAGGCCATCGCCTCGCCGCTTGTGGTGCAGGACGCGCCGCGCCGCGCCCAGTACCAGGACGCCGACTATTTCGTGGAGGAGGCGCGTCGCCGCGCGCTCGGCCAGTTCGGCCAGGACGTGAACCGTGGCGGCTATTACATGCGCACCACGCTCGACCCGCGCCTGCAGTCGATCGCCCGCGATTCCCTGATGGCGGGCCTCGAGGCCTACGACCGCCGCCATGGCTGGAGAGGCGCCTGGGGCAACGTCCAGATCGCCGAGGGCTGGCAAGATCAGGCGCAAGCCGAGTCCCCGCCGCGCGAACGCCGCCGCTGGCAGGCCGCCGTGGTCGAGAGCGTCTCGGGCGCCAATGTCGGCATCCTGCTGGCGTCTGACGGCTCATCGGGCCAGCTGCTTGCCGCCGACGCCGCCTGGGCCAACGCGGGGGCGGGGCTGAACCGTGGCGATCTGATCTTCGTGGAGCCCCTCGAAGAGGGCGGCTACGGCCTGCGACAGATTCCGGCGGTGAACGGCGCCCTGGTCGCCATCGAGCCCTATTCCGGGCGCGTGGTCGCGATGGTCGGTGGCTATTCCTATTCGCTGTCGAGCTTCAACCGGGCGACCCAGGCGGAGCGGCAGCCGGGCTCGGCCTTCAAGCCCTTCGTCTATGCCTCGGCGCTGGAAACCGAGTTCACACCGGCCTCGATCATCGTCGACGGACCCATTTCGCTGCCGGGCGCCAACGGCCAGCGCTGGACGCCCCAGAACTACAGTCGCCGCTTCTATGGGCCACAGTCGATCCGGCGCGGCCTGGAGCTGTCGCGCAACCTTATGACGGTTCGGCTGGCCCAGAGCGTCGGCATGCAGAGAATCCGCGAGGACGCGATCCGTTTCGGCGCCGTGACCGACATGGAGCCGGTCCTGTCGATGGCGCTAGGCGCCGGCGAAACGACACCGCTGCGGCTGACCGCGGCCTATGCCGCCTTCGCCAACGGCGGGCGACGCGTGACGCCGCACCTGATCGAGCTGGTTCAGGATCGGAATGGCGAGACCATCTGGAGCGCTGAACGTGATCTCGCGCCTGAGCGGGCCTGCCGCACCTGCGACCGGAACTTCGATGGCCGGGAGAGTCCGCGCGTGCCGCCGCCCGGAGAGCAGGTCATGGACCCGATCACGGCCTATCAGATCACCTCCATGCTGGAGGGCGTCGTCCAGCGGGGCACCGCCACGCAGGTGCGGGTCCTGGAGCGTCCGGTGGCGGGCAAGACGGGGACGACCAACGATTATCGCTCGGCCTGGTTCGTGGGCTACACGCCCGACCTAGTGGTCGGCGTGTTCGTCGGCTTCGACGACAACCGGTCGCTGGGCGATGGCGAGGTCGGCGGCGTCGCCTCGGTGCCGATCTTCGTCGACTTCATGGAAGAGGCCATGCGGGGACGGCCGGTCCTGCAGTTCCGCCGCCCGGCCAACGCCATTTGGCGGACCGTCAACGGCATCGAGGAGGCCTTCCGGCCCGGCACCGAGCGCGTGCGCGAACCGCCTCGCGATCCCCAGGGCCGCCAGACCTATGAGACGCTGGACGGCGTGCCCTACAATCCGGGTCCGCGCGTGCCGGAGGACGAGCTGCCCCCGCCACCCGTGATCGCGCCGCCGCCGAAGAACGACCCGCCCGAGGACCTCAGCGGCCTATATTGATCGCGGGTTGTCTGTCCCGGCCGGGGGTCCTATCTGGGCCGCCTTCCGTACTGGAGTTGCACATGAGACCGGATGTCGAGGCCATGAAGGCCGACATCGAGCAGAGCATCGCTCTGCTCAGGAGGCGTCTTTGACTGGGAGCCCGCGCTCCGAAAGCTCGATGAGCTGAACGCTCGGGTCGAGGACCCGACCCTCTGGGACAAGCCTGAGGAGGCCCAGGCTGTGATGCGCGAACGCCAGCGCATTCAGGGCCAGGTCGACGCCGTCCGTCAGATGGAGACCGGCCTGGAGGAGGGCGTCATGCTCTCCGAAATGGCCGACGAGGAAGGCGACGAGGCCGCTCTCGAGGACGCCCGCACGCAGCTGCGCGCCATCAAGGACCGGGCCGCGCGCGCCGAGCTTGAGGCCCTGCTGTCCGGCGAGGCGGACGGCAACGACGCCTATCTGGAGGTGAACTCCGGCGCCGGCGGAACCGAGTCCAACGACTGGGCCTCCATGTTGCTGCGCATGTACACCCGCTGGGCCAACGCCCACGGCTATGAGGTCGAGTTCCAGGAAGAGACCCCTGGCGAACAGGCCGGCATCAAGTCGGCGACGGTCCTGATCAAGGGACCAAACGCCTATGGCTGGTTGAAGTCGGAGTCGGGGGTTCACCGCCTGGTGCGGATCAGTCCCTACGATTCCAGCGCACGGCGACACACCAGCTTCGCCTCGGTCGGCGTGTCGCCCCTGGTCGACGACACGATCGAGATCGAGATCAACCCGGCGGACGTACGGACCGACACCTATCGCTCATCCGGAGCCGGCGGGCAGCACGTCAACAAGACGGACTCTGCGGTCCGCCTGACGCACATTCCGACGAATACGGTCGTGGCCTGCCAGATGGGCCGCTCCCAGCACCAGAACCGCGAGGAAGCCTGGCGCATGCTGCGTGCGCGTCTCTACGAGCTGGAGCTGCAGAAGCGCGAGGCGGCCGCCCAAGCCCTGGCCGACGCCAAGACGGACATCGGCTGGGGGCACCAGATCCGGTCCTATGTCCTGCAGCCGTACCAGATGGTGAAGGACCTGCGCACCGAGGTCGAAACCTCGGACACCCAGGGCGTGCTCGACGGCGACCTCGACGCCTTCATGGGCGCCGCCCTCGCCCAGCGCGTCGGCGCGACGCGCGGCGAGACGGTGGAGTAGGCGGCGCGGCCCTTGGGGCCGCGCACATTCATCGAATCAGGCGCCCGGCTTCAGCTCGACGACCTGGGGTTCGGTCGACGCGGGGGCGGCCGGAGGCTGCGCCGGGGCGGCGGCCGGCTGGCCGGCGCGGGCCTGGAGGCAGCGGCCCTGGAAGTAGGCGCCGACCTCGATCGCCAGCTGCTCGTGGTTGATGTCGCCATCGACGTAGGCGGTGCCCAGCAGGCGGACCTGCTTGCCGGTCACCGAGCCGACCACGCGGCCGCGGATCTCGACGGTCTCGCCCTGGACCGAGCCTTCGACCGCACCGGTCTCGCCGACCGTCAGGCGGCCGACGCGGACATCGCCCTTGACCGACCCGTCGATCTGCAGCTCGCCCGAACCGGAGACATTGCCCTCGAACACCAGGTCCGACGCCAGCACCGAGGCGCCGCGGGCCGGACGCGGCGGCGCGGCGGGAGCCGCGGCCTGACCCGGCGCGCCCGTGCGCGCCTGGCCCGGCGAAGGCAGGTCCGGCAGCGGCGGGATCGGCGGTTGGGCCTGACCCTTGGGGGCGGGATTAGTCTTGGGCTTGTTGAACATAGTCTCCGGCTCTCATGAATCGGGCGGGGTTCTGCGGACGGCCGTTGACCCACACCTCATAGTGCAGGTGGACGCCGGTTGAGCGGCCCGTCGAGCCCATGGCGCCGATGCGCTGGCCTACGGCGACCCGTTGGCCGACGGTGACGTTGAAACCTTGGAGGTGGGCGTAGCGGGTCTTGAAGCCGCCGCCGTGGTCGATCTCGACCGTGTTGCCATAGCCGGAGCGGACCCCGGCGAAGGAGATCACGCCCGGCGCCGTGGCGCGGATCGGCGTGCCCAACGGGCCGGCGAAGTCCTGGCCCTGGTGCAGGGCCGGGCGGTGATTGAACGGGTCGAAACGGACGCCGAAGCCGGACGTGGTCCTGGCTGTGGCGGATGGGCGGCCGAACGGAAGCCGCTCCGCGGCGTCGGCCAGGGACCGCATGTCGGACAGGTCGTCGGTCGCCCGCTGGATGCGCCGGGCGAAGGACTCGTCCACGTCGAGGATAGCGGCCAGGGCCTCGGGATTGTCGGCGTCGACCAGCGGGCCGCCCAGCGCGCTCGGTGAGCCCGCGTAGGCCGCGGGGTTCAGGCCGGCGAGGCGGAAGGCGAGGCGCAGGCGCTCGGCCCGGCTGTCGGCGAAGCTCTGGGCGCGAGCGATCAGGCGCTCCTGATCCATGCGCACGGCCACCAGTCGCGCCACCGGCGGCCGGTCGGCGGCGAGAGGTTCCGCAGGGGCCAGCTCCTGTTCAGCGCCGGGGATGCCGCGGAACTGGGTCATCACGCGGGTCAGGGCCGCGTGGCGGCGCTCGACCGAGTGGGCCAGATCATCGATCGAGCCGGAGGTCGCGGCCATGCGGGCGACGGCGCTGTCCAGGCGGGCCTGAAGGTCGGCGTTCATGCGCTCCGACGCGGCGCGGACCCGGTGGACCTGCCGCTCGGCGGTGATGCCGGTCACCGCGCCCCAGATGACGCCGCCGGTGGCGACGAGCAGCCACCCGCCCAGCAGGCAGGCGCCGGCGGCCATCATCATCTGGCGACCAGGGCTCAGGACGTGTCCGGTGATTTCGCCGTCAGGAGTGCGAAGGAAGAGGTGACGCTCTGGAAACAGCCGTTCGACGAACGACCTTAGTCGAGACACCCGGACCTTCGACATTACACTACAACCCCCACACCCGGCCTCGGCCATATGCCGTAAGTAGCCAAGGCGGCGCAACCCCGTTCACCCTTCGTTAACTACGAATAGGCGGTGAAATGCGAGTCTGCACAGCTTTTCAGCGATTATTCGCCTGTCAGGCGTATGAGCAACGAATCTGCCGCCAACCCACCGCGTCGCCGCTAGGTCTAGTATTCGAAGCGCCGTTTCATGCCGATTAATAGATATCGGTAACGGCGGGTTGAGATGGCTACAGGGCCCGGGCGGCCTCGAGCACCTCGGCGGCGTGGCCCTTGACCGAGACCTTTCGCCACACCCGCGCAACACGCCCCTCGGCGTCGATCAGGAAGGTGGCGCGCTCAATGCCCATGTAGGTCCGGCCATAGAGCTGCTTCTCGACCCAGACGCCCCAGTCTTCCGTGACGTGGCCGGTCTCATCCGAGGCGAGGACGACGGTCAGGTCGTGCTTGGCCTTGAAGCGGTCGAGCTTCTTCACCGGGTCCCTTGAGACCCCGATGACCGTGGCGTTCAGGCCCTCGAACTCAGGCAGCAGGCGCGAGAAGTCGATGGCCTCATTGGTGCAGCCCGGCGTGTCGGCCTTCGGGTAGAAGAAGACGACCACGGGGCGGCCCTTGAGCGAGGCGAGGGACACGCGTCCCCCACTGTCGGTCGGCAGGTCCAGCGACGGAGCGGCCTGGCCTTGCTGGATGTCGGTCATCAGACGGGCCTCACGAGAACGATTTTCTTCTTGCCGGCGGCCAGCTTGAGGACCCCGTCAGCCGTGACGTCCCCTGCTTCGATCAGGCGCGCGCCGTCGGCGATCGGCTCATCATTCAGACGCAAGCCGCCGCCTTGCGCGAGGCGCCGCGCCTCGCCATTGGACTGGGTCAGGCCGGCGCGGGTGGCCACGGCTGCGATCATGGCGCCGACCACCTCGTCCGAGGGAAGCTCCACCGTCGGCAGGTCGGCGGACAGGCGCCCCTGTTCGAAGGCGGCCTCGGCGGCGCCGCGGGCGTGGGCCGCGGCGTCCGCGCCGTGCAGCATGGTGGTGGCGGCGTCCGCGAGCGCCTTCTTGGCGTCGTTGATCTCGGCCCCCTGAAGCGCCTCCAGCCGCGCGACCTCATCCAGTGGCAGGTCGGTGAACAGGCGCAGGAACCGGCCCACGTCGGCGTCGTCGGCGTTCCGCCAGAATTGCCAGTAATCGTAGGGGCTCAGCTGCTCGGCGTTCAGCCAGACCGCGCCCTGGGCGGTCTTGCCCATCTTGCCGCCCGAGGCGGTGGTCAGCAGCGGGGTGGTCAGGCCGAAGGACGGCTGGCCGTCCACGCGCCGCACCAGATCGACGCCCGAGACGATGTTCCCCCACTGGTCCGAGCCGCCCATCTGCAGGCTGCAGCCGTAGCCGCGGTTCAGCTCCAGGAAGTCCACCGACTGCATCAGCATGTAGTTGAACTCGAGGAAGGTCATCGGCTGCTCGCGCTCGAGGCGCAGCTTGACCGAGTCGAAGGCCAGCATCCGATTGACCGTGAAGTGCGTGCCGTACTCGCGCAGGAACTCGATGTAGCCGTAGCCGGACAGCCAGGCGTCGTTGTCGAGCATGAGGGCGTCGGTCGGCCCGTCGCCGAAGGTCAGGAACTTCTCGAAGACGGTGCGGATCGAGGCGATGTTCGACTGGATGGTCTCGTCGGTCAGCTGCGGCCGCGAGGCGTCTTTGCCGGTCGGGTCGCCGACCTTGGTGGTGCCCCCGCCCATCAGCACGATCGGCCTGTGACCCGCCTGCTGGAGCCGGCGCAGCATCATGATCTGGATCAGGCTGCCGACGTGCAGCGACGGCGCGGTGGCGTCGAAGCCGATGTAGCCCGTGACCACGCCCGCGGCGCAGGCCGCGTCCAGCTCTTCTGGATGGGTGATCTGGTGGATGTAGCCGCGCGCCTGAAGCGTCTTCAGGAAGTCGGACTTGAAGGCGGGGTCGGTCATGGACGGCTCCGTTAGCAGGGAAGCCGGCGGGCGTCAGGGGGATTTGCGCGCCGGCGGGTGCGGCGCAGGGGATCGCGGGCCGCTCGCTAGGACAGCGGGCGGCGATAGAAGCCGGGAAGGACGCGCGCGGCGATCACGGCTCAGCGGTAGCCGCGGCCATTGACCGGGGTCAAGCGCCCGCTATCGAAGACGGATGATCGTGAAGCTGAAGCCTCACCCCATGACGCCGCCGGAACCGGTCTGGTCGGTCGAGGTCTATGTGGAGCGGGATGGCGCAATCCTGTGGCTGCGGTTCGTCGTGGACGGGGAGGTCGATGAGATCGATTGGCCGGGCCCTGGCTCCGCCGGGCGAGCCGACGACTTGTGGAAGCACACCTGCTTCGAGGCCTTCGTTCGCACGCCGGACGGCTACCGCGAGTTCAACCTGTCGCCCTCGTCGCAGTGGGCCAGCTACCGCTTCGATGGCTATCGCGCAGGCATGCGGGAGGCCGATGAGGTCGCCACCGTCCTCGGCATGGACGCCGCCTCGGACATGGTCGCCCTGGAGGCCCACATAGAACTGCCGCCGGACGCGGACCGTCTGGCGCTGTCGGCGGTCATCGAGGCCGCCGACGGGAAAATGTCCTACTGGGCGCTCGCCCATCCGTCCGATAAGCCGGACTTCCATCACCCCGACTCCTTCGTCCTGGAGCTTCCATGAAGTTCGGCATCGACCGCCTGCTTTCCGAGCCTGAGCTGTCGCAGGCGCTGCGCGGGCGGCGCGTGGCTCTGCTGGGACATCCGGCCTCGGTGACGGCGGACCTGACGCATTCGCTGGACGCGCTGGCGGCGCATCCTGACATTCGCCTGACGGCCGCCTTCGGGCCGCAGCACGGCATGCGCGGCGACCTGCAGGACAACATGATGGAGAGCCCGGACGAGACCGACGCCCGGCTCGGCATCCCGGTGTTCAGCCTCTATGGCGAGGTGCGCCGCCCGACCGGCCAGTCGATGGGGACCTTCGACGTCCTGCTGGTCGACCTGCAGGATCTGGGTTGCCGCATCTACACGTTCGTGACGACGCTCCTGTACGTGCTGGAGGCCGCCGCCCAGCACGGCAATGCTGTGTGGGTGCTGGATCGTCCGAACCCCGCCGGGCGGCCGGTGGAGGGGCTGACGCTGCGTCCCGGCTGGGAGAGCTTCGTGGGCGCCGGGCCGATGCCGATGCGGCACGGCATGACGCTCGGCGAGATGGGCCGCTGGTTCATCGAGCGCTTCGGGCTCGACGTGGAGTATCGCGTCGTCGAGATGCAGGGCTGGGCGCCAGAGGCTGGGCCCGGTTTCGGCTGGCCGCTGGGCGAGCGGAGCTGGATCAACCCCAGCCCGAACGCGCCGAACCTGTCGATGGCCCGCGCCTACGCCGGCACGGTCATGCTGGAGGGGACCACCCTGTCGGAGGGGCGCGGCACCACGCGCCCGCTGGAGGTGTTCGGCGCCCCGGACATCGACGCCCGCGCCGTGATGGCCGAGATGCGGGCGCTCGCGCCGCAGTGGCTGGAGGGCTGCCGCCTACGTGACTTGTCGTTCCAGCCGACCTTCCACAAGCACGTCGGCCAGCTGTGCGCCGGGGTGCAGATCCACGTCGACGACCCAGCCTACGACCATGCGGCGTTCAGGCCCTGGCGGCTCCAGGCCCTGGCGTTCAAGGCGATCCGGCGGCTGTATCCGGACTATGCGCTGTGGCGCGACTTCCCGTACGAATACGTCTTCGACAAGCTGGCCATCGACGTCATCAATGGCGGGCCGGCGCTGCGAGAATGGGTTGATGACGCTGAGGCCACGCCCGATGACCTCGACGCCCTGACGAGGCCGGACGAAGAAGCCTGGACCGAAGAGCGCCGGCCGCACCTGATTTACTAGTCGGCAACTCCTTCCGGGTCGCGGGGCGGAGCCTCGGCAGGCCTTGCCCGCGCACGCTGTTCCGTTGACCGAAAAACCAAGTCTGTCAGGGCCTTGACCGAGCGCCCTGCTGGCCCGGTCCTTGCGCGTGCGCGGGCGAGCCAGAACCGGCTCAGCGGCCAGAAAGCGTCGCTTCAACCCCGACCAGAATGGAAGGACGACCGAATGCCCAGCAGCTCGGTGAATACGAACGTGGGCGCGATGATCGCGCTCCAGAACCTGAACAAGACGAACGTGGAACTGGCGACGACTCAGAACCGCATCAACACCGGCCTGAAGGTGGCAAGCGCCAAGGACAACGGCGCGATCTGGGCGATCGCCCAGTCGCAACGGTCCGAGGTGGCGGCGCTTTCGGTGGTCCAGAATTCCCTGGACCGCGGCAAGTCGGCGGTCGATGTGGCGGTGGCCGCCGGTGAGAGCATCTCGGACCTCCTCATTCAGCTGAAGGAGAAGGCCCTGGCGGCCAAGGATTCCTCGATCGACACGGCGGCTCGCAACGCCCTGAACGAGGACTTCAAGGCCATCCGCGACCAGATCGCCAAGACCGTCTCCAACGCCGAGTTCAACGGGGTGAACCTGCTGAAGTCCGGCGCGGCGGCCTTCAAGGCACTGGCCAATGCGGACGGCTCGTCCACGATCGACGTGGCGGCGGAGATCATGAAGCTGTCGGGGTCCATCGTGACCGTGACCTCGACGGAAGTGATCGACACCCTGACCAAGGCGGCGGCGGTGCTCACCAAGGTGGACGCCTCGATCGCCAACGTCTCCGCCTCGTTGGCCCGCATGGGGACGGCGTCCAAGTCGCTCGACACCCACCGCACCTTCGTGTCCAAACTTCAGGACACGCTGACGGCGGGGGTCGGCAACCTGGTCGACGCCGACCTGGCGAAGGAAAGCGCCAAGCTCCAGGCCCTGCAGACCAAGCAGCAGCTCGGGGTTCAGGCCCTGGCCATCGCCAACCAGTCGCCGCAGATCATCATGCGACTGTTCCAGTAGGGGCTGTTCAGGTTCAAACCTGGAGGGCCGGGCGGGTGACCGTCCGGCCCTTCGCCTATTCAGGCCCGAAGGGCGTCTACAACGGCCCAAAAGGTGGGCTTGGGAGCGCCATCGTCGTCGAACATGAGCGGCGCGTCGGTCTGGTCGCCGCCGTAGAACTCCATACGCACCCAGGACTCCGTGTCGCGCACGCCCCAGATGGTGAAGGCGTACTGCTGGGCGGCCGGAAGGGCGGAATAGGCCTCTATCGCCTCTTCATAGAGGCGGACCTGGGCGGCTTCCTTCTGGGCGCGGCTGCGCAGGTCGACGCCACTGCCCTGTAGGGACACGTCGAACTCGGAGACATGCAGGGGCAAGCCGAAGGAGGCGAGGTCGCGGATCGCGGCGGTGATCTGGCCCGGCGCCAAGTCCACGCTGACGTGGCTCTGGTTGCCGACGCCGGTGATCGGCACGCCTCGGTTCAGCATGTCCTCGATCAGCCGCATATAGGTCAGCCGCTTCCTGGGGTTGTGCTCCAGGTCGTAGTCATTGACGAACAGGACGGCGTTCGGGTCGGTCTCTCGTGCGAGCTCGAAGGCGCGGATGAAATGTCCGTCCTGCCCGAGATTGCGGCTCCAGAGGGAGTCGCGCAGGCCGACGCCGTCAGTGTTCACCGGCTCGTTGACGACGTCCCAGCCACGGATTCGTCCGGCGTAACGGCCGACGACCTCGCGGATGTGGGCGTCATAGGCGGTCTCCATGGCCCGGCGTGAGCCGTCCATGCGCTCGAACCACTGTGGCGTGTCGGCGTACCAGATCAGGGTGTGGCCCTGCATCGTCTGGTTATTGCGCCGGCAAAAATCGGCGATCCGGTCGGGCCCGTCGAAGCGCAGGCGCCCGTCCGGCTGGACCAGGTACTCCATCTTCAACTCGTAGCCGGTGGTGATCTGATCGAACTGGGTCGAGGCCAGCTCGGTGATGACCGGCACGGCGAACTGGTCGGTGACGATCTGGGTGCCGATGGGGAAGGGGGCGAGGTCGCGCAGACGCGGCAGGGGCCCGCCCGACATGCGCCGCCCGCCCCCGTTGCCGCCACCGGGCTGGGCGCCGGCCTGGTCGCAGGCGACGAGCGCGAGGCTGGAGGCCAGCAGGCCTCGTCGCGACAGGCTGTAACGGTTCATTGCGCGGCCTCCAGAACGTGGGCCGGACGTCGCGGCGCGGGCTTCAGCAGGGCGCGGACGGCCAGGCCCGCGAACAGGACGGCGCACTGGGCGTAGCGAAGGCCCAGGCGGCGGGGATCGCCCATCAGCCGCCAGACCCATTCGAGGCCTGAACGCTGCATCCAGCCGGGGGCGCGGACGACCTTGTTTGAGATGAAGTCCAGCGCCGCGCCGACGCCAAGGAAGCCGACCGCCGGGCATAGAGGCTTCAGGGCTGCGGCCAGCAGTTCCTGCTTGGGCGCGCCGAGGCAGAGGAAGCACAGCCGCGCGCCCGAGGCGTTGATCCGTCGGGCCAGCGCGGCGACGTCGAATGAGGACAGGTCCGCAGGGACCATTGGTGTCTCCGCGCCGGCGATGTTCAGGCCGGCGTGGCGGCCCTTGAGGGTCTCGATCGCAGTGGCCTGGGCCGCCGGGCCGGGCCCCACGATGTAGACACCGAGGCCTGCTTTCGCGGCGCCGGCGCACAGGGGCTCGACCATGTCGGCGCCGGCGGCGCGTTCGACGGATCTATCCTCGCGGCGGGCCAGCCACACCACCGGTGCGCCGTCGGCGCTGACCAGATCAGCCGCAGCGTAGGCGTGCACGAAGGCAGGATCGTTCCGCAGCTTGACCAGATGGTCGAGGTTCAGGGTGAACAAGGCGAAGCCCTGGCCGCGTCCCGCACGCGCCAACGCCTCGCGCACGGAGGCCGCGAGGGTCGGCAGATTGATGCGGACGCCTTCGATCTCGACGGATGTCATCCTCGCAGGATCGCGTGGCGAGGCTAAGATTCCGTTCCCTGGATCAGCGCTTGATCGCGCGCGCCGTGGTTACCGCCGCCGCACCGAAGCGGTCGCGCAGGGTGTCGACGGCGCGTTCGGTCTTGAGGGCGCGGGTCTCGGACGAGCCGAAGAGGTCGGCGGGGAGGTCGCCGGGCTCGACGAGGTCGGCCAGGCCGACGCCGATCAGGCGGTAGGGAATGCCGATCTCGCGGGCCAGCAGCTCGCGGGCGTGGGCGAACATGGTCCGCGCCGTCTGGGTCGGCTCGGGCAGGGTGCGGCGGCGCGTCAGGATGCGGAAGTCGGTCCGGCGCAGCTTGAGCACCACGACCCGCCCGGTGACGCCGGTCCGACGCGCCTTGGACGCCAGCTTGTCGCACAGCGGCCAGAGCTCGTCCTCCAGCGCCTTCACGTCCGACAGGTCCTCGTTGAAGGTGGTTTCGGCGCTCATGCCGCGGCGGTCGGACTCGGGATCGACCGGGCGGCTGTCGCGGGCGTGGGCCAGGGCGTGCAGGCGCAGGCCGTGGTCGCCGTACCGCGCGGCGAGCTGCTTGACGTCCGCGCGGGCCAGATCGCCGACGGTGCGGTAGCCGTCCGAGATCAGGCTTTTCGCAAAGACCGGCCCAACGCCCGGCAGGATGCTGACCGGCCGGGGCGCCAGGAAGGCCGGGGCCTCCTCCTCGCCGATGACGGTGAAGCCGCGCGGCTTGTCGATGTCCGAGGCGATCTTGGCCAGGAAGCGGTTGGCGGCCAGGCCGATGGAGACGGTCAGGCCGGTCTCCGTCTCTATCCACTTCTGCAGGCGGGCCAGCTGGAAGGCGGCGGGGCCGCCGTTCAGCCGCTCGGTGCCCGACAGGTCGGCCCAGGCCTCGTCAAGCGACAGGGGCTGGACCAGCGGGGTCAGCTCGCCGAGCGCACCCAGGATGCGGCTGCTCTCGTGCTTGTACTTGGCGAAGTCGGGCTTGATGACCACGGCCTCGGGGCAGGCCTTGAGCGCCTTGAACATTGGCATGGCCGAGCGCACGCCGTACTGGCGGGCGATGTAGCAGCAGGTGGCCACCACGCCGCGCTTGCCGCCGCCGACGATGACCGGCTGGTCGCGCAGTTCGGGCCGGTCGCGCTTCTCGACCGAGGCGTAGAAGGCGTCGCAGTCCATGTGGGCGATGGTCAGCCGGTCGAGTTCCGGGTGCGCCAGGACGCGCGGAGATCCGCAGGCGGCGCAGCGGCCGGCCGCGATTTCCGCACCCAGACAGTCCCGGCACAGCGCCTTCATGGCTTCATTCGACCTTAAGGTTGCCGGACCATAGTCCACAGCCAACAGCGGGGGATCGCACGGCTCGGCCGCGCTCAACCTACGCTGAAATCGGGTGTGGGTGGATGATGTCCAAGAAGGTCCTCATCGTCGAGGATAACGAGCTGAACATGAAGCTCTTTCATGATCTGCTCGATGCCCAGGGCTATGAGACCCTGCAGACCCGCGAGGGGCTGCAAGCGCTCGCCCTGGCCCGGCAGCACCGTCCCGACCTGATCCTCATGGACATCCAGCTGCCGGAGATCTCCGGGCTCGAGGTGACCAAGTGGCTGAAGGAGGACGACGACCTGTCCCACATCCCAGTGGTGGCCGTGACGGCCTTCGCCATGAAGGGCGACGAGGAGCGGATCCGCGAGGGCGGCTGCGAGGCCTATATCTCCAAGCCCATCTCGGTGATGCACTTCTTGGACACCGTGCGCAGGCACCTGGGCTGATCCGGAGAGTCGAGCGTGACGGCGCGTATCCTTGTCGTTGACGATATCGAGGCCAACGTCCGGCTGCTCCAGGCCAAGCTGGCGGCTGAATACTATGACGTCCTGACGGCGTCCGACGGGACGACCGCACTGGCGATGGCGGCGGCCGACCAGCCGGACCTGATCCTGCTCGACGTGATGATGCCGGGGCTGGACGGGTTCGAGGTCTGCCGGCGGCTGAAGGACGACGCGGCCACGCGGCATATTCCGGTGGTGCTGATCACTGCGCTCGACGGGCGCGAGGACCGGATCACGGGCCTGGAGGCCGGAGCCGACGACTTCCTGACCAAGCCGGTCGACGACGTGATCCTGTTCGCGCGGGTGAAGTCGCTGACCCGGCTGAAGTCGGTCATCGAGGAACTGCGCAAGCGCGAGGAGTCCGGCCGGCGGCTGGGGCTGCTCGAAGGCGCGGCGGCGCGGGTGCGGGCCGGGGGCGGCCGCGTCCTGGTCGTCGACGACAGTCCCCGGCAGGCCGAGCGGATCGCAGGCGAACTGTCGGGGGAACACCGTCCGATGATCGAGCCGGACCCCGCCAAGGCCCTGGCGGCGGCGCGCGGGCCGGTCGACCTGATCATCGTCAACGCCGCCTCGTCGGCGTTCGACGGACTTCGCTTCGTGGCGCAGGCGCGCTCGGACGCGGCCAGCCGGTCGCTCCCGATCCTGGCGGTGGTGGATCCCCACGACAAGGCGCGGCTGGTCAAGGCGCTGGACCTTGGCGTGAACGACATCCTGGCCCGGCCGATCGACCAGCAGGAGCTGGCGGCCCGCAGCCGCACCCTGATCCGGCACAAGCGCTATACGGACTTCCTGCGAGACCGCCTGGACCACAGCCTGGAGATGGCGGTCACCGATCCGCTGACGGGCCTGCACAACCGGCGCTACATGGCGGGACAGCTTGAACCCCTGGTGGCGCATGCGGCGCGAGGCGGGGCGTCGGCGGCCGTGCTGGTGCTGGACATCGACCACTTCAAGGCGATCAACGACACCTTCGGCCACGACTGCGGTGACGAGGTGCTGCGCGAGTTCGCGGTGAGGCTGGCGACCAATGTGCGTGCCGTGGACCTGCCCTGCCGGTTCGGCGGGGAGGAGTTCGTGGTGATCATGCCGGAGACCACGGTCGAGGACGCCCGGCGAATCGCCGAGCGCATCCGGGGTCACGTGGCGGG
This sequence comes from Brevundimonas sp., assembly GCF_024711105.1. GTDB lineage: Bacteria > Pseudomonadota > Alphaproteobacteria > Caulobacterales > Caulobacteraceae > Brevundimonas. The sequence continues at coordinate 2,880 of NZ_JANJTL010000136.1, read as the reverse complement.
CTCGCCCTTCCGCGTGCTGGACGGGCGCGAGGCGCTGCAGGTGACGATCTCGATCGGCGTGGCCGCGACCTCCGGGGTGGGAGACACGGGCGAGGCCCTGCTCAAGCGGGCGGACGAGGCGCTCTACGACGCCAAGCAGTCGGGCCGGAACCGCGTCATCGCCCACGCCGCCTAAAGCAAAACGCCCGGCCGGGGGCCGGGCGTCGCAAATGGCGTCAGAAAGGCGGAAAGCCTTACTTGATCTTGCCTTCCTTGAACTCGACGTGCTGCTTGATCACGGGATCGTACTTCCGCATGACCAGCTTTTCGGTCTTGGTGCGGGCGTTCTTCTTGGTGACGTAGAAGAATCCGGTGTCCGCGGTCGAGTTCAGGCGGATCTTGATGGAAGCCGGCTTGGCCATCGGGAGAAACCTTGCTGCGGCGCAAAAGCCGCCGAAATCGGGAGCGGCGGAACATACTCAGGAAGCCGCGGAAGTCAACGCCGTGCTGGCGAAGCTGCATCGGGCGCTCTAGCGTGGCCGGATGAAACAGCTGATTGCTCTCTCCGCCCTCCTGCTCGCCGCCTGCGCCACCACGTCCGCCGGGGCGCCGGACCCGCAGGACGTCTTCTTCGAGAACCTGAGCGCCCTGTGCGGCCAGACCTTCGAGGGGCGGGTCACCACCACGGATGCGGCTGATGACGACTTCCGCAGGCAGAGGCTGGTCATGCATGTCCGGGACTGTTCCGAGGACGAGATCGGCATTCCCTTCATGGTCGGCGAAGACCGCTCGCGGCGCTGGGTGGTGACGCGGACGACCACAGGCCTGAGGCTCAAGCACGATCACCGCGACCCTGAGGGCGAGATCCACGGATATCACATGTACGGCGGCGACACGGCCGACGCGGGCACGGCCGAGCGGCAGGAGTTCCCGGTCGACCAGTTCTCCATCGACCAGTTCCGGGCCGGTGGGGCCGAGGTCTCGACGACCAATGTCTGGGCCATGGAGATCCGGCCGGGCGAAGCCTTCGTCTATGAACTGAGCCGGCCGGGTCGGCTGCTGCGGGTCGAGTTCGACCTGAGCCGGCCGGTCGGCGGCTGATCGGGGCCTCCCGGACAGCGACACAGCGACAGAGCGACATCGCGACAGCGGCGCGTGGACGATTTCAAAGAAGCTTCAGCCTAAGGCTGCGCGGGACGCCGGGGGCGCCGCGCGATCGGGTTTCGAAAAAGGCTAAACCAATCAACGGTCAGCGCTGAATCGAAGCGGGCGTTGCTAGGCGGATCACCCCGCGTCGCGCAGCGCGTTCAGCATGGCCACGGCGCGGTCCCAGCGCTCGAAGATGTCGCTGGCGTCGCCGGTGACGCAGCCGGCGTCCCAGCGGACCTCCTGGTCCTCGTGGCCCTCCTGGGACCAGGTGACGTCGCCGTAGGGCCCATCGGTGATGACCCGGTTGCACTCGAAGCGGGTCCCCTCGTAGGGGCGGAAGATGTCTCGGAGCTGCTCGAAGTCGGCCTCCGAGACGGTGAAGCGGGTGACCTCGCCTGCCTGATCGGTGAAGGTCGCCTCTCCGCCGCGCGGCACCGTCCACTGGCGGGTGACTCGGCCCCAGTAGCGCGCGGTCAGGGTGATGCGGTCAGGATCGGCAAGGCCGGGCGGCGGGGTCCAGTTGGCGTCGGCGAGCTCGTCGATGAGGGATCGAGCTTCATCGGAGCTGCGGGCCACGTCCCTGTAGGCGTTGGTATAGCAGAAGATGTGCCAGGGCTGGCGCGTCTCGACGCCGTTCGAGCGCCAGTGGAAATATCCCGTCGTGGGCGGATTGGTGTGGGGTTGGTCGCAGAGCAGTCCGCCTTCGCGGTAAGGCTCCAGCAGGTCGCGGATGCGGGCATAGTCTTCGCGGGTGACGGGAAAGCGTTTCACGGAGTCCCTGTCGGTGGGGTCCGCGAGTTCCGCCTCGCCTCCGTCCTCGATCCAGAAGTAAGACTCGTCGTGGGCGAACCTGCCGATCCGGTCGGGGGTGTCCTGGGCCAGGGCCGGGCCGGCGAGAAGACAGGCGCTCGCTACGAGGCCGACCAGAAAGCTACGCATCACGCACGCTCCGTCACTGAACCCGGCCACTAGACCCCGGGGGCGCCGTCGCGGCAACCCTGCGCGGGCCGCTGTCAGGGATGGTCAGTCGAGCGCCTGGATGTCGTGGCGGCCGCGGATGAAGCGGACGAACGGAGCCGGGCGGTCCGGATCGTCGAGCCGCTGGCGCACCTCTCCGATAACGAAGCGGGTGATGGCGGGCAGGTCGAGCGTCTCGGCCTCGGCCAGGGGGATCCAGGCGACCTCGTCCAGTTCTCCAGAGCCAGCGATGGGGTCCGGGTCGATGAGGGCCTCGGCGTCGGCCAGAAAGAAGCGGGCGTCGAAGCGCCGGGCCCGGCCGGGCGGAGTGATGGCGCGGGCCATGTAGGTCAGGGCCGACAGGTCGGGCAGGGCGCCGGCGGCGCGGTAGTCCCGCCAGGGGCCGGCGACCGAGGCGGGCGGCGCCTTGGCGCCGACGACCAGGCCGGTTTCCTCGAACGTCTCCCGCACGGCCGCCAGGGCCAGGGCTCGGCCCCGGGCCGGCGGCGCGCCGTGGGACAGCCGGGCGGCGGTGCGGGGGTCGAAGTCTCCCGTGTAGGCGGCGCGGAAGTCGGACCTGTCGATCCGCCCCCCGGGAAACACCCACTTGGAAGCCATGAACACATGGCCCCGCGCCCTCCGGCCCATGAGCACGGCGGGCTCGCGGTCGCGCCGCACCACGATCAGGGTGGCGGCGTCCTTGGGCCGCAGCCGCGCGCCGGTGACGGGGGCGTCGGCTAGGTCCTGCTTGGCGTCGAAGGGGGCGGTCATCCTGGGAATCCCTCTCCCATGGGG
>NZ_JANJTL010000131.1 GCF_024711105.1 Brevundimonas sp. | reverse complement strand
GCGCGCTCTCGCCGCCGTCCTGGCCCAGCTTGCGGCCGACCAGGTCCATGGCCTGGATGCCGTTCGTGCCCTCGTAGATCGGGCCGATGCGGGCGTCGCGGTAGTGCTGGGCCGCGCCGGTCTCCTCGATGAAGCCCATGCCTCCGTGGACCTGCACGCCCATGGAGGCGACCTCGACGCCCATGTCGGTGGACCAGGCCTTGGCGATGGGGGTGAACAGGTCCTCGCGGCCCTTCCAGCGGCGGCGCTCGTCCTCGGTCGCGGCGGTGCGGGCAAGGTCGGCGGCGACGCCGGTGGCCAGGCAAATGGCGCGCCCGGCCATGACCCGGGCCTTCATTGTCACCAGCATGCGGCGCACGTCGGGGTGGTCGAAGATCGGGGCGTTGGCCTCTCCGGACCAGACGGACCGGCCCTGGCGGCGCTCCTGTGCATAGTGGAGCGCGTGCTGGAAGGCGCGCTCGCCGATGGCCACGCCCTCGACGCCCACGGCCAGGCGGGCGGCGTTCATCATGATGAACATGTGGGCCAGGCCCTGGTTCGGCTGGCCGACCAGCTCGGCGGTCGCGCCCTCGTAGGACATGACGCAGGTGGGCGAGGCGTGGATGCCCAGCTTGTGCTCGACGCCCACGGGGCGGAAGGCGTTGCGGGCGCCCAGCGAGCCGTCGGGATGCACCAGGAACTTGGGCGCCAGGAACAGCGAAATGCCCTTGGAGCCCGCCGGCGCGTCGGGCAGGCGGGCCAGGACCAGGTGGACGATGTTGTCGGTGGCGTCGTGGTCGCCCCAGGTGATGAAGATCTTCTGGCCGGTCAGGCTGTAGGTCCCGTCGCCGTTGGGCGTGGCGGTGGCGCGCAGTGAGCCGAGGTCCGAGCCGGCGCCCGGCTCGGTCAGGACCATGGCCCCGGTCCATTCACCGGAGACGAGGCGGGACAGGTAGGTCTCCTGCTGGGCCGGCGTGCCGACGTGCTGCAGCGCCTCGATCGACGCCAGGGACAGCATGGGGCACAGGCCGAAGGCCATGTTGGCCGAATGGAAGGTCTCGTAGGCCGCCAGCTCCAACGCCTTGGGCAGGCCCTGGCCGCCGTGGGCCGGGTCGGCCGAGAGGCTGGTCCAGCCACCCTCGGCGAAGCTGCGGTAGGCCTCGGCGAAGCCCGGGGCGGCGGTGACGGCGCCGTTGGCGTATTTCGCGCCCGCCTGGTCGCCGGCGCGGTTCAGCGGGGCCAGCACGTTCTCCGAGAAATGGCCCGCCGCCTCCAGGATCGCCCGGCCGGTGTCGGCGTCGTAGTCCGGAAAGGCGCCGGTGGCGGCCACCTGCGGCAGGCCGGCGATGGCCTCCAGACAGAACTCCAGGTCACGGATCGGCGCGCGGTAGGTCATCGGGAGGAACCTTGCTCAAGTCGGCTCGTACCTCCTAGCGCCCTCGCCGATGAGGCGCCAAGGTGCCGCTAGGGCAAGGGAGACAAGCGATGAGCCACCCCAGGACCACCTATTCCGGCGTTTCCATCTTCCTGCACTGGACCATCGCCCTGATGGCGGTGGCGCAGATCATCCTGATCAGCCTGCACGACAAGGCCGATGAGGGCGACCGGACCTGGATCGTCGGCCACGCCTCGGTCGGCATGACCATCCTGGTTCTGACCCTGGTGCGGCTGGCCTGGCGGCTGAAGGAGCCGTGGATCCCGATGCCGGTCGACACGCCGCGCTGGCAGAAGCTGCTGGCCCGCACGACGCATGTCGGCTTCTACGTGGTGCTGCTGGCCATGCCCCTGGCGGGCTGGGCGGCGTTCTCGGCCTTCGGGCGGCCGATCGAGTGGTTCGGCCTGTTCGAGCTGCCGATGCTGCCGATGCCCGAGAGCCGCGACCTCGGCCGCGACATCATGGAGATGCACGAACTGGCGGCGAAGCTGCTCTACGTGCTCATCGGCCTGCACGTGCTGGGGGCGCTCAAGCACCAGTTCGTCGACCGCGACAACGAGGTCCGCAAGATGCTGCCGGTCATCCCGGACCGGGGTTACGTGGATCACCGCGGGCCAGACGGGGCGCCTTAGTTTCCCTTCTCCCCTTGTGGGAGAAGGTGTCCTGCGCAGCATGACGGATGAGGGGTCGACGAGGCCTGTCCATGAGGCTCTGTGCGTAGGGCGCGGCGATCGAAGCTGATCCGCCATCGCGACCCCTCATCCGAGCCGCTTCGCGGCCCACCTTCTCCCGCAAGGGGAGAAGGGACTATATCGCCGCGTGCCTCACGACCCCGACATCGCCGCCGCCGTCGCCGCCCTGGAGGCGGGGGAGCTGGTCATCCTGCCGACCGAGACGGTCTATGGGCTGGCGGCGGATGCGGCCGATCCGATCGCGGTGGCCAAGATCTTCGAGGCCAAGGGCCGGCCCAGGTTCAATCCGCTGATCGCCCATGTGTCGGGCGTGGAGCAGGCGCGTGAGGTGGCGGTGTTCGACGCCCGAGCGGAGCGACTGGCCCAAGCCTTCTGGCCGGGGCCGCTGACGATCGTGGCGCCGCTGAAAGACGCCTCGAAGGTCTGCGACCTGGCGCGGGCAGGGCTGGAGACGGTGGCCGTCCGGGCCCCGGGGCATCCGCTGGCGCGCGAGGTCATCGCCGGGTTTGGCCGGCCGGTGGTCGCGCCGTCAGCGAACAGGTCGGGCCGGCCCAGCCCCACGACCCACGCCGACGCCGTGGAGGAGACGGGCGCCTTCGCCCGCACTGCGCTGGACGGCGGTCCCTGCGAGGTCGGGCTGGAGAGCACGGTGGTCGCGGTGCTGGACGA
>NZ_JANJTL010000107.1 GCF_024711105.1 Brevundimonas sp. | reverse complement strand
CCCTCGCCGATGGACCGGCTGACCGACGCCCTGGGCCGCGCCGCGCGGCGCGGGGTCGCGGTCGCCGGCCTGGTCTATCGCGAAACGGCCTTGCCGACGGGCGTGGTGGGGGTGCTGTCGCACGGAGAACCGTTCTCGGAGCGCTGGCCGGGCGACCAGTTAAGCCTGGTCAGCGATGGCCGTGAGCACCTGACCGCCCTCATGGCGCGGGGCGGGGGCGAGGTGGTACGCGCCGTCTGGAGCGACAGCGTCTACCTGTCCTGCCTGCAGCACAGCGGCATGGCCGCCGAGATCCGCCTGTCGGCCCTGAGCGACACCGAGGCCGATCCACTCTCCTATCTGTCCCTGCTGAGGTCGGCGCCGCCCGGTCTCCAGGGCCTGCTGAAACCCGACCCCCGAAACGAAGACCTGGCCGGAGACGCCGCATGAGACGCCTGATCCTCCTTCTGAGCACCAGCCTGCTGGCCGTCACGCCGGCCAGCGCCGACGAGCTGTCCGACCTCATCGCGCGCTATCGCGAATGGCGCGGCGGCCCGGCCTTCGAGGCCATGCAAGGCGTGCGCGCCGAAGGCAGCCTGTCCACCGCCGGATTCTCCGGCGAGGTGGAGATGATCGCCGAGCGCGACGGCAGCATTCGCCAGAGGGTCGACCTTGGCGTCTTCCGGTCTGATGAAGCCGTGGACGGCGAGCACGGCTGGGTCGTCAATCAGACCGGTCAGGTCGAGGACATGGCCGCCGACGGCCGGGAGGACCGCCGCCGCGACATCGCCCTGATATTCGGCTCGGCGCTTGAAGACTCCGCTGCGCTCAGCCTCGCCGCCCCTGTCGAGCGGGACGGGCGCACCTGGTCCGTCGTCGCCGTCGATTACGGCGATCAGGACGCGCACGAACTCCTTATCGACCCTGAGTCCGGCGAGCTCGGCTTTATCCGCATGGTCCGCGACCGACGCGAGAGCTGGGTCGACTACGGCGACTGGCGGCTGGTCGAGGGCGTGCGCATGCCGTTCGAGGAGATCGCGACCAGCGAGCTGATGAGCACACCGAATGTGGTGCGCTGGACCGAGGTCGACATCGATCCCGTGGTTCCTGTCGACGCCTTCGCTCGGCCCGTCGTCGAGGCGCGCTACCAGATCGCGGGCGGCGCGGACACGACCGGCTGGATCGACTACGAGTTCCACGGCGGCAATCGCATCTACCTCCCCACGACCGTGAACGGGACCGACACCCACGCCCTGCTGGACAGCGGCGCGGAGATGACGGTGCTGGACGCCGCCTTCGCGCGCGAGCTCGGCCTGGAGACCAGCGGCGACCTTCCGGCGGTGGGCACCGGCGGCGTCTCGAGCGCCCAGCTCGCCGAAGGCGTGACACTGGTCATCGGCGACCTGACTCTGCGTGACATGACCGTCGCGGTCATCGACCTATCCGCGATCGCCCAGGCGCTCGGCCGCCCCCTGCCTGTGGTGCTGGGCAAGGACGCCTTTAACGAGCTGATCGTCGACGTGGACTTCCCGCATCACCGGATCGCCTTCCACGCCCCGGGGACATTCGTCGCGCCATCCGACGCCGTCGAGGTTCCGCTGAGCGAGGCCACCGGCGGGCTCCGGTCCGTGCCGGTATCGATCGAGGGCCGCCAGCCGGTCCCGTTCGACTTCGACATCGGCAACGGCGGTTCGCTGATCATCTTCCCAGGTTATGCGGAGGAGCAGGGCCTGCTCGACGGGCGCACCAGCTCCACCGTCATGTCGGGCGCGGTCGGTGGCATGCGCGAGGCCGGCATCGCCACCTTCTCCAGCGTCACCTTCGGCGGGGTCAAGTTGAGGGACGTGCCCGCGGTGCTGCCCCCGCCCGGACCTTCGGCCGTGGATTCGGACCGCACGCGCGGCAACATCGGCATCGGTGTGCTGGGGCGTTTCCGCCTGATCACCGACTACACCAACGACCGGCTGTGGCTGGTCCCGATCAGCGAGGCGATCAGCCAGCCCTTCGCGCGCAACCGCCTGGGCCTCAGCCTCCGCAAGGACGCGGACGCCATCGTGGTTCAATACGTCGCGCGGAACTCGCCCGCATCCGAAGGCGGGTGGGCCCAGGGTGAGCGGATCGTCGCCATCGACGGCGTCCCCGCCGCCGACATCACGCCCGAGGCATTGCGCGACATCATCAACGGCGCCGACGGGCGGACGGTGCGGCTGACGCTGGAGGGCGGCGAGGAGCGATCCCTGGTTTCGCGGACCTACTACTGAGCCTCAGCCGCCGATGAGGGCCAGCCACTCGTCCTCGGTGAGCACGGCGACGCCGTGCTTCTCCGCCTCGGCGAGCTTTGAGCCCGCGCCGGGGCCGGCGACGACGTAGTCGGTCTTCTTGGAGACCGAGCCGGAGACCTTGGCGCCGAGGCTCTCTGCGCGGGCCTTGGCCTCGTCGCGGGTGAAGCGTTCAAGGCTGCCGGTGAAGACCACGGTCTTGCCGGCGACGGGGCTGTCGGCGCGTGGCTTCTCGGCGTCCTCGATGCGGTCGAGTTCGGCGACCAGGGCGTCGACGACGGTGCGGTTGTGCGGCTCGTGGAAGAACTCGGCCAGGGCCCGCGCCGCGACCGGGCCCACGCCGCCGACGCCGGCGATCTGCAGCAGGGCGTCACCAGGCCCCTCGCGGGCGTCGTGGGCGAGCTGGCGGATGTCGGACCAGTCCTCGACAAGGGTCGCGATGGCCCGACGGGCCGGCGCGGCAACGCCCGGGAAGGCCAGGGCGATCTTCTGGTCGAGCGGCGCCTCGGGCCATGGGTCGGCGGCCGGCGGTTCCGAGGCGGCGAGCGCGGCCAGCACGCGCTGGGACACGCCATGCCCATCGGAGAGGCGAGTCCAGGCTTCACTCGGTATGCCCTGCGAGGCCGCCTCTGCAGCGGCGCGAAAGGCTTCCCACGAGCCGTAGGCGCGCGCCAGGATCAGGGATGTCTGCTCGCCGATTTCGCGGATGCCCAGGCCGTAGATCAGGCGATCGAGGCTGATGATGCGCCGCGCCTCGATGCCGGCGACGAGATTGCGGACGCTGGTTTCGCCATATCCATCCTCGGCCCTGAGCGCGGCCAGCTTCTCCTCGTCGCGCGCCAGGCGGAAGATGTCGGCCGGCTCGCAGATCCAGCCGCGCTGGTGGAAGGCGATCAGCTGCTTTTCGCCGAGACCCTCGATGTCGAAGGCCCGGCGCGAGGCGAAGTGCTTGAGCCGCTCGACGATTTGGGCGTCGCAGATCAGGCCGCCGGTGCAGCGGCGCACGACCTCGCCCGGCTCTCGCACGGCCTCTGAGCCGCATTCGGGGCAGATTGTTGGAAACTCGAACGGCTTGCCGCGATCCGGGCGATCGGCGTCAACCACCCCGAGGATCTGGGGAATGACGTCGCCGGCCCGCTGCAGGGTCACGGTGTCGCCGATGCGGACGTCCAGGCGGCCGATTTCGTCCTCATTGTGCAGGGTGGCGTTGCGCACCACTACGCCTCCGACCGTCACGGGCCGGAGACGCGCCACCGGGGTCAGGGCGCCAGTGCGGCCCACCTGGATGTCGATGCCCTCCAGGACCGTCGTCGCCTGCTGGGCCGGGAACTTGTGGGCGATGGCCCAGCGCGGGCTGCGTGAGACGAAGCCGAGCCGCTCCTGCCAGTCGAGCCGGTCGACCTTGTAGACGACGCCGTCGATGTCGTAGCCGAGCGCGGCGCGGTCGCGCTCCAGCTCGCGGTAGACCTCAAGCAGGCCTGAAGCGCCCTCGACCCGGCGCGAGCGCGGGTTGACCTGAAAGCCCCAGCCTTCCAGCGCCTTCAGGGCGTTCGCCTGCGTGTCCTCGAAGGGCGCCGAGATCTCGCCCCAGGCGTAGGCGAAGAAGCGCAGCGGCCGCTGGGCCGTGATCGCCGGATCCTTCTGGCGTAGCGACCCGGCGGCGAAGTTGCGGGGATTGGCGTAGGTCCTCGATCCGGCCGCCTCGGCCGCGGCGTTGAAGGCCGCGAAGGCGTCGTTGTCCGCATAGACCTCGCCGCGCACCTCGATGCGCGCGGGCCAGTCCGAGCCGGCCAGCCGCTCGGGCACGTCCGTGAGGGTGCGCAGATTGGCGGTGACGTCCTCTCCGGTTCGGCCGTCGCCCCGCGTGGCTCCGACCTGCAGCACGCCGTCGACGTAGAGAAGGCTGGCCGACAGGCCGTCGATCTTCGGCTCGGCCACGAAGGCGATGGCGTCCTCGTCCGGCAGGCGCAGGAAGCGGCCGATGCGGGCGACGAAGTCGCGCACCTCGCCCTCGTCGAAGGCGTTGTCCAGCGACAGCATCGGCACGCCGTGGCGGACCGGGGCGAACTGGGTCGAGGGGGCCGCGCCCACCCGCTGGCCGGGCGTTTCCACGCCGGCCTCGGCCAGCTCCGGGAAACGCTCCTCGATCGCCAGCGCACGGCGCTTGAGCGCATCGTATTCGGCGTCGGAAATTTCCGGTGCAGCATGCTGATAATACAGGGCGTCATGGTGCGCCAATTCGGCCGAAAGGGCCTCGAACTCCTCGCGCGCTTCGGCACCGGAGAGGGCTTCGACAGGCTTGGCGGAGGGCTTGAGCATCAGACGACCGTGAATCCCCGGGAGAAGACATCCTCGTCATCGATCCAGATCATGTTCAGGCCGGTGGCGATGGCGGAGCCCTGGATGGACGGAACGATGGCGGGCCGTCCGCCGAGTTCGGTCTCGGCCTCGACGCGGCCGATGAAGCGGCTGCCGATGTAGCTCTCGTGCACGAAGGTTTCGCCGACGGTGAGGCGACCCCGCGCGTGCAGCTGGGCCATGCGGGCGGAGGTCCCGGTGCCGCAGGGGCTGCGGTCGATGGCCCGCTCTCCGTAGAAGACCGCGTTGCGCCCGTCGGCGCCTTCGCCCTTCGGCGTATCGGCCCATAGCACGTGGCTGACGCCGCGGATGGTCGGGTCGAGCGGGTGGACCGGCTCGATCTGGCTGCGAAGGATGGCGCGCAGCTCGCGGGAAAACCTGACGATCTCGGACGCACCCATGGCGTCGAGACCCGCATAGGGGCCCTGCGGTTCCACGATGGCGTAGAAGTTCCCGCCGTAGGCGATGTCGACGGTCAGGGCGCCGAAGCCGGGAATGTCGACCGGGACATCGCGCTCGGCCAGATAGCTCGGCACGTTGCGGATGCGCACCCAGCGGACGCGGTCGCCGTCCTGCTCGTATTCCAGCTGGATGAGGCCGGCGGGAACCTCGGCGACGAAGCGGCCGGGCGTCCGCGGGTGGATCAGGCCCTGCTCAAGGCCGAACGTGACCATGCCGATGGTCCCGTGCCCGCACATGGGCAAGACGCCCGAGGTCTCCATGAACAGGATGCCGACATCGGCGTCCGGGTGCGTGGGTGGATAGAGGAAGCCGCCGGACATCATGTCGTGGCCGCGGGGCTCGAACATCAGGCCGGTGCGGATCCAGTCGTAGCGGGCCATGAAGTCCTGGCGGCGTTCGCTCATCGAGCCGCCGTCCAGGAACGGCGCGCCGCCGATCACCAGCCGGACCGGATTGCCCGCCGTATGGCCGTCGATGCAGGAGAAGACGTGGCGCATCAGGCCGCTTGCGGCAGGGCGGGCCGGCTGGCGGCCGCCGCCTCGACCATGGCCGTGACCTCGGCCCGGCGCGCGCCGTCCAGCGGCAGGCGAGGGGGCCTGACCCGCTCCGAGCCGCGTCCCATGATTTGTTCGGCCAGCTTGATCGACTGGACCAGGTCGTGCTCGGCGTCGAGATGCAGCAGCGGCATGAACCAGCGATAGATCGCGACCGCCGTCTTCAGGTCGCCGCGCGCGAAGGCGTCGTAGAGGGCGACGGACTCTCTCGGGAAGGCGCTGGTCAGCCCGGAAATCCAGCCCTGGGAGCCGAGGATCAGCCCCTCCAACGCCACATCGTCGAGGCCGGCCATGAGGACGAAGCGCTCCCCGAAGGCGTTCTTGAGGTCAGTGAAGCGGCGAGTGTCCGGCGCCGATTCCTTGAGGGCCACAATGTTCGACACGCCCGCCAGCTTATCCAGCGCGCCCAGCCCGATCGACACGCGATAGGCGGGCGGATTGTTGTAGAGCATGATCGGCAGGTCGGTCGCCGAGGCGACGGCCTGGAAATGGGCGACCAGCTCGTCCTCGGTCGGCACATAGACCATTGCCGGCAGGACCATCAGGGCGTCCGCGCCGATCGACTCGGCGTCGCGGGCGAAGGCCACGGCCCGCGCCGTCGTCATCTCCGAAACCCCAACGATGACTGGAACACGCCCCCGCGCAACCTCGACGGCGACCTTCAGAACCTGTCGCTTTTCATCCGCTTCGAGCGAGTTGTTTTCACCGCATGTCCCCAGCACGATCAGGCCGTGGACGCCGTCGCGGATGAGGGCCTCGAGCGTTGCGGCCGTCGCTTCGAGATCCACCGAGAGGTCGGGCGCGAACTGCGTGGTGGCGGCGGGAAAGACTCCCTTCCAGGCGTCGGGTTCGAACAGGTTCATCGCGCGTCTCGCCAAGGCTGCGCTTGCATCCGTATACCAGGCGCGGAACGGCGCAACCCCGGGGCTGAGGCGGACGTGACCTCCTTCATTGTGATCGGCGGCGGCCTGATCGGAGCGGCCAGCGCACTCAGGCTTCAGCAGGCCGGATTCGAGGTGACGCTGGTCGATCCGGGCGCCGAGCGGCGCGGCGCGTCCTTCGGCAACGCGGGCCACATCGCCGTCGAGCAGGCCGAGCCCCTGGCGTCGCCGGCCACCGTGAGGGCGGCGGCCGGCATGCTGTTCGGCCTGGGTGGGCCGCTGGACTTCCGCTGGCGCGACATCGATGTCTGGCTACCGTGGGCGCTGCGGTTCCTCGCAGCCGCCAACCGTGAACGTTTCGAGGCCGGATCCCGGGCGCTGGGCGGGCTGGTGGCCGACGCCGTGCCGGCCTGGCGGCGGCTAGCGAACGAGACCGGGCAGCCTGGCCTGTTGCGCGAAGACGGCCATGCGGTGCTGTGGCTCGACGAAGCCGAGGCCCGGCGCGGCCGCCGGATGTGGGCGGAGACGAACACCGGCCCCGCCAGCTTTCGCGATATGACCTCGGAAGACCTCGCGCCCTATCGGGGTCTCATGCACGCCCGGCCGCCCGTGGCCGGTTTGAAATTCCACGGTACGGCGCGCCTCCGTTCGCCCGGCGAGGCCCGTCGAGCGATCCTCGCCGCCCTTAAACAGTGTGGAGGCCAGGTCGTCGCGGGCTCGGTGGCGCGGCTTGCGGCTGGCCCGGCTATCGACATCGGGCTGGCTGACGGCGGAAGACTTCGCGCGGATCGGCTGCTGGTCTGCGCAGGCGCCTGGTCCAGCGCGTTGATGCGCGCCCTCGGCGTGCGCGTCCCGCTCATCGCGGAGCGAGGCTATTCCATTCAGACTCCGGCCCCCGCCTGGCCAGCCGAACTGCCGACCGCGGTGATCGAAGACCTTTCGCTGGTGCTCGCGCCGCACATCGAGGGGCTTCGTTGTACGAGCCACGTCGAACTGGGCCGGCCGGAAGCCCCGCCCGACGAGCGCAAGTGGCGGCGGATCGAGGCCCAGGTGAGGTCGCTCGGCCTGGAGTTTCAGCCGAACGCCCAGCGCTGGGTCGGCCCACGCCCGACCCTGCCGGACTACCTGCCCGCAATAGGCGCCCTCAGAACCCGACCGAACATCCTCTACGCCTTCGGCCACCAGCACCTGGGCGTGACCCTCGCTGCGATCACCGCCGAGCGGATCGCGGCGCTGTCTCAGGGTGAAGGTCCACACCTGGACGCCTTCGCGGTCGAACGCTTCAGCTAGCCATTGAGGGGCGGATGCCGCCTTACGGCAGCAGCATCCAGTCCGACCCGTGGTCCATCCAGTGCGGCCGGGCGGAGATATCGCCGGTCGCGATCGCGCCGCCGACCACCGTCTCTGACCCATCGCCGGGAAGCACCAACGGCTGGCCGAGCGCCTTGGACACGGTACGCGCGTCCCAGATCGCCTGCGGCGCCATCGAAGGACAGCCGCACAGGACGAAGTCATCCTCGTGCAACTGGGCCCTGGTCACCCCCAGCAGCCGGACGCTGATGCCGTCCTTGGCGATGACCACGCCACTGACCGTGTCGGACGCATGAGCGAGCACGTCAGCGAAGTCGTCGAACCAGCCCGGCTCGAAGGTGAGTTGGTCTTCCGTCCCGGCCCCGGCGACGAAATCGGTGACGGTGTCCAGGCCGCCTCCCGCCTCGAAGTAGAAGAGGTCGTCACCCGAGCCTCCTGTGAGACGGTCGTTTCCGAACCCGCCGCCGATGAGGTCGTGACCGCCCGAGCCGTTCAGCCGGTCGTCACCGAAGCCGCCGATGAGCCAGTCGTCGAACTGGGAGCCGACCACCCGCTCTATGGAGATCAGGTAGTCGTTGTCGAATGAGGTGATCGCGACACCGCTCTCAAGGTCGACGAGAACCCCTTCCTGCTCCGCTGAATAGGTCGCGGTATCGAGGCCTTCGCCACCGTTCAGCCCGTCAAATCCGGAGCCTCCACGGAGGACGTCATTTCCGTCTCCGCCGCGCAGCAGGTCGTCGCCACTTCCACCGCTCAGCACGTCGATGCCTTCGCCGCCGCTAAGGTCATCACTGTCGTCGCCGCTCTTGAGAATATCGTCTCCGGCGCTTCCCACCAGCGTGTCGACGCCAGCGCCTCCGCTCAAGACATCGTTCCCAGCGCCCCCATGCAACTCGTCGCTTCCGTCCCCCCCGACCAACAGATCATCACCGCCGCGCCCGTACAGGAGATCGTCGCCCTGATCGCCTGTCAGGGTGTTGGCCCTCCCATTTCCATGGATGGTGTCGCCCTGCATGGTGCCGCGCACGTTCTCGATCGATCGCAACCGGTCCTCTCCCTGACCGGTGGCAATCCCTAGCGAGAGGTCGACGACAACTGCCGGACCAGATGTAGCGAACCGAACCTCGTCGTCGCCTGTGTGACCGTTGAGCGTGTCGTCGCCCGACCCGCCGATCAGCCGGTTGTCGAATTCATTGCCTGTCAGGCTCAGACCCTGGGAACCGCGCACGCGCAACTCCTCGACTTCCAAGCCTGTCGCAAGCGTGAAGTCGACGCGGGTGAAGACCCGATCGAATCCGTCGCCCCATTGTTCGATGACCTGGTCGCCCGCGTCATCGACATGGAAGGTGTCATTTCCCTCGCCGCCAACCATTACGTCATCGCCTGCGCCTCCGATGAGGATGTCGTCGCCGGCCCCGCCGTCGAGCAGATCGTCGCCCAACTCCCCCGACAGGCGATTTCCGTCATCGTTTCCCAAGATCTCATTGTCGAGCCAGTTGCCTATACCGGTGTGGCCTCCGCTGCCGGTCAGCACGAGCCGCTCCACGTGGGACCGCAGGGTGTATGAGGTGCTGGCCAGAACTGTGTCATAGCCGCCGTCCGCCAACTCATGCGACCAGTCGTAGACGCTGTTGAACACATAGACATCGTCGCCGGCGCCGCCCACGAGATTGTCGTCACCGTCGCCGCCTTCCAGGCGATCTCCACCGGCCGTCAGGAAATCGAGCAGCCCCCAGATCGACTGGGCGGCCACGAGGAAGGCGGCGGCGTCGAAGTCGCCGTCCGTGACCTCATAGAGCAGCTGCCGCGACGTGGGATCTCCGGGAGTTCCCAGGACGTAGTACCGAATGGTCGTGATCGTCCCCGCGTTCGGCCAGCCCTCAGCATCGAAATCGGTGAAGTCGCCGAGCACCTCCACGCCGGCGTAATGGGAGTACCGGACGGCGCTCACCGTATCGCTGGCGGACGATTCCGGCGGCCCCAGGAACAGTGAGGAGATGGAAGCGCCAGGCTCTCCGCTCCGCATTTCGAAGCCGCCGGCGCCGGGTGCTGAAAAGGTGGGCATGACCGCCTCCGGGATAACGCGGTTACCCTAGGGGCAGGCGTGGTCGCTGACCATCACAAAGAGCGTCCACGTGGCGCAGCGATCGTCAGCGGGGCGGGCCGCCGGGCGGTCGGTCGAGGGTGATCGACGGCAAGGGCGCCGGCCCCGTCACAAAAGCGCCTGTAACGGCGGGTGGCGAAGATGCTGCCGCCCGCGAGGGCCAGCCGATCCGGCCATAGCGCTGGCCATTGCGCCTCCAGTAGGTGTCGGTTCTGAACCCGAACCCCGGGAGCGGAGCGTAGGAGATCGAAAATCCTGAGGAGTTGATTGGGCTTGCAAGACGGCAGAGGGCGTCGAGCGGATCGTCCGCGCCGCTGGCTGCTTCGACTGTGACCCACCGCTCATAGGCTCGGCGATTGACGATCCCCTCCGCCGTGACGCCGTATAACCCTAGGGCGACCGAAGACCATGATTGCATAACCGAAAGCTCGGACAGTGGAGGATTATAGAACCGCGACGTGACCGGACCGGTCGCGGTGTAGTGCCGCTCCAGAAGCTCTGCGGGGTCGGTGACCCTCATGTCGAAGTCGCCGTTCCGGCGGACTGGGGAGGCACGACGCTCCACGGCCAAGGCCATGGCGCCGGCGTGCGCCTCGGCGAAGCGGCCGAACTGGATGACCCCGTCTATTTCGTCGATGTAGGGGCTCCAGATGTCTTCCGGCGGCGCGAGCGCATTACGGCTGACCAGATACCGGATCGGCTCGCCTTGGCCGGTCCAGACGGCGCAGTCCCTGCTGCCGCCGGGAGAACGAGACCGACGATAATGGGCGGCCGCCTCCCGCTCCGCCTGCTGTTGTCCCGCGGTTCTGACGCGCTCCACAATGCGCATTCCCGCAGGTCTTGCCTCCAGAATGCAGGCCCGTTCCGCCAGCAGGAACTGCCGAAGGCCGGCTTGGCGCGCCACCAGTTCGGCGCGAGCGGCGCGGATGGCCGCCGCGAGTTCAGCCGGGTCGGCCCTGTTCCAGTCGGGTCCAACCCGACGGGATATGGCTGCTGCCATGTCAAAATCTGGAACTGGCGGCGGCGGCGCATTACAGCGCGCCGAGACGAGCGGCGGCGGCTCGGGCTCCGGCTCGTTTGCACGAATCCGCAGGATGAAAAGACCCACGCTGCGCTTACCGTCGAATGTGCGGATTTCGACGAGGTAGTCGCGCCCCTCGCTCAGTTCGCCGGGCCGGAAGCTGATTCTTATGCGGCGATCCTCCCAGTCCAGGATTCGTCCGAGGGTGCGCCGCCTGCGACCCTGCTCATAAATGAAGACATTGCCTTCCCGGTCGCCGAAGTCCTCGCCGATCAGTTCCACGCGCGGCGCATCGGACGGCAGAACCTGTACGATGTTTTGGTTCCTTAGCTCGGGATCCCGAGACAGGCGGACTATGGGCACGCGCGCGCACCAGTTGGCGGCCGACCTGGAGCCGAAGGTCGGCGCGGGGTCCCGCGCCTCCGTCCGGCTGACGTAGCCCTGGTCAATGTAGAACGGGTCGGCGGGATCATCGATCTCGCGTTCACGATGCCCCGTGCGGATGTGCCCCAGCGACCGAACCCTCTCGCCGCCGACCATACGCGTCCGGGACATCCGGCCCTCATAGCTCGGGTGGGTCCCTTGCCACGCCATGTCCGCCACGAACTGGCAGGCCTGCTGAAAACTTTCCCTGTCGGACCGGCGCAGGCGTTCCAGCAGCTCCAGCCCCTCGACGCTGCCCCAGTGGTCGGAATCGGCCAGGGGCATGGCCCCAAAGATCGTCTGCCGATCGACCCCGCCCGCCGCCTCCGTTCGCAGACCCTCGGGATCTACTGGCTCGGCGTATACCGGCAGGCCCGCCCTCTCGCCGGTGGGAGCGTTGAACAGTTCGCCGATCCCTCCGCGCGCCAGGTCCGTTCCGTCCGGGTCCAGCCACTGGCGGCGCCACATCCTCCAGGCAAGCGCGGGCAGGTCAGTGCTGGAATAGTGGGTTCCGTCATAGGGAACGCCTGCAGGCGCGACGGCCTGAAGGATGGCCAGTCCTGCGAAGACCAGCCGTTCGCCCTCAGGGTTCGCGCCCAGGGATCCGATGTAGACGAGGCCCTCGTACATGGAGCGGTTGGTGGCCCACATATCCCAGCAGTCGGCCTGATCGACGACGGCGAAATCGGGCGCGTCGGCAGACAGCCGGACGCCATACTCGCCATAGCCACCGCCCGGGCCCGGCCCCAGGGCGCGGATGACTTCGGCCCAACCTGCCCTTGAGCAGGTCAGCATCTCTCGGCGCTGCACGGCGACGTCCAGCGGCTGGTCGGTGATCTCGCCGCCGTAGCCCGCGCCGAAGCTGCCGCGCACCAGGTCTCCCAGCCGTTCGTCGCCGATGGCCGGAATGGGTGGCGTGTCCGGGCTGTCGACATGTCGGAAAGTCATGGCGCGCGCTGCGCCGTCGCCCGGCAGGGGCGAGGACATGGGGTCCGCCGCCAGCCCCGCATCCCTTCCGCTCTGGCCGAGCCTCGCCGTGACCACCGCCTCCGCCCCATGGATCAGGCCGGCGACACCGCCGATGACCAGGCCGCTGTAGACCGACGCATTGGCTATCTGGGTGCGATCGGGGCCGTCCCAGCGCTCCCACATGTGGCCGATGGCCCAGCGATCCTGGAGAAGTGCTGGGCATAGCCTTCGTACATCAAAGCCTGATGTTCGGCTTCGCGCAGCGCGTCCGCATAGACCCGGCGCTCCTCGGGCGTCATCGCTTCCCGCATCCGCTTGGCGCGACCGGCCCTTTGCAGGGCGATGGCGTGATAGCGCGCGTACATTGCCGTGGCCTGGGACCCGAAGTGCACGGCGTTGAGACCCCCGAGCCATCCCGTGAACTCGTGGCAAAGCTCGTCGTTGCGGGCCGGGCCGCCAATGGGGCAGGTCAGGTTCTTGTTCAACCAGTCGGCCGGCCCATAGCTGTAGTCCGGCAGGCCGGCGAAGCGGGCGGGCTGCGGGAGCAGTCGCTCCTCGACCGCCGTATCCCGGTCGTCGCCCTCGCGCGGCGTGCCGCGCAGAAGCTCTTCCCGGAAATAGGTGGCGTTCAGGTCGACCACCGTGACCCCGGCGCTCCCGTCCCTTCCGAGGATGTCGGCCGCGCCGAGCTCCCGAAGCGCCAAGGTCGCCAGATCGGTATGCTCGGGGATCGATGCGCTCCGTCCCCTGAAGTAGGTTGAGCGCCAGATGTCGCCGTTGACCACGCGCGTGTCCCAAGCGCCCAGCACCAGGGCCAGAAAAACCAGGAGCGTCGCCTTGACCCGGTTCATGGCGCGGCGCGCTCGACCGGTCGGCACACCGCGTCGGGCACAACAAAGACGCTCTCGAAGGCGTCCAGCTCGGCCTCGCGGCCGGACGCGCCTTCGAGCGCCCGTTCAAGCGCCGCTACGCACTGGGGCCGGCATGACGCCTCCGTGGTGCAGGTCCGGACCGTGCCGCCGCCTTCGAGACACTGCGTGACGGCGTCTAGACAGCCGGCCCAGGACATGACCTCGGGGTCGGGATCAGGGTTCACCTGGAAGACCTCGCCCGGCAGGCTCATGTGATCGGGTTGAACCCTGTCATCGCCGCATCCGGCGATAGCGAGCACGGCCAGCGCTACCGGAACCCGCCAGTGTCTCATCTGCGCCCCGCTCGTGGTTTCGAAAAGCTATGTTCGTCGAAACGCGCGGTCAAGTCGCCGGTCCCCGAGGGGCGACGCACCTGCAATGTAAATGCATGGATGATCTTCACCCGTGCAATGATCGGTTCCTAGTTTTGGTCCACGCTTTCAATGTCCCCGCTTCGAAGTCCTGGCGACTTGGGGCTGCGACTAACGCCTGACTCCAGAAGAGTTGGGGCTAACCTTGCGCAGTGGCGGCTAAGCTGACAGCGGCATTGGGCCCGTCATCAGGTCGAGACTGGGTTTTGGGCGCTTTAGGGCCGCGCACGCGTCTCTAGGTAGCTGCCGCAGACGTCCCGGGTTGGGTGTCGAAGACCGGCTGGCGGACAGGGTGGGATTCGAACCCACGGTGGGCTTCCACCCACGGCGGTTTTCAAGACCGCTGCCTTAAACCACTCGGCCACCTGTCCTCGCAGCAGGGCTGTAGCGGCTCAGGCGCGGTTAACCAAAGCGGAAAGTTCCGCTGGCATGATCAAGGGCTTTGGCGGGGAGGGCTCCCATGATCTGGCGGATCTGCGCGGCTATCGCCGTGGCCTTGCTGGCGTCGGCTTGCGGGTTCGCTGGAGCTGAGCCAGCGCCTGTGCGCCCGCAACTCTACGCACCCTCCGTCTCCGCCGAGGTGACCGACCCGGCTCCGATCGTCCGTGGGACGATGCGGCCGTATCAGGTGAGGGGCCGCTGGTACACGCCGGAGATGGATGAAGCCTACGACCGGACTGGCGTCGCCAGTTGGTACGGCGACGCCTTCCACGGCCGCCCGACAGCGACGGGCGAAATATTCGACATGCACGCGCTCACGGCGGCGCACACGACATTGCCCCTGCCTTCGCTGGTGGAGGTCACGAACCTGCAGACGGGACAGAGCATCATCGTGCGGGTCAACGACCGCGGGCCTTTTGTCGACGATCGGCTGATCGACCTGTCGCGCGGCGCGGCCGATGCGCTTGGCGTGCGGTCCCAGGGCCTGGCCCGGGTGCGGGTGCGTTACGTCGGGCCGGCGCCCCGGCTGGGCTCGGTCGGGCCGGTGCAGCAGGCGGCATTGACCTCGCCGCCGGCGGTGTCGCGCCCCTCGGAGCCGGCGGACACGACGCCCTACTTCATCCAGGTCGGCACGTTCGGCGAGCGCGACAACGCGGAGGCGCTCCGTCGCCGGCTTGGCCGCGATGGCCGCGTGCGAATCGAGGATGTCCGCGTCGGAGACCGGCCAATGTATCGGGTTCTGGTGGGGCCCTGGACGGGCCGCACCGAGGCTGAACGCGAGCGCAGCATGCTCGCGGGCCAAGGCCTGTTCGACGCCATCCTGGTGCGCGCCCAATAAATCGGCCGCGCGGCCTTGCCTCCCGGGCGCGAGCCGCCATTGTGCGGCCGTGTCACGCGGACGGTTCATCACATTCGAAGGCGGGGAGGGGGCCGGAAAGTCCACCCAGGCCCGCAGGCTGGTCGAGCGGCTTAACGCGCTCGGGCTGAACGTCGTCATGACCCGCGAGCCGGGCGGCTCGGAAGGGGCCGAGGCGCTGCGCGGCCTGCTGCTGACCGGCGAGACGGATCGCTGGACGCCGACGGCTGAGACCTTGCTGATGTATGCGGGCCGGTCCGACCACCTGACGCGGCTGATCCGTCCGGCTCTGGAGGCCGGGACCTGGGTGGTCTGCGACCGCTTTTCCGATTCGACCCGGGCCTATCAGGGCGCCGGCGGCGGAGTGGACCCATCCTTCATCGAGGCGATCGAGGCCGAGGTGGTCGGCGCCGACAGGCCGGACCTGACCCTGGTGTTCGACATGCCGGTCGAGCTCGGCCTCGAGCGCGCCTTCGGCCGGGACATGTTCGAGGTGCGGTTCGAATCGAAGGGGCTCGCCTTCCACGAGCGGTTGCGCGCCGAGTTCCTGCGGATCGCCGAGGCTGAGCCTGCCCGCTGCGCGGTGATCGACGCCGCCGGCACGCTGGACGAGGTCGACGCCCGGGTGTGGGAGGCCGTCTCCGAACGGCTGGAGCTGGTCCCGTGACCGACCGGCCGTCGCCCCGGCAGAGCTATCACGCGCTGAAGGACGAGGCGCCGGAGGCGGCCTTTCTCGAGGCGCTCGACCGGGGCCGGCTTCACCACGCCTGGCTGCTGACGGGGCCGGAGGGATTGGGGAAGGCGACCTTCGCCTATCGCGCCGCGCGGCGTCTGCTGGGGGCCGCGCCCGATCTCCGGCGTGGCCTGCTGGGCTCGGACCCGGAGGATCGCGTCAGCCGCCTCGTCGAACAGGACGCCCACCCGGACCTGCTGGTGCTCGAACGCCAGGTCGAAGGGGGCAAGACCAAGAAGTCCATCTCGGTCGAGGAGGCCCGGGCCCTGCCGGAGTTCTTCGCCAAGTCGCCGTCGATGGCGCAGCACCGCGTGGCCATCGTCGATGCAGCCGACGACCTGAACATCAACTCCGCCAACGCCTTGTTGAAGACTCTTGAGGAGCCGCCGGAGCGCGGCGTGCTGTTTCTGGTGGCCCATTCGCCGGCGCGGCTGCTCGGCACCATCCGGTCCCGTTGCCGCCGGCTGGCCTTCCGTCCGTGGTCGGCGGCGTCGGTCGCCGAATGGCTGATGACCCAGACCGGTCTGGCGCGCGCCGACGCCGAATCGCTGGCTGCGATGTCGGGCGGGTCGCCCGGGCGTGCGCTGCAGCTGGCGGAGGAGGGAGCCTTGGAGATCGACGCCACCGCCCGCGCCCTGGTCGAGGGCGACGCGCCGGACGACGCCGAGATGCTGCGCTTCGCCGACCGGCTGAAGGGCGCAGAGGGCCAGGACCGCCTGGAGCTCATGTTCGCCCGCCTGTCCGAAGCGGTGCGCCGCCGTGCCGCTCAAGGCGGCGCGCCCGAGGCCTGGGCGCGAGTGTGGGACCGGCTGACGCAGATTCCCGGAGAGACGGCCGGGCTGAACCTCGATCGCGCCGATGTGTTGTTCTCGACCCTGGCGGAGATCCGCCGCGCCCGCGCCTCATGATCGTCGACAGCCACGTCAATCTGCACGCGCCCCAGTTCGACGAAGACCGCGACGCGGTCATCGCCCGGGCCCGCGAGGCGGGCGTCGCCCTGATGGTTGAGATCTCCGACCGCCTGGCCACCTTCGAGGCGACGCATGAACTCGCCATGGCGCACCCGGACATCTGGTGCACGGTCGGCGTCCATCCGCACGAGGCCAAGGAAGACCCCGACCTGTCGCCGCAGACGCTGGCTGAGCTGGCCAGCCGGCCGCGCGTGGTGGGCATCGGCGAGTGCGGCCTGGACTTCCACTACGACCTGTCGCCACGCGACGTGCAGCTGAAGGTGTTCCGCGCCCATATCGAGGCGGCGCGCCTCACGGGGCTGCCGCTGGTGATCCACACGCGCGAGGCTGACGAGGCGATGGCCGAGACCCTCCGCGAAGAGCATGCGGCCAAGCCCTTCCGGCTCCTGATGCACTGCTACACCTCAGGCCCCGAACTCGCGCGGACGGCGGCCGAACTCGGCGCCTTCTTCTCCGTCTCGGGCATCGCCACCTTCAAGGCCGCCGAGGAGGTGAGGGCGGTGATCCGCGACATGCCCGCCGATCGGATCATCGTGGAGACCGATTGCCCCTACCTGGCGCCCGTGCCGCACCGAGGCCGTCGCAACGAACCGGCCCTGGTCGTCCATGTGCTCGACAAGCTGGCCGAGATCCGCGGCTGGAGCCGCGAAGAGGCCGAGGCGCGCACCACGCACGCCTTCTTCGAGCTGTTCGACCGGATCCCACGGCCGTGAGCGGCCTGGAGGTCACCATCCTCGGATGCGGGTCCTCCGGTGGCGTGCCGCGTCCGAACGGCGACTGGGGCGCCTGCGATCCCAACGAACCCAGGAACCGCCGGTCCCGATGCTCCCTGGCCGTGCGGCGCAACGGACCCGACGGCGCCACCACCATCCTCATCGACACCTCGCCGGATTTGCGAGCCCAAGTCCTGTCGGCCGGAATAACGGCGATCGACGCCGTCCTGCTGACCCACGATCACGCCGACCAGACGCACGGCATCGATGACCTCAGGACCTTCGCCGCCATGGGGCGGAAGCGGGTGCCTATCTGGATGGACCGCCCGACCCATGACACGCTGGACGCCAGATTCGGATATATATTCCGTGGGCTGCATGGATATCCTCCGATCTGTGATGCGCATGTGCTGACGTCGGAGGCGCAGACCATTCGGTGTGACGGCCCGGGTGGTCCTGTCACCGTGACGACGTTTCCGCAGG
The DNA here is from genome assembly GCF_024711105.1 of Brevundimonas sp. Lineage (GTDB taxonomy): Bacteria > Pseudomonadota > Alphaproteobacteria > Caulobacterales > Caulobacteraceae > Brevundimonas. The sequence continues at coordinate 7,446 of NZ_JANJTL010000107.1, read as the reverse complement.
CTCACGGGCCGATCGGCTCGGTCGGGTACCGGATCGGCGGCCTGGCCTATTCGAGCGACGTGTCTGGCCTGGACGAGCAAGCGTTCCAGGCGCTTGAGGGCGTGGAGCTCTGGATCGTTGACGCGCTGCGCTGGACACGTCACCCGACGCACGCGCACCTGGACCAGACGCTGGCATGGATCGCGCGGGCAGGCGTTCGGCGGGCCGTGCTAACGAACCTCCATATCGACCTGGACTACCGCCGGCTGTCGGAGCTGGCGCCGACTCACGTCGAGGTCGGGTTCGACGGCTGGTCCGGTGAGGTCGCGATTTCAGACGCGTAGAGTCGGCAGTTCCAAACGCGTCTCATCTAAGATTTCGCATAATATATCTTAGGCGAAACTCGGCCATGCCATATGACGCCGCCTCACGCCCCCTCCAATCCGCACGAAAACGGGGTGACAGACCGGTAGAAGGCTCTTGCCGCTGGAGCAGTCGCGCCCTGCGACAGCCTGTAGGCGTGCTCAACCACCATCGCCTGCTGCTCGATGTTCAGGCTCACCCACCGACAAGTCTCATCGGGTGTATAGGCATAGGCGCGGACTCCATCGCCGGCCTTGAGTTTGGCCAATGCGAGGTTCACGCCCTGCTGCGCCTGCCAGACATGAACCAGCTCATGGACGAACGCGGATCGGGTTCTCAGCGGACCGGTCGAGAAGTCGTCGGACCAGCCCTCCACGGGCCAGACGATCCATTCGCGCTCAAATCCCCTGCCCGGCACAAAGGCGCGCTTGAAGGGGGATGGCGCCGCCAGGATGCGGATCGTGTCGAGCCGGAGCGCGCCGTCGAACACCGCGTCCGCGATCGCCCGTTCTCCGGCCGTCAGGCGCCGCCGCGCGAAGGCGCGGGTCATGGAGCGTAGCTGGCCCCCGGGCCGACGTATTCCCAGTGCCACGGCTCATAGATGTAGTTCACGAAGCCGTAGCGGTGCGCATTGGCCACCAGCCAGCGGTAAGCCGGGCCGCGCGACTGCACGAGCCGATTATACGGATGGGTCGAGTCCACCCCATATCCCGGCGCCTGTCCCACATTGATGTCGAGCGCCCAGCCGGTGCGGTGCGCCGAACAGGTCGCGCGCCTCAGGCCGTCGCAATTCCGGTCGTCCTCACACCGGACCCCATCGATGTCGGGATGCCGATAGGTTGAATAGACCGTCAGCAGCAGCGGATCGGCGGCGATCTCCGGGACCTGGGCGCGGGCGTCCGCGACCATCCGCCGGAATGCCGCCAGCGCCTCTGCCTGGACCATTCGGCCCGGTCGGCGAGCGGTCTCTTCCATGTAGTCGAACTCGGCCAGCTCGCGCCGTTCCGGGGCCCGCGGACATTCGCCCCTCACCCGCGCCATGACGAACGGCCGACGCTCCTGCCAGACCCCCTTGAAGACCTGGAAGGTAGCCGGTCCGAACACGCCGTCCGCTTCCAGTTCGTAGCGCGCCTGGAAGGCGGCCAGCGCCGCCGCAAAGCCGGGCGTGGTCGGCGCGCAGGTCGTGCCGATCTCCTGCTGGGTCATAGGCACGTAGGTTTCCCAGCCGGTCTCCCGGCCGAACGGCTCCCATTCGAGCGTCTCGAGCGTCCGGGCGTTGTGAGCGGCCGCCTCCAGCCACGCCTCCTGCCCCGCGTGACAGTCGAGCACGCGCCCGATCGGATCGTCCTGGGCGAGCGCGGGCGCGGCGAGCGCGAGGCTCGCCGCAATCGTCAGAAGGAGGCGGGTCGCCAGTTCCTGCATGGACATAAGGAAGCCATGGCCTCGCCTCGCCTGCAAGCGCCGGTTAGAGCACCTCACGCTCCCATTCCAGGAAGTGCGGATCATTCAGAAGAGTCCGGACATAGGCCTGGGCGGTTCCGTCGTCGCCGTGCGCGGCCAGGTCGAGCTGATAATGCCGAATGCGGCAGGCGACCGGTGTGAAGAAGGCGTCCGGAATCGACCATTGGCCGAAGAGGTAGTCCTCTCCCCCTCCGAACCGGCGCCGCGCTTCCGACCACATGCTCACCAGTCGGCGGATGTCAGCCGAAAGCGCCTGCGAGGGCGTATGGGCCGGGCCAGGCTTGCCGACCATGTGATGCTCGCGACCCATGCCGCATTCGCTGCGTAGCGCCATGAAGGCCGAATGCATCTCGCAGGTGACCGACCGCGCCATCCAGCGCGCGTGGGCGTCGGCCGGCCACAGCCTCGCCTCGGGATAGCGCTCGGCGCACCAGACCGAGATCGACAGCGAGTCCCAGATGGTCTCGCCCTCGACCTTGAGCACCGGAACCTTGCCGGTCGGCGAGTGGCGCGCGATCTGCTCGGCGGTCTCGGGCTGGTCCAGCTTGATCTCGGTCGTCGTGAACTCCGCCCCGCAGCGCTTGAGCACCAGCCACGGCCTGAGCGACCAGGTCGAGAAGGCGCGGTCGCCGATCACCAGTTCCATCTTGTCCTCCTGAGGCTGGGCCTTCCTTGACAGATTCGCCGCCCGGGGCCTTTAGGGGCGCCCATGATCTCCCGATACGCCCGTCCCGAAGCCGTCGCCATCTGGTCCCAGGAGACCAAGTACCGCATCTGGTTCGAGATCGAGGCCCACGCCGCGACCAAAATGGCCGAGATCGGCGTCATCCCCGCCGAGGCCTCAGACGCCATCTGGGCCAAGGGCAAGGACGCGACCTTCGACGCCGACCGCATCGATGAGATCGAACGCACCACCAAGCACGACGTAATCGCCTTCCTCACCCATGTCGCCGAGATCGTCGGCGAGGAAGCCCGCTTCCTGCACCAGGGCATGACCTCGTCTGACGTGCTGGACACCTGCTTCGCCGTCCAGCTGGCCCGGTCGTCCGACCTGCTGATCGCTGGCGTCGACCGGGTGCTGGCGGCGCTGGAAGCGCGGGCCAAGGAGCACAGGCTGACCCCCTGCGCCGGCCGCAGCCACGGCATCCACGCCGAGCCGGTCACCTTCGGTCTCAAGCTCGCCGGCTATCACGCTGAATTCCAACGCGCTCGTCGCCGCCTCGTCACGGCCCGCGAGGAGATCGCCACCTGCGCCATCTCCGGCGCCGTCGGCACCTTCGCCAATGTCGATCCCGCCGTCGAACAGTACGTCGCCGACAGGATGGGTCTGCAGGTCGAGCCGGTTTCGACCCAGGTGATTCCACGCGACCGTCACGCCGCCTATTTCGCCGCGCTCGGCGTCGTCGCCTCCTCCATCGAGCGGCTGGCGACCGAGATCCGACACCTGCAGCGCACCGAGGTGCTGGAGGCCGAGGAGTTCTTCGACAAGGGCCAGAAGGGCTCGTCGGCCATGCCGCACAAACGCAATCCGATCCTGACCGAGAACCTGACCGGCCTGGCCCGGCTGGTGCGTTCGGCGGTGACCCCGGCGATGGAGAACGTCGCCCTGTGGCACGAGCGGGACATCAGCCACTCCTCGGTCGAGCGCGGCATCGGCCCGGACGCCACGATCCACCTGGACTTCGCCCTGCATCGCCTGGCCGGCGTGGTCGAGCGGCTGAACGTCTATCCGGAGAACATGGCGAAGAACCTCGACCGCCTTGGCGGGTTGGTTCATTCTCAGCGCGTCATGCTGGCTCTGACCCAGGCCGGCGTCTCGCGTGAAGACGCCTACGCGGCGGTCCAGGAGAACGCCATGAAAGTCTGGCGCGGCGAAGGGGCCTTCCTCGACTTCCTGAAGGCGGATGATCGCGTGGTGCTGTCCGATAGCGAGCTCGAGGCCCTGTTCGACCTGAGCTACCACACCAAGCATGTCGACACCGTCTTCGCCCGGGTGTTCGGCCAAGGCTGACTGCATCCATCGCGGATGCCTCTCGTATCTCCTGCCGCGTCGCCTCCCCGCGGCGCTTGCTCAGGAGAAACGACATGAAGACCATCTTCGGCCTTGTGGCCGCTTCCGCCCTCGTGCTCGCCGCCTGCAACAGCTCGGCTGACGAGGCCGCCACGACCGCCGAGGCCTCGGCCGAGTCCACCGCTGCGGCTTCTGCCGCCGCCACGCCCGCCGCGTCCGGCACGATCGTCGAGGTGGCGCAGGGCAATGGCGACTTCTCCACCCTGGTGAGCGCGGTTCAGGCCGCCGGCCTGGTCGAGACGCTGAACGGCGCCGGCCCCTTCACCATCTTCGCGCCGACCAACGCCGCCTTCGAGAAGATCCCGGCCGAGACCCTGCAGGGCCTGCTCACCCCTGAACAGCGCGACACCCTGACGGCCGTACTGACCTATCACGTGGTCTCCGGCCGCGTGGACGCCGCGACCCTGATCGAGCAGATCCAGGCCGGCGGCGGCAGCGCGACGGTCACGACTGTCCAGGGCGGCGAACTCACCGCCCGCGTGGTCGAGGGCGGCGTGGTCCTGGCCGACGCCGCCGGCAACCAAAGTCGCGTCGTCCAGACAGACGTCGCGGCCTCGAACGGCGTGATTCACGCCATCGACACCGTCGTCTTGCCGGGCTGAGCCCCACGTGCAAAAAAGGCCGCGTCCCTGACGGGGCGCGGCCCATTCGCCGGCGTTCGCCGGGACTATTCGCCGTTGCGGATCTGGTCCCGCGCAACGGCCATCAGCTCGTCCATCTTTGAGCGGATCTCGCTCTCGCGCACGCCCAGGCCCGAGCCTTCCAGGTCCTGCATGACCTTGCGGAAGACATCTTCCTCGCCGGGCTGTTCGAAGTCGGACTTGACCACGGCGCGCGCGTAGTCGGCGCGCCGTTCGTCGCTCAGGCCCATCTTGTCGGCCGCCCATTCGCCCAGCAGACGATTGCGGCGGGCGACGGCCTTGAACTCCTGTTCCTGGTCCAGGGCGAACTTGGACTCGAAGCCTTGTTCGCGGTCGTTGAAGGTCGTCATCGGAAAGCGGGTCTCACTGATTGGAAGGCGCCCTCATATCGGGCGGCGGAGCGCCGATCAATCGGAACCGCGACGTATGCGGAACTCGCGCGGTTGGTGTGTCTGGAACGCCTCTGGGTGCAATTGCGAAAGGGGCGCCGTTCCGCTAAATCTCCGCCCGACCTATTCTCACGGAATCCTGAGTCGCCTCCGCGCCGCCGTCGAGCGGCGCGTCTCGCGTTTCAGGCCCGCACCGCCCAGAGGGGCCCCCGCATGACCAGCCGCCGCAAGAAGATCTACGAAGGCAAGGCCAAGATCCTCTACGAGGGTCCCGAGCCCGGCACCCTGATCCAGTACTTCAAGGACGACGCCACCGCCTTCAACGCCCAGAAGAAGGCCGTCCTGGAGGGCAAGGGCGTCATCAACAACCGCATCTCCGAGTACGTGATGACGCGGCTGAACGGCATCGGCGTGCACAACCACTTCATCCGCCGGCTGAACCTGCGCGAGCAGCTGATCAAGGAGGTCGAGATCATCCCGCTGGAGGTGATCTGCCGCAACATCGCGGCCGGCTCCCTGTCCCAGCGGCTGGGCCTGGAGGAGGGCTCTCCCCTGCCCCGCTCGATCATCGAGTTCTGCTACAAGGACGACAAGCTCGGCGACCCGATGGTCACCGAGGAGCACATCACCGCCTTCAACTGGGCCTCGACCCAGGAGATCGACGACATCCTGGCCATGACGGTTCGGGTGAACGACTTCCTGACCGGCCTGTTCGCCGGCATCGGCATCACGCTCGTCGACTTCAAGATCGAGTTCGGCCGCATCTACGAGGGCGACTTCAGCCGGGTGATCCTGGCCGACGAGATCAGCCCGGATTCCTGCCGCCTGTGGGACACGGCGTCCGGCGAAAAGCTGGACAAGGACCGTTTCCGCCGCGACCTGGGCAATGTGATCGAAAGCTACACCGAGGTGGCCAAGCGCCTGGGCATCATGAAGGACATGCCGACCGTGATTCAGGGAGGTCTGCACTGATGGCCAAGGTTCGCATCCACGTCTTCCTCAAGCCGGGCGTGCTCGACGTGCAGGGCAAGGCCGTCGAGGGCGCGCTGAAGGGCCTGGGCTGGTCCGGCGTGTCCGACGCCCGCGTCGGCAAGCTGATCGAGTTCGACCTCGACGGCGCCGCTGACCCGGCCGCCGAGGCTAAACGGATGTGTGAGACCCTGCTCGCCAATACGGTGATCGAAAGCTACCGCATCGAAGTCGCCTGACGACGGAGGAAAGCCATGGCCTTCACCCTCACCTCGAACAGCTTCTCGGACGGCGGCACGCTGCCGGACGCCCAGGTCAAGGCCAAGGGCGATACCTCCCCCCACCTGAAATGGTCCGGGGCGCCCGAAGGTACGAAGAGCTTCGCCGTCACCTGCTATGATCCCGACGCGCCGACGGGCTCTGGCTTCTGGCACTGGACGGTGGCCAACATCCCCGCCGACGTGACCGGGCTGGCCGAGGGCGCGTCGCCGAACGCCATGCCTGCGGGCTCAGTCGAGGGCCGTACCGACTATGGGCCGGCCGGCTTCGGCGGCGCCGCCCCGCCGCCCGGACACGGCCCGCACCGCTACATCTTCACCGTCTTCGCCGTGGATACCGAGAAGCTCGAGGTGACGCCGGACAACTCCGGCGCCGTGTTCGGCTTCAACCTGCACTTCCACACGCTGGCCAAGGCCTCGATCACGGCGACCTACGAGAACAAGGGCGACTGACCGCCGCCCCTGTCCCGAGAAGCCGCGCCTCAGGCGCGAGCCCGGACGGGCATGAACCGGCTGTTTCGCAGCAGCACCGCGCTCACGATCGAGACCAGCAGTCCGACCGGGAAAATCTCCGCGAAGGTCATCGGCAGCCGGAACAACGGCGACTGGTAGGCCACGGCCATCTCACGCATCTGCGCCTCAAGGTCGCGATAGGCCTGACCTGACAGGCCTTCGGCGCGACGCGCATCGAGTTCGGCGGCGATATACTGGTCCATGAAGGCGTAGTCGGTGACGGCCAGATAGACCTCCCACACCAGGACGTAGGCCAGCGAGGCGAACAGGGCGATCCCGAGCCCCACCCCGAGAGCGGGCAGGAACTTGATCACCCCGCCGTTGTGCCGGTCGCGGTGCTGTTTGACGCCAATGAAGACCGCCGACATGCCCAGGAGCATGATGAGGTAGCCGAGCCAGACGCTGCCGTGCGGCTCGTCCCCCCGGAGGACGATGGTGCCGATGATGCCTGCGATGATGATCAGGCCCGCGACCAGGCCATAGACGATGATGATGCGAGCCATGCAGGCTTCCTCCCCGTGGGTGCGACGACGCCCGGAGCATGCTCGCGACCCAGCGCACATCCTATCGCCCGAACGGGTGAGTTCGACCAGATCGCCCGCTCAGGGGATCAGGCTGAGCTCGCGGGCGCGGGTCACGGCCTCGGTGCGGGTCGCAGCGCCGAGCTTGGCGAACAGGTTGGCCAGGTGGGTCTTGATGGTGTTCGGCGAGAGGCCCATCGCGCGCGCGATTTCCTTGTTGGCTCGGCCCGACGCCAGCTCCGACAGCACTCGCATCTCCTG
>NZ_JANJTL010000058.1 GCF_024711105.1 Brevundimonas sp. | reverse complement strand
GGCCTTCAGCGCCGAGTTGATCTCCTCGGCCGAGGTGTCGCGCCCGGCGACGACCTTCAGGTCGACGACCGAGACGTTCGGGGTCGGGACGCGGATCGAGGAGCCGTCCAGCTTGCCCTTCAGTTCCGGCAGGACCAGGCCCACGGCCTTGGCCGCGCCGGTCGAGGTCGGGATCATCGACAAGGCCGCGCCGCGGGCGCGGTAGAGGTCCTTGTGCATCGTATCGAGCGTCGGCTGGTCGCCGGTGTAGGCGTGGATCGTGGTCATGTAGCCGCGCTCGATGCCGAACAGGTCGTGCAGCACCTTGGCCACCGGCGCCAGGCAGTTGGTGGTGCACGAGGCGTTCGAAACGATCACGTCCTCGGCCGTCAGCACGTCGTGGTTCACGCCGTAGACGATGGTCTTGTCGGCGTTGTCGGCGGGGGCCGAGACCAGCACGCGCTTGGCGCCGGCGTTCAGGTGGGCCGAGGCCTTGTCCTTGGAGGTGAAGATGCCGGTGCACTCGAAGGCGATGTCGACGCCCAGGTCCTTGTGCGGGAGGTTCGACGGATCGCGCTCGGCGGTGACGCGGATCTTGCCCGCGCCCACGTCGATCCAGTCGTCGCCGGACTCCACCGTGCCCGGGAACCGGCCGTGGACCGAGTCGTAGCGCAGCAGGTGCGCATTCGTGGCCACCGGGCCCAGGTCGTTGATCGCCACCACCTCGATGTCGGTGCGGCCATGCTCGACGATGGAGCGCAGCACGAGACGGCCGATGCGGCCAAAGCCGTTGATGGCGACACGAACGGTCATGGATTCACCTCAAGGAGCAGGGAGCGGCCGCGCTTCGGGAGCGCGGCCATGAAACGGATGGGCGCCGTTTTGGCTCTGCGCCCTGCCAAGTCAACCCTTGGGCCCCTCACAAGCCGCGAACGGCTGTTACGGCCCAGCTAGTCTGTGCGGCGCTGGCGCATGCCGGGCCCGAAGGCGGGGCGCTGCTCGATGGCGATGACTCGACCCGACGCGTCGCGCTCGAAGGCGAAGCGCATCAGCGGATCTCCCGCCACGAAGAACAGGTCGGTCTCGACCGGCGTCAGCACCATCGGCGGGCGTCGGCCACGGCGCACGACCAGCGCCTCGTCTTCGTTCGCGACCGCCAAGGGGCCGTAGGTTCCGGCGTAGTCGTTCAGGGCCACCGGTCCGCCGGTCCAGGTCTGGAAGGCCGACAGCGCCCATGCCGCGTCGGTTCGGTCGGGCTGCTCGGCGAGGATCTGGCCCAGCGCCAGCCTCTGCGCGTGGTTCAGCGCCAGCGCGGCCGGGGCCTCCACGTCGGGGATGACGCCGGTCCCTTCCCAGTTCCGACCGGTGATCGGATTGACCGGCGAGCCGCCCGAGATGAACACCATGAAGCCGCCCGGGATGGGGAACATGCCCCCAGGGTTCGAAGCGCCGCCGGTGGTTTCCCCGACGATGGTGGCGCGGCCCGCCGCCTGCAGCGTGTAGGGGAAGGCCTCAGCGGCCGATCCGGACCGCGCGCTGGTCAGGACATAGAGCGGCGTCTCCAGACGCGGCGCGCTGTAGTAGATGCGCGGGGTCTCCCGACGCGTGCCGTCGCGGTTGTGAAAGACGTTGTAGATGTCCGCATCCGGCGGCGTGAAGGCGCTGACCAGATAGCCGACCATGGCCGGAGATCCGCCCCCGTTGTTGCGGACATCGAAGATCACGGCGTCCGTATGGGCGACGAGGGCCAGCGCCGCGTCCGCCGCCCGCCGCGCCGGGTCGTCAGGATTTCCGAAGTCGATGTTGGCGAAGGACCGCATCTCGATCAGGCCGATGTTGCCCGGCAGGACCTCGACGCGCGTGAAGCCGTAGTTGGACAGCCGCTGGATGTCTGTTCCCTGCGAGCGGACGCCGCCCGATCCAGGGCTCGCGGCCGGTCCCGCCGGATCATGCAGGACGACGAAGTGAGCGTCCTCGGGCCGGAGGCGTGCGCTGAGCTCCGCCGCCAGGTCGCGCGGGTCGGTGAACGCATCGTACCGGCCCGACGCGGACTCGGCTTCGAGCGCGTCGGCGATGGCGTCGCCGCGCTCGATACTGAAGTACTGGTCGCGGATGCGCTCGGCGATCGCCTCAACCACGGCGCGGGGCCGCGCCGCGTCCTGCGCGGGGGCAGGGCCGCCGGGCAGGGCCAGCGCGGCGGCGAGGATCAGGGCTCTGAGCTTCACGGGTTCGGCTCCTTGGAAAGCGGTAGGGTGAGGCGGGCGGCGAGGCCGCCGTCGGGTCGGTTGGACAGGGTGACGTCGCCGCCGTGGGCGCGGGCGATGCCGCGGGCGACGGCGAGGCCCAAGCCCGCCCCGCCGGTCTCGCGGCTGCGCGACGGCTCGGCGCGGCGGAAGGGTTCGAAGACGGCTTCCAGGTCGATGTCGGGGAGGCCCGGGCCGGTGTCCTCGACCTCGACGACGGCCTGGCCCGCTTCGGTGGTCACGCGGATATGCGCGGCGCCGGCGAACTTCACGGCGTTCTCGACCAGATTGCCGACGGCGCGGCGAAGGTTGAGCGGCTGGCCCTGGACCCGCACGCCTGGCGCGGCCTCCACGCTGACCTCGGCCCCCATCTCGGCCAGATCGTGCACGACGGAGGAGACCAGGGCGCCGAGATCCAGCGTGACCCGGTCCTCGCGCACCGTCTCGCCGCGGACATAGGCGAGGGCTTGGGCGATCATGCCGTCCATCTGCTCGATGTCGGCGGCCATGCGGTCGCGGATCTCCGGCTCGGTCTGTTCGGCGCGGAAGCGCAGACGGGTCAGCGGCGTGCGCAGGTCGTGCGCGATGGCGGCGACCATCTGGGTGCGCCCCTCGACGTAGCGGCGCAGCTTGGCCTGCATGTCGTTGAAGGCGGCCGCGGCGTTGCGGACCTCGGCCGGTCCCGTCTCGGGGAGGGGCGGGGCGTTTGGGTCTGAGCCCAGGCGCTCGGCCGCCTCTGCGAAGACGCGGATCGGCCGGGTCAGGCGGCGCGCGATCAGCCACGCCAGCGGGCTCAGCAGCAGCAGGCTGGCCAGGAAGCTCAGCAGGATGCGCGTGTGCCAGGGCGACAGCAGGCTTTGCGGCGGGCTGACGGTGGCCCAGCGGCCGTCCGCCTGACGCACAGTGGCGGTAAAGGGCGGGAAACGCAGCTGCTCGGTCAGGATGGTGACGCGCTGCTGCGGGCGCAGCACCACGACGTCCTCGTCGCCGGGGGCCAGGGGAATGACCTGCGGCGTCGGCGGCGGCTCAGGCGCCTCCGGCGCATCGGGAGAGTCCGGCGCGTCGGGAGCCGGCGGGCCACTGACCCGGCGGCGGACGACGAAGGACTCGCTGCGCTCTTCAAGCCGGACCACATCCTCGGGCATCCGATGTTTGAAGGGCAGGGCCAGCCGTTCGTGCATCCGGCGGCGCATGGGTCCGTCGACCGGGACGACCTGTACGCGGACGTCGCCGCGCTCGACGCCGAGGCGGGATTCGAGCGCCAGCGCGATCACGCGGGCCAGCGGGTCCTCGGTCGAGTGGGCGTCGAAGGCGGCTTCGTCGGACAGACGGCGACGCAGCGTCCGGCCCTCGTCGGTACGGACCGGCTCGCCCTCCAGGGCGGCGACCGCCTGGTCGATGGTGAAGCCTTGCGGCGTGGGCGGCGGCGCGTGCAGGACCACGGCGAAGGCGACCACCTGGGCGGCCACGATCGACAGCACCACCAGCAGGGCGACCTGCAGGAATACGGGCAGGGTGGCCGGGCGCCTCATGCCGGGCGGACCTCAACCGACAGGCGATAGCCCTCGCCGCGCACCGTCTCGATCAGCTCGCGGCCCGTGCCGTCGTCGAGCTTCTTCCTTAGCCGGCTGATCTGGACGTCGATGGCGCGGTCGAATGTCTCGGCGGTGGGACCGCGCGCCAGATCCATCAGCTGATCCCGGGTCAGCACCCGGCCCGGGCGCTCCACGAAGGCGCGCAGCAGGTGGAACTCGCCCGACGACAGCGGGCTGACCGCGCCCGAGGCGTTCATCAGCTCGCGCCGGACCAGATCGAGCCGCCAGGCGCCGAAGCGCACGGCCTGGCCGCCGCCGCGCGGGCGTCGTTCGGCCGAGCGGCGCAGGACGGCGCGGATACGGGCGAGAAGCTCGCGCGGATTGCACGGCTTGGGCAGATAGTCGGCGGCCCCTAGCTCCAGTCCGACGATGCGGTCGGTGTCCTCGCCCATGGCCGAGAGCATGATGACAGGGGGGCCGTCCTCGGCGAGACGGCGGCAGATCGACAGGCCATCCTCGCCCGGCATCATCAGGTCGAGCACCACGACATCGGCGGGATCCCGCGCCAGGGCCTGGTCCATCTCGCGTCCGTCCGCGGCGCCGCGCGCGTCGAACCCTTGGCGCGCCAGGTAGTCAATCAGCAGGTCGCGGATGCCCGGATCGTCATCGACGACCAGCACCTTGGCCGGAGCGGGCGGGGCGGTTTCCATGACGCCATCCTGTCGGGCGAACCGCGCCCGCGTATTTCACGGCTGAAACATTGCGGACGCAAAGGCCCGGCCTGCAAGGGTTCGCGAGCTCGGGCCTCCGAAATACTGGCGCGACATGCGGCAGGTCTCATGAGCATGAGGCGGACGCCGCCCGCGATTCAACTGGAGACCCTCATGAAGACTCTCATCGTCGCCGCCGGGCTGATGGCCCTGCTGCCCGTCGCCGCCCAGGCCCAGGCCCAGGATCAGGACGTCCGCGAGGAGCGCCGCGTCGTTGTGCTCGGCGGCCCCGGCCACCGCATGGAGATCGGCGACGAAGGCCTGACCCGCGAGGCCTTCACCGCCCATCACGCCGAGATGTTCGCCTCGATGGACGCGGACTCCAACGGCGTGGTCACGCGCGACGAGATGCGCGCCTTCCACGAACGCATGATGCCGGAGGTGCACGCTATGCGCGGCCCGCACGGTCCGGACGGCCCTCATGGCCCGGGCGAAGTCGTGATCCGCCGCCACGGCGGGGATCACGCGGACGGAGACGTGGTGATGTTCCGCCATCGCCTGGGCGACGGTGAGCACATGGAGCACGGCGACGGCCAGGTCCGGGTTTTCGAGTTCCGCCACAGTGGGGATGGCCCGGGTCTCGACGCAGACGGCGAC